>CATWID010000004.1 GCA_958350755.1 uncultured Collinsella sp.
CGTCCACGATTGCGCTTGCAGTCCGGACGGTTTTAGATGAGATATAACGGATGATTGGGAGGGCTTATGAGCTCTGAAAAACGAGGAACGATCGGTTCGTTCGCTCTGCTGGGCATGACGGTCGCCGCCGTGTTCGGTATCAAGAACATCATCAACAACAACGCGGCCATCGGCTTGGCAGCTGCGCCGTCGTTCTTCTTCGCCACGCTTTTGTACTTTGTCCCCTATACCCTGGTTACCGCTGAGTTCGTCGGCCTCAACAGGGACTCCGAGTCTGGCGTGTACGCATGGGTTAAGACCTCGATGGGTGGTCGCTGGGCGTTCCTGACGGCATTTAGCTACTGGTTCGTTAACCTGTTCTACTTTGCGTCCGTCCTGCCCAACGTCATCATTTACGCGAGCTACGTGTTCTTTGGTGCCAATGCCGAGCTCTCGCAGCTGTGGATCACCATTATCGAGATCGTCGTCTTTGCTATCGCCACGTGGGTTTCGACCAAGGGCGCTAAGTGGATCGGCTCCATTTCCTCCTTCGGCTCGACCGCGGCTCTCGGCCTGACTGCCGTGTTCATCTTGCTGTCCCTGGCTGCTGCCTTTGGCGGCGTCGAGTTCGCTACGGCTCCTACCCCCGCTAACATGGCTCCCGACATGAGCAACTTCGCAACTATGTGGGGCTTCTTCGGTACGCTTGCCTGGATCATCCAGGGCGTTGGCGGCGCTGAGTCTGTCGGCGTGTTCCTTAACGACCTTAAGGGCGGCGTCAAGGCCTTCGTGCGCACCGTCGTTATCGCCGGCCTGACCATCGGCCTTCTGTACGCAGGCGCTTCGCTGCTGGTCAACCTGTTCATTCCCGAGGGCGGCGTTGCCATCTCCACCGGTATCTTCGACGTATTCGGCGCTGTCTTTGCCCACTTTGGCATTCCCATGGAAGTGTCCACGCGCATCATTGGCCTGATCCTTCTCGCTGCCACGCTGGGCTCCCTCATGATGTGGACCTCTGCTCCCATCAAGGTCTTCTTCACCGAGATCCCCAAGGGCGTCTTTGGTAGCAAGATCGTCGAGCTCAACGAGCACGGCATTCCCGCCCGCGCCGCTTGGCTGCAGTTCGCCATCGTCGTCCCCATCCTGATCATCCCGGCCTTGGGCTCTGGTAACCTCGACGACCTGCTCATGATCGTCACCAACATGACGGCTGCCACTGCTCTGCTCCCGCCGCTGCTGATCCTGCTTGCCTACTTTATGCTGCGCAAGAACTTCGACGCCGCTCCCCGTGACTTCCGCATGGGCTCGCGCAGCTTTGGTCTGGTCGTTGCCGCATTCCTGCTTGTGGTCTTCTGCTTTGTGCTTGTCTGCGGCACCATCCCGCTCGATCAGCCGCTGTGGCTGACGCTGGTCTACAACGTTGGCGGTGTAGTTGTCTTCCTGGGCCTTGCCGTGATGTGGTACAACCGCTATATCAACCGCCTGCGCGAGACCGATCCCGAGACCGCCGAGAGCGAGCTGCGCCCCTCCGTCCTCGACATGATGGAGTAGCGGCTAGGATTAATCTACGGCTGTGGAATAAATCGATTCCCTTTCCTAAGGGGGGGCCTTACGAGGCCCCCCTTGTGTTTTGGGGCATGGTTTTGGACCCCGTGGTCAAAAAATGCCAAATATGAGTACTGTTGCAAAAGAGGTGTCATATTATTCGGCCTGTTCTGAGCAAAAACAGGCTCAAAATCAATTTATATAACCCCCTTTAAAGGGCGTTTGACGGCTTTCAACCTCTTCGAATCGCTCAAAGTAGGCAATTTGCTCTCGATTTTGCTGCTACTAAATTGGTGACAGTACTCATATTTGCCACTTTTTGCCCACGAGGTGTTCAGAGGAGCTCTCGACAAGCATCTAACGCTACAATAACTACCACGTGGCTGGGTTTGCCGGCCGAATGTGCGATGCCGTGGGAGGGGACATGGTCGAGTTTACAAAGACGATTAAAGATCCGTTGGGACTGCATGCCCGCCCGGTTGCGCTGCTCTATGACATAATTGCCAAGCATCGTAGCAACGTATCGGTCAGCATCGGCGATCGCCATACCGACGGCCGCGATGTAATGGGGCTCATGGCTCTCTACGGCGAGTGCGGCGAGGACATCATCTTCCGCATTTCGGGCGTAGACGAGGCCTCGTGTGTCACGTCGATCAGAAACCTCTCCCTCTAAACGCAACAATGTGACAAAGGGGCTGTCCCCTTGTCACACCTGTTTCATATGGGAAACTTTTTCGAAAACTGAATAGGGACCCTTTCCAAAAAGTTAACCACGTGCTAGTTTACTGTAGCGAACATAGACGTGGTTAACTTTTGCTGCGTCGATGTTGAGGACGAACTGACGTTAGGAGCACACTCATGTCTTGCGGACCGCAGATGCCGGCCATGCCGCTTTCGATGGTGAAAGCGGGCGAAACCGTGCACGTGTCTCGTGTAAAGGGCAATGAGGACATGAAGCACCACCTCAAGGACCTCGGCTTTGTCGAGGGCAGTGAGGTTCACGTGGTGAGCTCGAGTGGAGCCAATATCATCGTCACCGTGCTGGGCGCACGCTTTGGTATCGATACCAAGGTCGCCATGCACATCATGACCGTCGGTTAGTTCGCAGCATTTCATTAAAGCTGAAAGGGGGAAAAGAATATGAAGACGTTGGGTGACGTTAAGGTGGGCGAGAGCTCTACCATCGTCAAGCTTCACGGCGAGGGCGCGCTTCGCCGTCACCTTATGGACCTGGGCCTCATCAAGGGCACTTCGTTCAAGGTCGTTAAGGTTGCACCGCTCGGAGATCCGGTCGAGATCAACGTGCGCGGCTACGAGCTTTCCATCCGCAAGGAGGAGGCTGCCGTCGTCGAGGTCCAGTAAGGGCCCGCGGCAACTATTTATGCAGATAAAGTTAGGTTTTTCTAACTTAAATTTGCAATGTTGAAGCACATTATCCAGCCCGTGCGGAGAAAGCAGCGCGGGCACACAAGGAAGAAGGATTGAATGGCGGATTCTCAGATCCATGTCGCGCTGGCGGGTAACCCCAACTGCGGCAAGACCACGCTTTTCAACCTGATCACCGGCGCCAACGGCTACGTTGGCAACTGGCCCGGCGTCACGGTTGAGAAAAAGGAAGCCAAGCTCCTGAGTGACAAGAACGTCACGATTACGGACCTCCCCGGCATCTACTCGCTTTCCCCCTACAGCTCCGAGGAGCAGTGCTCGCGCGATTACCTCATGAGCGGCGAGCCCGATGTGGTCGTCCAGGTTGTCGACGCGACCAACCTTGAGCGCAATCTGTACCTGGCACTTCAGGTCATCGAGACCGGCCTGCCCGTGGTCGTGGCCCTCAACATGGCCGACCTCGTGGAGAAGAACGGCGACAAGATCGACACCGACAAGCTGTCCAAGAAGCTCGGTTGCCCGGTCATGATGATCTCGGCCCTTAAAAACAAGGGTATCAAGGAGCTGTTCGAGCAGGTCAAGAAGTCTGCTGCTTCCAAGGGCCAGGTGCCGGAGCACAAGTTCGATTCCTCCATCGAGGACGTTCTGGACCACATCGAGAACAACCTGCCGGCGAGCGTTCCCGCCAACAAGCGTCGCTACTACGCTGTCAAGCTGTTTGAGCGCGACGCGGACGCCTGCAAGCTCATCAACCTCACCAAGGAGAAGGCCGATCGCGTTGAGCAGCTGGTCGCCCAGTGCGAGCAGGATTGCGACGACGATGCCGAGTCCATCATCACCGGCGAGCGCTACGGCGTGATTGCCCACATCATCGACGAGTGCCTCACCAAGGCTCCGGCCAAGATGAGCACTTCCGAGAAGATCGACCGTGTGGTTACCAACCGCATCCTCGGTCTGCCGATCTTCGTCGTGATCATGTTCTGCGTGTACTACATCGCCGTTTCTACCCTCGGCGGCACGGTGACTGACTTCACCAACGACCAACTCTTCGGCACCGACGGCTGGTACGTGCTCGGTCAGGGTCGCGACGCCTATGACGCAGCTGTTGAGGCTGCGGGCGACAATGCCGACTCGGTCGACCCGGCACAGTACGGCCCCTATGTCCCGGGTATCACCACCATGGTGCACGACGCCCTTGTGGCGGGCGGCACCGAGGACGGCGGCCTGGTCGATTCGCTGGTCTGCGACGGCATCGTCGGCGGCCTGGGTGCAATCTTTGGCTTTGTGCCGCAGATGTTCCTGCTCTTTGTGATGCTGTCTTTCCTGGAGGACTGCGGCTACATGGCCCGCGTCGCCTTCATCATGGACCGCGTATTCCGCCGCTTTGGCCTGTCCGGTAAGTCGTTCATCCCCATGCTCGTGTCCTCGGGCTGCGGCGTCCCCGGCGTCATGGCCACCAAGACCATCGAGAACGAGAAGGACCGCCGCATGACGGTCATGACCACCACGTTCATTCCCTGTGGCGCTAAGCTGCCGATCATCGCCCTGCTCATGGGTTCCATCATCGGCGATTCTTCCACCACCGCCGCGTGGATCAGCCCGCTCTTCTACTTCCTGGGCGTCTTTGCCGTCATCGCCTCGGGCCTCATGCTCAAGAAGACCAAGCTCTTCGCCGGCCGTCCGACGCCGTTCGTTATGGAGCTTCCTGCCTACCACTTCCCGGCGATCCGCTCTTGGGCGCTGCACGTGTGGGAGCGCTGCTGGGCCTTTATCAAGAAGGCCGGCACGGTCATCTTTGCCTCCACTGTCGTGGTGTGGTTCCTGTCCAACTTTGGTAGCTACAACGGCACGTTTGGCTTCCTGCCTGCTATGGAGGGCATCCCCGAGGAGTTCATGGACTACTCCGTGCTTGCCATGCTGGGCAACCTGGTCGCCTGGATCTTCGCCCCGCTCGGCTTTAGCACCTGGCAGGCAACTGCGCTGACCGTCTCGGGCCTTGTCGCTAAGGAGAACGTCGTCGCCACCGCCGGCTCGCTGCTGTCGGTTGCCGACGCCGCCGAGACCGACCCGAGCCTGTGGACCGCGTTTGCCGGCATGTTCCCGACTATGGGCGCTTGCGTTGCCTTTGGTGCCTTCAACCTGCTGTGCGCCCCGTGCTTTGCCGCCATGGGAACTATCCGCAACCAGATGGACTCCGGCAAGTGGACCGCGATTGCCATCGGCTACGAGTGTGCCTTCGCTTGGGTCATCGGTCTGTTCATCAACCAGTTCTACAACCTGCTGGTCCTTGGACAGTTTGGTATCTGGACGATTGTGGCCATTGTGCTGCTTGTTGCGATGCTCTTCCAGATCTTCCGTCCCATGCCCAAGCATGCTTGGACCGACGAGGACGAGACCAACACCGCTTCCGCTGCAGTTTCCGCTTAAGTCCGAATAAGGATCAGCCCCTTTCCACGAGCCCGGGTGTCCCAGTGACACTCGGGCTTTTTGGTGGGGGAGATGTGACGTTTCCGCAGATAAAACCGACCAAAATAAACCTGTCCCTTTTTGGCAGATGGAGAATGGGGTAAAGTAAGTGGTGGTTAACTAGAGGAGGCTTGCTATGGCACCTATCGATATTGTTGTGCTGGCCGTTATCGCCATTGCGTTTGTCGCCGTGTGCGTACGCATCTACCGCAAGGGAACCTGCGCCGACTGCGCTCAGGGCGGCGTTTGCACGGGACATTGCTCCAACAAAAAGACTTGCGCCGCACTTAAGGGCGTGGACAAAATTGCCGAAGACTTGGGCCGCGGTATTCATTAGCCGACCGGCGTTTGGGTATGTTTGACTGCGGATACGGCAGTTGCTGATACGATATGTACGTTAGCAACTGCCGCCGAGCGGCTTAAACGAAAGGAAGCCTGTATGGAGTCATCCGCCTACCCGATGCTCTTTAGCCCGATCAAGGTCGGTACGACCGAGGTCAAGAACCGCGTCTTTATGCCGCCGGTGTCTACCAACCTGGCCGATCACGGCTATGTGACCGACGATTTGGTCGACCATTACCGCGCCCGTGCCAAGGGCGGCGTGGGCCTGATCATCACCGAGGTCGTGACGGTCGAGCCCACCTATACCTATCTGCCGGGTGACATGTGCTGCTACGACGACACGTTTATCCCCGGCTGGGAAAAGCTCGCCGCCGCCGTCCACGAGTACGGCTGCAAGATCATGCCGCAGCTCTTCCACCCCGCCTACATGGCCTTTAACATTCCGGGCACGCCGCGCCTCGTCGCCCCGTCCTTTGTGGGCCCGTCCTATGCCCGCGAGGCGCCGCGCCCTATCACGGTCGATGAGATCCACGAGCTCACGCATCAGTTTGGCGACGCTGCCGTGCGCATGCAGAAGGCCGGTGTCGACGGCGTCGAGGTCCATGCGGCGCACGCCCACGGCATGCTCGGCGGCTTTTTGACCCCGCTCTATAACAAGCGTACCGACGAGTACGGTGGCTCGCTCGATGCCCGCATGCGCTTCTTGCTCGAGGTCATCGCCGAGATTCGCGAGCGCTGCGGCAAGGACTTCATCATCGACGTCCGTATCTCGGGCGACGAGTACACCGATGGCGGTCTGACCCTCAACGACATGATCTACGTCTCGCGTCGCCTGGAGAAGGCTGGCGTCGACATGATCCACGTGTCGGGCGGCACTACCATCAAGCGCGGCTCCGCGATTCCCGCCGCCGGTACGCAGCAGGCCTCGCACGCCGCCTGCTCGCGCGAGATCAAAAAGCATGTGAACATTCCCGTCGCCACGGTCGGCCGCATCAATGAGGCATGGATTGCCGAGGAGCTGATCGAGGACGGCGCTGCCGACATCTGCATGATGGGCCGCGCCAATCTGTGCGATGCCGAGTTCTGCAACAAGGCCGCTGCCGGCAATGCCGATGATATCCGTCCCTGCATCGGTTGCCTGCGCTGCCTGAACGGCATCATGTTTGGCAAGCGCATCTCCTGCACCGTCAACCCGGACGTGGAACGCGACGAGGCCGGCTACGAGCCTGCCGCCGAGGCAAAGAACGTGCTCGTTGTGGGTGCCGGTCCTGCGGGCATGGAGGCAGCCTACATTGCCGCCAAGCGCGGCCATAACGTGGTGCTCGTGGACAAGCAGGACGAGCCGGGTGGCGAGATGCGCATCGCGGCCGTTCCGCCGGCAAAGCAGGAGCTCACCCGCGTGATCAAGTATCAGTACCGTCGCCTGGCCGAGGCAGGCGTCACGTGCGTCTTTGGCACCGAGCTCTCGGCCGAGGACATTCAGCGCGACTACGCGGGCTACGAGGTTGTCCTGGCCTACGGCGCCGAGCCCATCGCTCCGGCATTCATGCAGGGCTTTAAGCAGGTTATGACGGCTGACGACCTGCTGGGTGGCAAGGCTTTCCCGGGTAAGAAGATCGTCATTGTGGGCGGCGGCACCGTTGGCTGCGAGACGGCCGATTACCTGGCCCCGTTGGTCAACGACCTTTCGCCGGCCAATCGCGATGTCACCGTTATCGAGATGACCAAGACGCTTGCCGCCAACGAGGGCGGTGCCGGTCGCGCGGTGCTCATCACGCGCATGCTCTCCAAGGGCGTCCACGTGCTGACCGAGGCCAAGGTGACCGAGATCACCGAGGATGCCATCAGCTACGAGAAGGATGGCGAGGCCCACACCATCGCCGATGCTGATACGCTGGTGCTCGCCATGGGCTATCGTCCCAATACCAAGTTGGCCGACGACCTTGCCGCTGCCGGCGTTGCCACCCACGTGCTGGGCGATGCCAACAAGTGCGGCAACATCCGCGATGCCATCGGCGATGGCTACAAGGTTGCCTGCGAGCTCTAGTCAACCCCTTGTTGCGTGGGGGCAGGTTACTTTGCACCAACTTGGTGCATGTAAATCTGGCCCCATTGCACCATTGCGGCTTCATGGAGTAGCGCCCGTACGCATCGAATTTCTCCTCTCATAGATGTGCGGCACAAAGAGCCCCGAGTTCATACGAGCTTGGGGCTCTTTTCGTTTGGATTGCAGGCGTATTGACAGACGAAAACAGTCTGTGTCCGGTATTGAGCCATACGAAAGCGAAATTATGCGTCTTAATTCCGTACGCAAATAAAGACGAAAACCGTTTGCGTCTTTGATAAATCAGTACGCAAACGGTTTTCGTCTTATAATACGGTTATGAATGGTACGAAACGAGAGGGTTGTGCATATGGTTGTTAGAGAGAACCCTACAGTCGAATACAAGGAAAGCGTTACGCCGACGTTTCTTAAAACGGTGAGCGCCTATGCAAACTACGGGACGGGCAAGATTGAGTTTGGCGTTGATGACGAGGGCGTGGCTGTCGGCCTTGCAGATCCGGTCGCAGAGTGTCTCCGCATCGAGAACATGATTAATGACAGCTTGGATCCCGCTCCCCGTTACACGCTCGAGCCCGATGAGAAACACGGGACCGTAATCCTTACGGTTTATGAGGGCCAGGACAAACCCTATCGAAGCAAGGGAAAGGCCTACAGGCGAAACGATTCGGCAACGGTGGAGGTCGACCGGTTTGAGTATGGCAGGCTGACGCTTGAAGGCAGCAACGTAACGTTCGACGCGCTCACGTCGGCTCGCCAGGACTTGAGTTTTCACACGCTCGAGCATAAGTGTGTTGAACATCTCGGCATTTCCGAGCTAACGCCGGATATTATGCGCACGCTTCGCTTGCTCGACAAAGATGGCTATACCAACGCTGCGGCGATTTTGGCGGATAAGAATGATTTTCCGGGCATCGACTGCGTCCGTTTTGGCGATACCGAGGATGTGATCTTGGACCGTGAGACGGCGACAAATGTATCCGCAATTGAGCAGGTGGACAGGGCGGTGGCTATGTTTGCACGCTACTACCGTTTTGAGCGTATCGAAGGGATGGAGCGCGTCCAAACCGATCGAATTTCTCTTGAGGCATTCCGCGAAGCTGTTGCAAACGCTTTGGTGCATCGGACGTGGGACGTTCGAGCGAATGTTCAAATTGCCTTGTACGACGATCGCGTTGTTGTGACTTCGCCCGGATCACTGCCCGCCGGTTTGACGACGGAACAATACCTGTATGGGCAGATATCCGTGCTCAGAAACCCAATTGTCGCCGAGGTCTTTTTAAAGCTGGATTACATCGAGAAATTTGGCACGGGAATCGCGCGCATTAGACGTGCCTATCGCGATTCGATCAATCAACCAATTTTTGATGTTCGCGGCGGCATGGTGGCCGTCACATTGCCCGCTACCGATGCCTTTGAAGGGTCCGAGGAAGAGATCCAGGTTCTCAATGCCTTGTCGGGCGGACGAATTATGTCGCGAAGCGAGATTGAAAAACAGACGGGGCTGAGCCGCATGCGGACGTTGGCGGCACTCGAATCTCTGCTTGAACGGAATGCAATCGTAAGGCAGGGAACCGGGCGGGCCACGAAATACGAGCGCTCATAGTCCAAAAGAGCCATGGTACAAGACGGACCCCAAGCCAGCGTTGGCTTGGGGTCCGTTATATCCCGGATGGTAACGGGCCGATTATTGTCAAGTTATAGCAAAGTATAGCGACGTACAGCAAAGTATAGTGAAATATGGCAAGCCGTATAGCGCGCCTTGATTATCAACCCTTGATTATCAACCGTCCGTATTTCACAGCAACTTATAACAGGCTCGGGGTGCCAATTTGGGGTGCGGTAGTGCTGCGTCACGAAAAGGGCCTATCTACTACGTTTAAGCCGCAGGGGCCAACCATAGTCGGCTTTTTCGAAAATCGACAAGCTGTCTAACTGCGGTTTTGTTTTCACGGTTTTCGGTATGGCCGAGGCTATCCGTGTTAACGTAGTAGATGGGCCACTTTTGTGGCAAGGGGGCCGATCTGCGGGCCAGGGTAGCTAAAAGAGCCCCGTCCCAAAAAGACTGATTGGGAGCCGGGGCGTGTCGATGCGATAGTATTACGTGGTGATATTCGACAAACCGTGAGCTTCATCCGAGGGCTTTAGCTTTATGGAACAACACCAGCATTATCAGAGCCTGCAAGATCAGGCATACAACGCATTGCGCTCCAAGATCATCTATGCCGAGCTCAAGCCCGGCACGCGTCTTTCGGCGATTGGCCTGGAAAAAGAGACGGGAATCGGGCGAACGCCCATTCGCGAGTCCTTTGTGCGTCTGCGCGAGCAGGAGCTGGTGGAAACGCGTCCCAAGAGCGGCACCTACGTCTCTAAGATCAGCATGGAGCGCGCCGAGAACGCTTGTTTCTTGCGCGAGAAACTCGAGAGAAGTGTGCTCATTAAATGCTGCTCTGCCGCCACGCCCGAGCAAAAGCATCGGCTCGGGCAGATTCTTGCCGAGTCTGAGTCGCTCGACCATAGCGAAACGCGTCGCTTTTTCGATCTGGACAACCTGTTCCATGAGACGTGTTTTGTGATTGCCGGTCGTCACATGTTGTGGGATTGGATGAAGAGCATCAACACGCATTTTGAGCGATACAACTGGTTGCGTATGGTGTCGCAGGATTTGGATTGGGAGCCGATTCGTCGACAGCATCGCCGGATTCTCGAGGCCATTAAGAGGGGCGATACCGACGCGGCGAGCTATCTGGCAGAGATACACCTGCACCTGATGCCCGAAGAACAGGGCCCGGTTATCGCCTTGTATCCCGACTATTTCGAGCTGTCCAAAGACTCGGCTATCTAACTCGCCCCCTTTATTTGCTGCGGTGAAATTAAGATCGTCCTGCGGCTCTGGTGGCGTAGGCAGTCCGTATAAATGCCTAAAATGGCTCAGGTTGCCGACAATGGGGAAACGGGGTGCGCTATGGCGCAGATGAGAATCAAGGACATTGCCGCCGAGGCGGGCGTGAGCCCGGCCACGGTTTCGCGCTACCTCAATAACCGCCCCGGGCAGATGACCGAGGAGACCCGCGCCCGCATCGCGGCGGTTATCGAGCGCACTGGCTATCGCCCGCGTGCCGCCGCACGTAATTTGCGCAGCTCGCGCACCAATCTCATCGGCGTGATCCTGGCCGACATTAGCAACCCGTTCTCCAACGCCATGCTTGAGGACCTTTCCGCCAGCGCCGCTGCGCGCGGCTGCTCGCTCATGACGGCCATTAACGGCAACGACCCCGCCAAGGAGACAGAGTCGCTCGCCAGACTTATCGATGCCGGCGTGGATGGCCTGATCGTCAACACCTGCGGCGGCAACGACGAGGCGATTGCCGCGGCCGCGGGGCGCCTGCCCGTCGTGCTGCTCGACCGCGATGTTGCCAATGGCGGCATCGATCTGGTGACCTCCAACAACCGTGAGCTGGTCGCCGGCCTGGTAGACGCCTTGGCCTCTGCAGGCAGCGAGCGTCTGTGCCTGCTCACCGAGGCGAGCGACGACAGCCCCGTGCGTCGTGAGCGCGCCGAGGCCTTTGTCGACGAGCTTTCGCGACGCGGCCTGGCCGGCGAGGTCGTCACCCTGGCCGACGGTGGCGCCACGGGCGTTGGCCGCTTGGGCGAGACCATCCGCGGCTATGCGGGTAAAAAGCTCGGCCTCATTGCCGTCAACGGTCTGGTCTTTCTGCGTCTGACCGAGGCACTGGCACAGTTGGGGCCCTCGTTGCCGGCTGGCCTCAAGATTGCGACGTTTGACGACTATCCCTGGAACCACGTGCTCTTTGGCGGTGTGACCACGGCCGCGCAAGACACCCTTACCATTGCCGAGCGCGTAGTCGAGCGCCTGTCACAGCGCATCGACGTCGTTACCACTACGGTGGGCGACGCCGCAAAGCTCGCCCCCAAGCGCATCGAGGTCCCCGGCCACATCGAACACCGCGCTTCGACCTCGCGCTAGTCTGTGTGATAATATATAGACAATGTCATATAGGAGGTATCCATGGCTGCGTCTGTGTTGAGTGTGCGAGTGGACTCGTCAATTAAAGATTCATTTGCCGAGCTGTGCGAAGAACTTGGCATGACTTCGTCTGTTGCGGTCAATATGTTTATGAGACAGATGCTGCGCGAGCGCTCACTGCCGTTTGTTCCTTCACTCGGTAAAAGCTCTGCGAGCGAAAGCGTCGCGGCGGGCATTTTGGATACTGCCCAGATTGAGTCCGCCGTCCGCGAGGCAGCCAGCTCGATTCCCGCCATCAAAACCGTGATTCTTTTTGGTTCGTATGCCCGTGGCGAAGCGCGTGCCGATAGCGACATTGACTTGCGTCTCGAAGTTGATCGCGAGCAGGGCTTTGGTCTTTTCGCGTTGTCGGCGTTTGGTGAGGCGGTGCGCAGGGAAACAGGAAAGCAGGTTGACCTCGTTTCGAGCGATTATCTTAATGACGATCTCGCTGCGGCAATCGAGCGCGAGGGAGTAGTCATCTATGATCGCGCGTAAGGTACATCTGCCTGCTCGCGAACGTTTTTTGGGCGCTTGATACGCTTTAACCCTGCGGAAACATTTTTCTGCGATAGTATCTGCGATATAGACCAGTCGAAACCCGCCCGAAAGAAAGGGGAGCGACATGAACCAGCAGAACATCGATTACGTACTCCGCTCCGTAGAGCAACGTGACATCCGCTTTGTTCGTCTGTGGTTTGTCGACATTCTCGGCCGCCTCAAAAACTTTGCCATTAGCCCCGAGGACCTCGAGGTCGCATTTGAGGAGGGCATTGGCTTTGACGGCTCGGCCATCGAGGGCTTTGCCACGCCCGAGGAAGCCGACATGTTGGCATTCCCTGATGCCTCGACCTTCCAGATTTTGCCGTGGCGTCCGAGCCACAACGGCGTCGCCCGTGTGTTCTGCGACGTGTGCACTCCCGATCGCGAGCCCTTCGCCGGCGACCCGCGCGCTGCGCTGCGCCGCATGTTCCATAAGGCCGAGAAGGCCGGCTACCTGCTCAACGTTGGTGCCGAGCTGGAGTACTACTATTTCCCCGACGAGCGCACGCCCGAGCCGCTCGACAACGTGGGCTACTTCGATCTTTCGGTGAGCGACGCCGCGCGCGACCTGCGCCGCAACACGGTCCTTACGCTCGAGAAGATGTCCGTGCCCGTGGAGTACACCTTCCACGCCGCCGGTCGCTCGCAGCACGGCATGAGCCTGCGCCACGCCGAGGCCCTGAGCATGTCCGACGCCATTACCACGGCCAAGCTCATCATTAAACAGCAAGCTTACGAGAGCGGTTGCCACGCCTCCTTTATGCCCAAGCCGCTGGCGGGCGAGGACGGCAGCGCCATGTTTTTGCATCAGTCGCTGTTCGATCACGACGGCAACAACGTCTTTTGGGGCGAGGACGACGAGAAGTACCATCTCTCCGACGTCGCCAAGCACTATATGGCTGGCATCCTGGCGCATGCCCGCGAGATCAGTGCCATCACCAACCCCACGGTCAACTCGTACAAGCGCATCACCACGGGTGGCGACTCCGTGCCGCAGTACGCCACGTGGGGCCTGCGCAACCGCGCGAGTATGGTCCGCATCCCGGTCTACAAGCCCGGCAAGCCGCTGTCCACGCGCATCGAGCTGCGCAGTCCCGACCCCATGGCCAACCCGTACCTGGTCAACGCCGTCACGCTGGCGGCTGGTCTGGACGGCATCGAGCGCAAGCTGGAACTCCCGCCCGAGGCCACGGCCGAGACGCTCAAGCTTACCGACCGTCAGATGGTCGAGGCCGGCTACGCGCCGCTGCCGCGCTCGCTCAAAGAGGCGCTCGACGTGTTTGAGGACTCGCAGTTTATGAAGGATGCTCTCGGCGAGCACATCCACAGCTTCTTCCTCAAAAAGAAGCGCGACGAGTGGCATAAGTTTGAGTCTACGATCACCGAGTGGGAGATCAAGCACTACCTGGCGAACTCCTAATCGCGCTGGCTTGTTCCAGTACGATTGAGCTCATTTCTTTGGAGGCCGATATGTCCGATAAGAGTGCCCTGTTCATGGCGCGCACGACGCGCTTCCACGAGTTTGCCCGCAGCTTGACGACCACCCTGGGTGTCGAGGTGAGCCTGGCAACCCCCGATTCGCCAACTGCGGCGCACGACTTTGACCTGCTGATTCTCGATTCAGATGGCATCCGCAGCGACCGCATCGATCAGATTGCCAAGTGGCTCGACGATCGTGGTGGCGTCCCCATGTTGGTGATCGTTGACGACGAGGCACTCGGTACCCTGCGCCTGCCGAATCACGCGCATGCCGACTTTGTATGCCCCACGGCGACGCCCAACGAGCTCAAGGCTCGTGCGCAGCGCCTGATGGGCGAGGAGGAGACCGTCACCGCTGACGATGTACTCAACATCGATAACCTCGAGATCAACCTGGCTACCTACCAGGTGACACTCGATAACGAGCCCATCGACCTGACGCTGATGGAGTACTCGCTGCTGAGCTTTTTGGCGACGCACCCCAACCGCGCCTACAGCCGCGAGGTGCTGCTGCACCGCGTGTGGGGCTTTGAGTACTGCGGCGGCACGCGCACCGTCGACGTGCACATTCGACGCATTCGCTCCAAGGTGGGCCCGCAGATCGCGGCGCACGTCACCACCGTCCGCGGCGTGGGCTATCTGTTTAAGGACTAGATTTCCACCACAAAGGGGACAGGCACCTTTGTGGTGGTTTTGACGCAGGTGCGGGTTCCTTTCGAGTTTGCAGCAGAACTTAAGCCTTCCTAAAAGATTGCGTTCTCATACACTTGCGCCCGCATATTGGGGTACAACTCAACGTGAACAATGATGGCCCGCCACATGTTTGGCGGGCCTTTGGTTATTTGACGAAAGGATCGCAGCTATGAGCGAGTACGATTCCCAGCGTCCCCAGGATGCGGGCAACGCCGGCGAGACCCAGCAGCAGCCGCGTGTGCAGGTGGAGTCGACGCCTGCCGACAGCAACATTCCCTACGTGCAGGCATACGACACGCAGACCGGCAAGCCGCTGGGCAGCCAGCAGGTTGTAAACAAGCACACAGTGGTCAAGACTAAGACCAAAAAGCTGCCGATCTTTATTACGGCGCTTGCCGGTTGTGCCTGCGGCGCCCTGCTGGTCATTGCGCTCATTATGAGCGGCACGCTCAACATTGGCGGCGGAAAGAATGCCGTGACGGCGGGTGCTTCGGGTTCATCGACGCAAAAGATTACGATTGATTCCGAGGACACCACGCTGGCCGAGGCCGTTTCTGCCAAGGCGTTGCCCTCCGTGGTTTCCATTACCGCCACTTCGAGCGGCAGCCAGAATGGCTCGCTTTCGCAGTCTGCCGACGAGTCGGACAACTCGGGCAGCGTCGGTTCGGGCGTGGTGCTCGATACCGAGGGCCACATCCTTACCAACAACCACGTGGTCGATGGCTATGACCAGTACGTGGTTACCATGGACGACGGCACCACCTACGAGGCCGAGTTCGTGGGCAACGATGCCTCGAGCGACCTGGCCGTCATCAAGCTCAAGGACGCCGACGCCTCTAAGCTCACGCCGATCGAGATCGGCGACTCCTCCAAGCTCAACGTGGGCGAGTGGGTCATGGCGATCGGCTCGCCGTTTGGCAACGAGCAGTCTGTCTCCACCGGTATCGTCTCGGCGCTGTATCGCTCCACGGCCATGAGCTCGACCAACGGTAACACCATCTATGCCAACATGATTCAGACCGATGCCGCCATCAACCCGGGCAACTCCGGCGGCGCGCTCGTCAACGACAACGGCGAGCTGGTGGGTATCAACTCGCTTATCGAGAGCTACTCGGGCTCCAGCTCGGGCGTGGGCTTTGCTATTCCCGTTAACTACGCCAAGAACATTGCCGACCAGATTATCGACGGTAAGACGCCAGTGCACCCGTACCTGGGCGCCACGCTTTCGAGCGTCAACGCGCTCAACGCCCGCACCAACAAGCTGAGCACCGATAGCGGCGCGTACGTGGCGAGCGTCGTCGAGGACGGTCCCGCCGCCAAGGCCGGCATCCAGGAGGGCGATGTCATTACCAAGCTGGACGACGACGAGATTACAAGCGCCGACGGCCTGATCATCGCGCTGCGCAGCCATGAGGTGGGCGAGAAGGTCGAGATCACGCTCATGCGCGGCAAGGACGAGAAGAAGGTCACGGTCGAGCTGGGCTCCGACGAGGAGCTGCAGAACCAGCAGCAGAACGACAGCGCGACCGATACCGGCAACGGCGGTATTACCGACGAGCAGCTGCGCCAGTATCTGGAGGAGCTGCTGGGCCAGCAGGGCCAGGGTCAAGGCCAAGGCTATGGCCAGGGTTTCTAACGAGCCGTATTGCACATATCGAAGCCAGAGGGGACTGTCCCGCCAACGCGGGACAGTCCCTCTTTTCTTATTGATCCGTTGGGGACGTGGAAACGGATCATTTAGAAATGGCACGGATATGAGTTGATCGCGCGATCCACTCCGGTCTGGCGGCTGCCGATTCGATGCGGTTCGAAAGGGTTATTCGGCGCCATGGCGACCGGTGGTACTCTTGTATCCGTTTGAAATCGAGCGAAGGAGTGCCGCTATGGAGCAATCGAGCCTGTTTGGTGACGGCGTGGACATCGATACCGAAACGCCCGCGAGTGCGGATGCCGCCGCACCGACCGACGCCCATGCCCAGGCGGCAGCGCGCGCGGCCGAGCTGCGCCACGAGCTCGATTACCACGCCTATCGCTACTACATGCTCGATGCGCCCGAGATCACGGACGCCGCCTTCGACAAAATGCTCGTTGAGCTGCAGGAGATCGAGGCGACCTACCCCGACCTGGTGACGCCCGACAGCTATACCCAGCGCGTGGGCGGCTACGTGAGCGAGCAGTTTACGCCGGTCACGCATATGGCGCGCATGTATTCCATGGACGATGCCATGGATCTGGACGAGCTCGACGCATGGCTCCAGCGCACCGAGGATGCGCTCGGTGCCGGCAGCGTCACCTATACCTGCGAGCTTAAGATCGACGGTCTGGGCGTGGCGCTTACCTACCAAAACGGCACCTTTGTGCGCGCCGCTACACGTGGCGATGGCACCACGGGCGAGGACGTGTCGCTCAACGTCCGTACCATCAAGGATGTGCCCATGCACCTGTCCGAGCCGGCGCTCGCCCACATGGGCGCCGACCGCGAGCGTACCATCGAAGTGCGCGGCGAGGTCTATATGCCCAAGGGCAGCTTTGTGCGCCTGAACGACGAGGCCGATGCCGAGGGCCGCGACCCCTTCGCCAACCCGCGCAACGCCGCCGCCGGCAGCCTGCGTCAAAAGGATCCCAAGGTCACGGCGCGCCGCGATCTGGCCACCTTTATCTACGCCATCGCCGATACCGATCCGCTGCACGTCCACAGCCAGCGTGAGTTTCTGGACTGGCTGCGTAGCGCCGGCTTTAGCGTCAACCCCAACGTGGCGCGCTGCGCCACGCCGGCCGAGGTCCACGAGTTCTGCGCCCAGGCCCTCGAGCATCGCGGTGACCTGGACTACGACATCGATGGCGTGGTCGTAAAGGTCGACAGCTTCCAGCAGCAGCTTGACTTGGGCTTTACCGCCCGCGCGCCGCGCTGGGCCATTGCCTTTAAGTTCCCGCCCGAGGAAAAGCAGACCGTCCTGCGCGAAATTCGCATCCAGGTGGGCCGCACCGGTGTGCTCACGCCGGTCGCCGAGTTCGACCCGGTGACGGTTGCCGGTTCCACCATCGCGCGTGCCACGCTGCACAATATCGACGAGATCCGTCGCAAAAACGTGCGCGAGGGTGACACCATCATCGTGCACAAGGCGGGCGACGTGATTCCCGAGGTCGTGGGCCCGGTGCTCGATAAGCGCCCGGCCGATTCGGTCGACTGGCACATGCCCGAGGTCTGCCCCGTGTGCGGCAGCCCCGTTGTCCACGAGGACGGCGAGGTGGCCTACCGCTGCGTCTCCATCGATTGCCCCGCGCAGCTCAAGGAACGCCTGCTCCACTGGGTGAGCCGCGGCTGCATGGACGTCGACGGCCTGGGCGACGAGATCGTCGACAAGATGATCGCCGCCGGGCTGATCCACGATGTCGCGGACTTCTACCAGCTCACAGTCGACGACATCGCCGGCCTGGACACGGGCCGCGTGTACGCGAGCACCAATAGCAAAAAGGGTGTTAAGAAGGGCGATCCCATTCCGGTGGGCCTCAAGACGGCCGAAAAGATCGTCGCCGAACTCAACAAGTCCAAAAGCCAGCCGCTCGGCCGCGTGCTGTTTGCCCTGGGTATCCGCCATGTGGGCAAAAGCGTGGGCGAGGTCATCGCCGAGCGATTCCTGTCGATTGACAAGCTCATCTTGGCGAGCGAAGAGGACATCGCCGAGTGCGAGGGCATCGGTCCCAAGATCGCGGCGAGCGTCAAGCAGTTCCTGGCCGTGCCCGAGAACCTCGCCGTGCTGGAGCGCCTGCGTCAGGCGGGCCTGTCGCTCGAGGTTGACTTGGGCGCCGCGCATGCACAGGCCGCAGCCGATGCCGGCGTAGCGGGCGAGCTCGCCGACGCGCAGCCGCTCGCGGGCCTGACCTTCGTGCTCACCGGCACGCTCGTCAACCGCACCCGCGACGAGGCGGGCGCGGCGCTCAAGGTGCTCGGCGCCAAGGTTTCGGGCAGTGTGTCGAAGAAGACGAGCTATCTGGTCGCCGGCCCCAAAGCGGGCTCCAAGCTCACCAAGGCCGAGCAGCTGGGCGTACCCGTGCTGGATGAGGACGCACTCGAGCAGATCTTGGCTACTGGTCAGGTGCCCCAGGCTTAAGGCGTCGATAACCAAATTGAAAAACCGCCCGGAAGCGCGATGCCTTCCGGGCGGTTCTTACTTTGCTGGGGCAACCGGCACCGTGATCTGCGTCACGTAGGTCGCGGGGTCATCGCTGATGATGTCGTCGATAAGGGCGATTTCGCGTTGCCCCGCTACGCCATCAGCTTGTCAAAAGCCCCGCGCCGGTTGAGCACGGTAAATGCAATCACACAGATGACCGCCGACAGAATGGACCCGCACGGCGAGGCAATGCCCATGGGAAACAACGTATCGGAATAGGCGTTCGACAGCAGCCATGCACCGGGCACGCGAATGAGCGCCACGGCCAGCACGTTGTGCGCAAAGCCGATGTAGCTCTTGCCGTATGCAGCGAAAAAGCCGCTAAAGCAAATGTGGATGCCGGCAAAAATCGCGTCGAAAATATAACTGTGCATATAGCCAGTACCGGCGGCGACCACCGCGGGGTCCTTGGCAAAAAAGCCGATAAACGCCGGTGCCACCAGCCACATCAGCACCGTGATCAGGCAACCGTACACGACCGAGATGGTCATGGCATCTTTGAGCACCTGACGCGCGCGGTCGCCCTTGCCTGCGCCGGCGTTTTGCGCCGTGAGCGCGCTGACGGTGGCACCCATGGAACTCGGCACAATGAACAAAAAGCTGATCATCTTCTCGACCAGGCCCACGGCGGCGGCGTCGACTAGACCGCGGTGGTTGGCGATGACGGTGATGAACATAAACGCCACCTGGATGCAGCCGTCCTGCACGGCCACGGGCACGCCGATCTTAAGAATGCTGCCGAGCACCTCGGGCTGAGGGCGCAGGTCGCTGCGCTTAACGTGGATGTTCGTGCGGCGGCTCTTGAGCCACACGAGCGCGAGGGCAACGCTGGCCGTCTGGGCGATTACCGTGCCGAGCGCCGCGCCCACGGGGCCGAG
This sequence comes from uncultured Collinsella sp., assembly GCA_958350755.1. Lineage (GTDB taxonomy): Bacteria > Actinomycetota > Coriobacteriia > Coriobacteriales > Coriobacteriaceae > Collinsella. Next base: position 19,576 of record CATWID010000004.1, read on the forward strand.
CCCCATGTGGCCGATAAACAGATAATCAAGCGCGATATTGATGATGCATGCCACGCCAATCACGTACATGGGCGAGCGCGAATCGCCTAGGCCGCGAAAGATGGCCGAGAGGATGTTGTACGCGGCGATAAAGGGAATGCCGATAAAGCAGATACGCAGGTAGGCGGCGGTTCCTTCGACCGCTTCGGCCGGCGTGCCAATGAGCGCCACGATCTGCGGACACAGTGCGAGCAGGACAGCGGCCAGCACCACCGAGACACCCATAAAGAGCGTGATGGTGTTGCCGATGGCGGTCTCGGCGCGGTCAAACCGACGCGAACCCACGGCGTGGCCGACGATAACCGTCGTTCCCATGGCCAGGCCCACGAGCGTCACGGTAATGATATAGAGCGTCTGCGCGCCATTACCCACGGCGGTGATGCCGGCGGCGCCGCTAAACTGCCCCATCATGTACAGGTCGGCCATGCCGTAGAGCATCTGCAAAAAGTACGAGAGCATATAAGGCAGGGCAAAGACCGCGATGGTCTTAAGGACATTGCCGCGTGTGAGGTCGTGTTCCATGGGCGGGGCTTTCTGGCTTGGTCTGTTTACGTACCAGTGTAGTGAAAACCCTACAACGATTATAGAGTCAAGGTTTGTGTTGGCGGCGGGGCGAAAAAGTCACGCACGCGTTCATTTCCAATTGAATACGGACATGCGCCCTGTGAGCATGGCGCCTGCACTAGCCTTGCAGAAATCGATTTCGGAGCACTTGACACCGCCGCCCGGCGCGCCATAATACGTGGGTTTGCGAACAACGTTTGATGGGGGATGAACCTGCGTGCGCAATCTCAAGATTTTGTTTTCCTATCTGGGGGCATACCGCCGCGATGCCATGCTCGGCGTGCTCTTTGTGACGGCCGAGACGGCGCTCGAGCTGTTTATCCCGGTCATCATGGCAAATATCATCGATGTGGGCGTGCCCGCGGGCGACATCAACTACATGCTGTTGCAGGGCACGTATATGTTGGTATGCGCCGCATGTTCGCTGGTACTTGGCTTGGGCTATGCACGCACGTCTGCTCGCGTCGCCTCGGGGCTGGGCGCTAACTTGCGCGAGGCGGAGTACCGCAAGATCCAGACGCTCGCTTTTGGCAATCTGGATAACTACGACGCCAGCTCGCTCGTCACCCGCATGACTACCGATATCACCGTCATCCAAAATGCCATCGGCAATGGCTTTCGCCCCATGGTGCGCGGTCCCGTGACGCTCATCGTCGGCTTGGTCTATGCGCTGGTGCTGTCGCGTCCGCTCGCCACCGTTTTCGCGATCATCCTGCCGGTGCTGGCGATCGTGCTGGGCGTTATCACCTATCGCGTCAGTCCGCTCTACCGCCAGCTGCAGACCTCGATGGACCATCTCAACGGTGTGGTGCAGGAGGACCTCACCGCCGTGCGCGCCGTCAAGGCGTACGTGCGTGCCGAGCACGAGGAGGCCAAGTTCGATGCCGTCAATACCGAGCTTGCGCGCACCGCGACGAAGACCTTTGGCAACGCCGTGCTCAACCTGCCGGTGTTTCAGCTGTCGATGTACGTGGCGGCGCTTTCCATTCTGTGGATCGGCGGGCGCATGATTCTTGCCGGCGAGCTCGGCGTGGGCTCGCTCACGGGCTTTATGAGCTATGTGCTGCTCATCATGAACTCGCTCATGATGATTTCCAACGTGTTTTTGCTGCTCACGCGCGCACTTGCCAGCGTGGAACGCATCTCGCGGGTGCTCGACGAGCGTTCGCTTATCCAGGCGCCCGACGCTGCCGCTGCCGTGCACGAGGTGGCCGACGGAAGCATCGAGTTTCGCGACGTTTCCTTTAAATACCGCGCGGATGCAGCCGAGGATGTGCTCGAGCATATTGACCTTTGCATTGAGGCGGGCTCCACGGTGGGCGTGCTCGGCGGCACGGGCTCGGGCAAGAGTTCGCTTGCGCAGCTAATCGCGCGCCTGTACGACGCCACCGAAGGCGCCGTACTCGTGGGCGGGCGCGATGTGCGCGACTACGACCTCGCGACCCTACGCGACGCCGTGGGTATCGTGCTGCAAAAGAACGTGCTGTTTACGGGTACCGTGCGCGAGAACCTGCAGTGGGGCAATCCGCAGGCGTCGGACGATGAGCTCCTCGCGGCTTGCCGCGCGGCGTGCGTGGACGAGTTCCTGGATCGCATCGGCGGCCTTGACGGCTATCTGGGCCAGGGCGGTGCCGGTGTCTCGGGCGGGCAGAAGCAGCGCCTGTGCATCGCGCGTACATTGCTCAAGCATCCGCGTGTGCTCATCTTTGACGATTCGACCAGCGCGGTCGATATGGCGACCGACGCCAAGATTCGTGAGCATATCGCTCAGATTCCCAATACGACGGTGATTGTCATTGCGCAGCGCATTGCGAGCGTCATGGATGCCGATCGCATTATTGTGCTGGACGACGGACGTGTCCACGGCGTGGGCACGCATGAAGAGCTGCTGGCAGGCGATAGCATCTACCAGGAGATCTATGCCTCGCAGATGGAGTTTGCGGGGGATGCGGACGTCGCGGATGGCGTAAATGATCCGTCTCCCGCCGGCCTCAACGAATCAATTCAAGCCACGGAAGGAGGTGAGCGCCATGCCTAAGACATCCGCTCAGGCCCGTCCCACCAATCTGACGCAGACGCTTCGCCGCCTGCTCTCCTACATGGGACACGCCAAGTTCTCGCTGCTCGCAGTGGGTGTGCTTGCCTCTGTTGCGGCCATCGCAAGCCTTGCCGGTACCTACATGGTGCGCCCCATCGTCAACGGTTTGGCAACGGGCGGCGAGGAACTGCTCGCCAGGCAGGTTATCTTTACCGCTGCCATCTACGCCGCGGGCGTGCTCTCGGCTCTGGGCTACTCACAGATTATGGTGCGCGCGGCCCAGCGCGTGGTCTCCGATATCCGCCGCGACCTGTTTGCGCACATCCAGATGCTGCCGCTGAGCTACTTCGACAGCACGCGCTCGGGTGACATCATGAGCTTTTTCACCAACGATGTCGACACTGTCTCCGAGGCGCTCAACAACAGCTTTGCCAACGTGATTCAGGCCGCCATTCAGGTTGTGGGCACCACGGCCATGCTCATCATCCTTAACTGGCAGCTCACGATTATCACGCTCGTGTGCGATGCGGCCATTGTGCTGTATGCGCGCTACTTGGGCGCGCGCTCTAAGCGCTTCTTTGCCGCCCAGCAGGCATCGCTGGGCGATTTGGACGGATATATCGAAGAGATGGTCTCGGGCCAAAAGGTCATCAAGGTCTTTAATCACGAGCAGGCCAACGTGGCGGGTTTTGACGTGCGCAACCAAGAGCTGCGCCGCACCGGTGGCGCCGCGCAGGCCTACGCCAACTCGATGGTGCCCATGACCGTCGTGATTGGCTACGTCAACTATGCCATCGTCGCCGTGGCGGGCGGCATGCTCTGCATCAACGGCTTGGCCGACGTGGGTGCGCTCGCGAGCTATCTGGTCTTCGTACGCCAGGCGGCCATGCCCATCAACCAGTTTACGCAGCTGGGCAACTTTTTGCTCAATGCGTTGGCCGGTGCCGAGCGCCTGTTTGCCGCCATGGATCTTGAGCCCGAGGTGGACGAGGGCTGCGTGGAGCTGGTGCAGACGGGCGACGCCGCGTGGGCGTGGAAGATTCCCGAGGGCCAGGGCGTGGGCGCGTACGGGCACCTGCATGATGTGGCTGCTGTTGATGAGTCGGGCCGCGCGGTGGCTGCCGACGGTACCGAGCTTACGTGCGGCTTGGTCCCGCTTGCCGGCGACGTGCGCTTCCATGCCGTGGACTTTTCCTACGTGCCGGGCACCCGCGTGCTCACGGATCTCAACCTGTTTGCCAAGCCGGGGCAAAAGATCGCCTTTGTGGGCTCCACAGGCGCCGGTAAGACGACCATCACCAACCTCATCAACCGCTTCTACGAGGTCGATGACGGCGAGATCACGTACGACGGCATCGACGTCAAGCACATTGCCAAGTCCAGCCTGCGCGGGTCGCTCGGCATTGTGCTGCAAGACACGCACCTGTTTAGCGGCACCATTGCGCAGAACATCCGCTTTGGCAAGCTCGACGCGACTGACGAAGAGGTGCGCGCCGCTGCCGAGGCAGCCTGCGCCGACTCGTTTATCCGCCGCCTGCCTAGAGGGTACGACACGCCGGTCACGGCCGACGGCGCCAACCTGTCGCAGGGCCAGCGCCAGCTGCTCGCCATCGCGCGCGTGGCCGTCGCCGACCCGCCGGTGCTCATCCTGGACGAGGCTACGAGCTCCATCGACACGCGCACCGAAAAGCTCATCGAGCGCGGTATGGACCGCATCATGCGCGGACGCACCACGTTTATGATCGCGCACCGCCTGTCCACCGTGCGCGATGCCGACGCGATTATGGTCCTCGAACACGGCCGCATCATCGAGCGCGGCACGCACGAAGAGTTGCTCGCCCAGCACGGCGAGTACTGGCAGCTGGCGCATGGCTTAAAAGAGTTGGATTAACCCGTTCGAGCACGATGCTTTGACCCTCCGTGCCTCTCACCTCGCCTCAAACCATCACAACATTCGACGTTTTTTGCCAAAACCGGGAAAAGCATCGAATGTTGTGATGGTTTTTCTACCACTCGACCGGGTGGAATCGCTTTCTTGCGCGCGAAGGTGTGCGGACCCGTGGGCAGGGGAATAAGATTGGTTATCCGACTCCATTGGGGGGCTCATGGACCTGCCGATCGTCCTGTCCCATAAGACTGCCTGGCTGTACCACAACGTGGCGCGCCCGTCCGAGCCGCTCTCGCGGGCAAGCAGCCTATACGATGAGGACTCGCTTGCTAACGAGGCGGAGCCAACTGCGGGCCTGCCCAAATTGGGGCTCGATGCCAAGGGGCTGAGGGCTTCAACGGCAGTCGGGATCGTTACCGACTATCTGGTTTCGCTTGGTATTCCACGAGAAGAACTCAATCATATCGATACGCTCGTCAACTTCGATTTTGAGCGCTCGACGCCGACTGGATTTAGGTGCCACGTGTTTGGAGCGCCGGTACCTCCAGGCCATCTTATCGAGGTGGCAGAGGACCTTCTGGTGGTTGATGAGGTCATGTGCTTTGTCCAAGCGGGTTCGTGGATGAGCGAGCCCGAGCAGCTGGAATATGGCTACGAGATCTGTGCCCGGTACCATTTGAATCATCTGTCGACAGGCGATTATATCGAGATGGGGCAGAGGTATACCGTTGCCGACTTGATTGCTTATTGCAATGAGAACCGATCTCGTCAGGGGGCTGTACGCGCGGCCGCCGTGCTCAGGCGCGTGCGCGACGGCTCGCGTTCGCCCATGGAGACGGCCACCGCAATCATGGTCGTCGCGAAACGTTCCCAGGGAGGGCTGGGATACGTCAAGATCGAGCTCAACCATCGGGTCGATGTTCCCAGCGAGTTCAAATATCTCGCAAAGGCCGGGTATTTCGAGATCGACGTATATGCGCCTGCGAGCGGTACGGGGATTGAATATAACGGCTCGGACCATCTTGATAAACAGCGCAGCGCGTCGGATGCGGAGCGTATGACCGTGCTGAGCGCGCTGGGCTTTAGGATGATCGTCCTCACCGGGACTCAGTTTGCCCACCAGCTGCAATTGCACCGGGCGATGAACGCCATCGCACTCGCTATGGGCCTCAAGTGCGACCGAAGCGAAGCATTCCAAAAGCGGCAGAACGACCTGCGGGAATTCGTGATTCGACACTGGGACGGCGGCCTTTAGGGGCGCTTTGGCCCTTCTGCGGGGTGCCGTGGGCAGGCAAACCATCACAACATTCGACGGTTTTCGCCAAAATCGGGAAAAGCATCGAATGTTGTGATGGTCTGTGTTGAGGATGGGCTTGGAAAGTCCGTTTTGCTCGAAGCGACCTGTCCTGTCGTACGGGTGTCGGCATGATTCTCTCGTGGGGTATTATGTTTTCCGAAGAATAAAACGCCGCGTGAGGGGAGGGCTGCGTGGACGGGCACGTGCAACACGACGGCTTTGGCCGCGATATTAACTACCTGCGCATTGCCGTTACCGACAAGTGCAATTTCCGCTGCATTTACTGCATGCCGGCCGATGGCGTGGCGCCCCGTGCGCACGACGAGCTGCTCAGCGCCGAGGAAATCGCCCGCTTTGTGCGCTTGGTGGCGGGGGAGGGCATTCGTCGCGTACGCCTGACGGGCGGCGAGCCGCTGGTCAGCCGCCGTATCATTCCACTCATTCGCGACATCCGCGCGATTCCGCAGATCGAGGACATCTCGCTTACCACCAACGGTGCCCTGCTGCCCAAGCTGGCGCCGCAGCTCAAAGACGCCGGGCTTGATCGCGTCAACATTTCACTCGATACGCTCGACCCCGTGATGTTTGGAAAGATCACGCGCCTGGGCCGGCTCGAGGAGACCATGGCTGGCATCGATGCGGCGCTGGCTTGGGGCTTTGAGCCCGTTAAGGTCAACTGCGTTGTTGTGCGCCGGCTCAACCAGGATGTGGCGGCCCTTGCGCGGCTCACGCTCGACCGCCCCATCCACCTGCGCTTTATCGAATATATGCCCATCGGCGACGAGCGCACGAGCTCGCATTGCGCTGTGGACCCGCATGCGCCCGCGCTCAATCCCGAGCTGTGGGACGCGAGCGATACCGTGCCGAGCGACGAGCTGCGGGCGCGCATCAATGCCGGGGCCGCCGCGACGGGACTGGGCGAGCTCGAGCCGCTCGACATCAACGATGCTCCTGCCGGCGCGGGCCCTGCGCGCTATTGGCACTTTCCGGGCGCGGCGGGAACGGTCGGCTTTATTAGCGCCATGTCCAACCATTTTTGTGCGAACTGCAACCGTCTTCGCCTGACGGCCGACGGAAACGTGCGTCCGTGCCTGTTCAGCGATGCCGAGTATTCGGTGCGCGACGCCCTGCGCCGTGGTGATGATATGCAGGTACTTTCGATTTGGCGCGATGCCGTCGCCCACAAACCGCAGGAACACGCGATAATTGAGGGCACGCAACGATTTATGTCCCAAATCGGAGGATGATCATATGGCCAAGAGCAGGTACGCCGATGCTACCAAGGCCGCTCGCAGGGCCGCGATGTCTGCCCACAAAGTCACGGCTGCGGCGAATGCTAGCAACGCCGACGCGTCCGCGCAGCCGACTGCCAGCGCTGCCACCGAGCCCGCCCGCGACGCCCGTCGCGACGAGCTGACGCACGTGGGCGCCAAGGGCGAGGTACGCATGGTCGACGTGTCCGACAAGGCCGAGACCCATCGCATCGCCATCGCCGAGGGCACCATCCTCATGCACCCCGAGACGCAGGCCATGGTGCTGCAGGACCGCGCCAAAAAGGGCGATGTGCTCGCCTGCGCGCGCGTGGCGGGCATTATGGCCATCAAGCGCACGAGCGACATCATTCCCATGTGCCATCCGCTGCTCATTACCAAGAGCAAGTGCGACATTGCGCCCATCGCTGCGGCGGGGACGCCGGCCGATGACGTGCCCGAGGGCTGGGCGCCGGCGCGCGCGGACGGGCAGGTTGGCTTTCACGTGCTGGTCACGGCGGGCGTGACGGGCAAGACGGGTATTGAGATGGAGGCGCTGACCGGCGCGAGTGCCGCATGCCTTACGATCTATGACATGTGCAAGGCGGTCGATCGCGGCATGGAGATCGTCGACGTTCGCCTGCTGCACAAGGAAGGCGGCCGCTCGGGCGTGTGGGATCGTGCAGAGCGTCAGGCCGCTGCTGTTGAGGCCGTGACCGCTGACGGTGCCGCGCCCGCGAGCGCGTCTGCTGCCGTCGCGCCCGCAGCTCCGGCGCCGGCCGTCCCCGCGATCGCGTTTATCGGCTACCAAAATTCGGGCAAGACCACGCTCGTCGAGAAGGTTATCGCCGAGCTCACCCGCCGCGGTCTGCGCGTGGGTTCGCTCAAGCATCATGGGCATCACGGCTTTGATATCGATGTGCCCGCTAAGGACACCTGGCGCCATCACCAGGCCGGATCCAAGCACGTGGGCCTCATCTGCGCCACGCGTTGGGCGGAGTATGCCGACACGCGCGAGGAGAACGAGATGCCCGCGCGCGAGCTGCTGTCGCGCTACAACGATGTCGATGTGGTGATCATCGAGGGCTACAAGACCGAGGGCTTCGACAACATCGTGGTCGCGCGCTCCGGTGTCGACCGTCTGCGCGGCAAGAGCTCACTCGACCTGGTCGACGGTCGTACGCTGGCCATTGCCTGCAACGAGGCCCTGGCACGCCAGGCCTTCGACGCCGGCTTTGCGACCCGAGCCATCAACATCAACGACGCCCGAGCCATCTGTGATCTTATCCAAGACCATCTGGCCTAAAACCTGCCAAAAAGGGACAGGTTTATTTTGGCAGGTTTTATCTGGGCAAACGTCATTTCCACCACAAAGGGGCCAGGCACCTTTGTGGTGGTTTTTGTTTTAGTAGATGTGTGGGACATGCCTTATAATCTACCAAGTAGTTCATGACGGGCGAAAAACGGAGAGAAGGGGCTTGATGCGTCCTTAATGTTTCATGCGGATAGATTGATTTGACAGACGGTGGCGAATACCCACCGCCCGTATTCGTATGAAACAAGGAGTCTCCATGCTCGCCTCTCTTTTCTCAAAGCCTCAATCATCGCTGTCCGTGCAGGCCAAGCGCCTGGTGGCGATGCGCTTTCTCATCTACACCGGGTTTCAGACCAGCTACTTTATCGGCGTTATCGGAACACTCACCTATGCGGACGGCGCTTCGGTCGTCGCGACATCGCTGGCCGTCCTGTTTATGAATGTATTTGTGATCCTGGGATCCTTTGCGGGCGGCGCGGCGCTCGACGCCTGGGGCCCGCGCCGTCATTTCTTGCTGAGCATCGTGGGCACGTTGGCAACCGGCGCGGCAATCCTCGCCTTTGGTAGCGCGACCGGAACAGTCCTTGCCGGCGCGGTACTCCTGGGCTTTGTGATGGGGTTCGCGCAGCCCATCGCCACATCCTATCCGGCCTATCTCACCGACGACCCCGTCGAGCTCAAAGACATCAACTCCGCCATCGCCATGTTCTCAAACGTGAGTATCGTCGTTGGCCCCACGCTGGGCGGCTTTGTCGCGGCGGCTGCATCGTCGCGCGCGGTGTTCGTGCTCATGATGCTCTTTACCGTGTTGGCGTTCGTCGTCAGTTGGGGCTTTAGGCCGCAGGCCAGCCATGTCGCCGGACATGTGGATGCCGATTCGGCAGAGGAAGGGGAGCGTGCGGGACAAAGCTCCAACCCCAGCATATCCACCCGTGCAACCTTCGCGACCAGCATCAAGACGGTCTTTACCAACAGCGTCCTCGCCCTGCTGTTCTGCATTATTTTCCTTTCGAACTTTGGCTATGGCGCCTTCGATCCACTGGAGTCATTCTTCTACCGTGATGTCCTACACGTCGGAGTCGAGTGGATGGGCTGGCTCTCGTCGGCCAGCGGCGTCGGCGCGGTGCTGGGCGCCGTGGTAGCGCTTCGCTTGCCGCCGCGCCTCGTCAGCCTCAAAACACTGCTCGTGGCGCTTATGTCCGTGGGCCTGGGAAGCCTGCTCTATGTGGGGACGCCGTACGTTGGCGTTGCCCTCGTTGGCCAGATTGCCCTGGGCATAGCCTGGGGTGTCGTCAACCCGCTCCACAACACCATTGTGCAAACGGCGGCACCGCTCGAACAACTCGGCCGCGTGAACTCGGTTATGGGCTTTGGCAACATGTTCGCCGGCGTGGCCCCGCTGGCGATTGCCCCGTGGCTGGCGGCAACATTTGGCGTACAGCGGACACTCGTGGGAGCGGGCATGGTCGTGACGGCGGTCCCTGCGGCGCTGCTGCTGTTTGGACGTCGGCATCTGGATCGTGCCACAAAGCAGTAAAAACCATCACAACATTCGATGAAAATCGCGATTTTGCCGAATAACGTCGAATGTTGTGATGGTTTGCGCCCCGGGCCAGGCCACCACAAGGGGGGGCAGGCACCTTTGTGGCGATCGGGGCCCAACGGCCTGCGCCTTGGTATACCATGTACGCCGTTCACGACCACACCCCACACCGCCGCGCTACCCAGAAAGGCCCCCATGGACGCCACCTTCAGCCGCATCAAAGCCGTGTTCTGCGATATCGACGGTACGCTGCTCACGAGCCAGCACACGGTGTCCCCACACACCGTGGCGGCGATCCGTGCCCTGCGCGAGCGCGGCGTGCTGTTTGGCCTGTGCACCGGGCGCGACGCCCACGCGACCGAGGCCATGTACAAGCTCTGGGGCATCGAAGGCCTGGTGGACGTGCTGGTGGGCTGCGGCGGCGCCGAGGTCATCGACCGTGCGCACGACATTAATGAGCTGAGCTATCCGCTGCCGGGCGAGACCATCGCGCGCATCTGCAAGCACATGGCGGGCCTGCCGGCAACGCCCGTCTGCCCCCGAGACGGCGTGTTCTACGTGCCCGAGAGCAACGCGTGCGTCGAGCACCTGTCGCGCGTCGACGGCGTGCCCTACCAGGTGGTCGATTTTGCCGAGTTTTTGCGCGAGCCGCAGCCCAAGGTGATGTTTACCATGGCGCCCGAGGTAATGCCGCGGGTGATTGAGCGAGCATTGACGTTTGCCGATGATACTGTTAAGGCGGCGGCTCTGCAAACCACGCAGCGGCTCTACGAGTTCATGGATCCGCGCGTGTCCAAGACGCGCGGCCTTGTGCGCGTGGCGGAGCTCAACGACATGGAGCTCCAGAACATCTGCGTGTTTGGCGATGCGGACAATGACACCTGCATGGTGGCCGACGCCGGCGTGGGTGTGGCCATGGCAAACGGCAGCGACGCCACCCGCTCCGCCGCCGACTTTGTAACCGCCAGCAACGACAAAGACGGCATCGCGCTCTTTATCGAGGAACATTTGCTGTAGCGCTGGGGCAGAACCACCACAAAGGGGACAGACACCTTTGTGGTGGCCTCAGGCGATTTGGGCGAATTGATGCCTAAAATCTGCGCGAAAATTCAAATCTTGTTGTCTGAACATCACGTTTCTAACTACCGATGGATTAAAGATATTCTCATCAATTTGGTAGGGTATTCCTTCTGGTTTATGACCAACCGCTCACGGTCGATTTTCGACCGTTCACAGGATGTTTGCTCTTGAGCAAAATGTTGTGCAAATAAATTAAATGCTATTAAAAAACTGATAACTAACTAAATTACCAGTAGAAATAGATAATAAACGAAGGCAAATCTGAACAATTGTCAATAGAATTGAGAACTCGCTACAAAACTGTCGGTTTTTGTTGCTCAGATGTTAAACAATCATTAGCATAACATTACTAAGCGTGCGCAATTACAGGTTGCGCAGATACGTTTGATAGTGAAAGAGCAAGATCGCGGTCTCTTGGGGAGGAGACATCGATGAAAGCAAATTCAGACAAATCTAAGCAGAGTAATAAAGCGACGCGCCGTGTACTGGCGGGCGTTTTGTGCGGAGCCTCCATTTTGAGCCTGGTACTGTCGCTCGTCATGCCCCCGATCTCGCAGGCCATTGCCAACGATGCCCCGGCGGTTTCTGCCAAGGAAACTGTGATGGGGGGGGGGTTCCTCAACTGAGTCTACTGATGTAGAAAACACCAACAATGGGGATACCGAAAAGCTGAATAGCGGCGAGACCGAGGGTGACGAATCCGACCCTTCAAATGGTGTTGAGCAGGGTCAGCCTGAAGGTAAGCTGCAGGCCGAAGATGGCGAGTTGTCGGATGGCAATGCCGTAATGCCGGAAGGCGGGCAGACTAAAACGGCATTCACTGAAATACGAACAGCTGACGACTTGAAAGACCTGGCGAATGCAAGCGGTGTTGCTAACTTCAAGCTTATGAATGATATTGATACCAGCGAGACAATTCAGCTCAATAATAGCGTCAGTAATATCACACTGGACCTAAACGGCTGCAAGATTAAGCATACGAGTCAAGATCAGCCTTTGTTCAATATCACCGGTGGCGTGACACTTACAATTATGGATTCTGTGGAAGTGGGTGAACAGGTCGGCGACGGCCAGCCGCTAAATGATCAGGGACAGAATTTAACTCCAGCCAATTATGGCAAGGAAGCCACACTGTCTTACGACAACGATGGCATTCCGACTTACCTTTCCTACTATGTGACCGAATCGTCCCCAGAAGGAACGGGCACAACCGAGTCGCTGGTAGAGCATGGTATTGATATCAAAGGCGAAGGCGATAATAAAGGTAAGGGCGCCATCGTGGCATGCGGTGGCTCTGAAGGACTGAAGCTCATCAACATCAAGGACGGCGGTCATTTCAGTCTTGAGAGCGGCGTGCTCACACAACAGAAAGGCTGCAAGGTCCGAAGCCTGGTGTACGCGGAGAGTCGCTCGACCGTCAATATGAACGGTGGTTACGTTTGTGGAGGTTTTTGTCCGAACAATGGTGCCGGCGCAGGAATATCTGTCGACAATTCGACTCTTAGCATTTCTAACGGCGTAATTGCCGGCAACCGCGCTCCTAGTGGCGGCGGTGTATATGCCAAGGGGTCTGCAGTCACAGTGGCCGGTGGCGTAATCTCCGGTAATAGCACGCTTGAATATAACGGATTTGGTGGCGGCATCATGGCCGAATATGGCGGCAGCGTTACTGTTTCCGGCGGTTACATTACGAACAATCGCTATGCCAAATTCTGCGGTGAGGATGGCTGGGGTTGTCATGGCGGCGCTGGGCTTGCTGCCAAAGAAGGCGCCCATGTCATCATTTCCGGTGGCCAGATTACTGGCAATTATTCTGAAGAAGCCGGTGGCGGCGTTTACGTTACCGATCAATGGCGAGGCGGTTCTCGCAAGGATATGGCATGGCTCAACATTACGGGAGGAATTATTGCCTCTAACGTGAGCTACCGATCTGAAGGTGCCGGCATCCGAGTGGGCCAGAAGGTTGACGCGATGATAAGTGGAGCGTCAAAAGATAGCCCAGTCTACATCACTAATAACCACTGCATGTCTCGCTTTGACTGGGGCGGAGGCGGCGTCTTCGTTCAGGGCGATTCGAATACCGCATCTAATGCTGGCAGGCTCTTTGTGTACAACTCGTACATTAGCGCCAATAGAGCTGGCGGCTACGGCGGCGGCGTTGCAGTCTGCCCTACGGGCAAGACGTTGGTAACGAACACTGAGGGCACGGCAATCTTTGGCAATTCGTCTGCCGGCGCTGAGTATGATAACGAAGACCATAACAGTAATCCTTACAACAAAGATGACAATTCCGGCAATGAAGATATACCCCATCTTTCAGGTGGTGGTAGTGGCAAGAATCAAGATAAAGAGGCATACAGATCGAAGGTGTTTCGCGATAGCGGTCATGCCGATTTCTTCCTCGCAGCGCATGATAACAATAAGCCGATTGCAGTTGTGACTGGTAAGATGCTTGGCGGTGGAGACGCCCGGTACTCGGGAAGCATCGAACTTAAAAAAGCTATCACCATTCCCGCCAACGGTGCTGTTGGGGTAGAAAATAGCATCGGCCTGACCTCGGGTGTTATGTCGGGTGTTAAGGCCGGGGATGAGGCGGCGATTAATGCGCAGAATGATGCGCAGAATGAAGCGACAACTTTCATCACGGGCAACTATTCCTGGGACCATGGCGGCGGCATCATGTCGAATGGCGACTTGTACCTAGGCGTGCCTGCGGATACGTACGTCTATCCAAGCCTTAAGTTGAAGGCAACCAAGAAGTTGGACGGCCGTACGCTCGGAGATGGGGAGTTCAAGTTTACGGCTTATCGCAAGGACCCGGATACTGCGAAAGCGCCTTCTTGGAAGAATAATGTATTCGACAATGGTGGCTGCGAGTTTGTCGAATCTGCCCCGAATAACGCTGACGGCAACATCGCCTTTGACCTTAGCAATGACCTTAGCAAGCAGCTCGGTGACTTCAGCAAGAAGCCCTTAAGTGATACTGGCAAAATTACATACTCATACTATTTGGTCGAAAATGCGGGCAATATTCCCGGTATTGATTACGATCATGCTGTATACGAGATTAACGTGACAGTCAAATACAACAAGACTGTACTTATGTCTGTTCCGATAAAGAATGATTCGAGTGCGACTAAAAATCTTAATATCTATAACTTCACGATTGATCGTGTGGACGTGACTAAGAATCCCGGGAGTTCAGCTAACTCTCCGGAGACTGTGCCAGTAGATCCTGATGCTGACGGCTATTATTCGATTGTCAACCCCGATGGACCAAAGACCTTCACCAACACGTACACTCCGTACACCTCCAGCGGCTCTTGGACTCCCAAGGCGACTAAGGTCGTTGAGGGTGGCGAGATGAAGGAGTTTACGCTTCAACTTGCAACTGACAGCGAGTTTAAGACTATCGTTAGCAGCAAGTCCACCACTGCTGGTGGCGACAATCCTCTGACCCTGGGCTTCGACCCGATTGAGTACAAACTCGAACAACTCGACAAACTCGAGACTGACCCAACGGGTCGCGGTGCAAGCAAAACCTTTACTTATTACGTTCGCGAACAGCAGCCGACCACGCCGTTTACGAACTACAAGTACGACAAGTCGGTCTATCGATTTGATGTCACGATGACGGACCAAAAAGGCGGAAAAATTGAGCCCACGGAAGTAACCTACACCAAGATTAAGGACGTCGACGGCGAGGATATTGCCGAAAAGGAACAGGTCCCCGTCAACTTCGACAGTGCGAATCCCGAGGAGCGCGGCCCCACCTTCACCAACACCTACTCCACCTCTTTGCCCCTTTCTGGTATGTCGGGCGTCACTCTGACGTACCTTGCCGGCGCGGCGGTGCTTTGCGCTGCTGCGGCCTGGATGCACATTCGTCGCAAGGCGAATGCGAAGGGAGGTGAGCGTCGTGAATAAGAAAGTTTGCTCCTTCCCGATCTTGTTTGCGCTGCTTGCCCTCCTGATCGGCATCTGCGCGGTTGTGTTCCCCGCATCCGCGCAGGCCGCGCCGAGTACGACCGGATCCATCACGGTGGGCGGTACCGTGGCGCGCAGCTACAACGCCTACCAGATCTTTAGCGCCAACGTCATCGATGACGACAACGATGCCAAAATCGCCACCGACCTTGTCTGGGCAAGCGACGCCGTGCGCGACGCCGTGCTGCCTGTGCTGCATAGCGCCGGTATGCCCAATTCCCAGGCCACCGCGCAGGAAGCTGCCGAGCGGCTCAACACCGATTCCCACCTTACGAGCGCGCTGAGCGCACAGCTCGCTCGTTCCCTCCGGAGCTCTGGCGCCGTGTCCGTGGCCCTCAACGCGGGCACGGCGGCCGAGCTGCCCTGTGGCTACTGGCTCATCGTCGCCGACGACGACGCCATCTCCCAGAACGAGGCCGGCACCGCGCCGGTCATGGTTCTGGTCGGCGGCAGCGCCGTCACCGTCAAGCCCAAGGCCGCCACTCCCAAGGTGGCCAAGCACGTGCTGGAGGACAGCACCGCCGCCTGGGGCAAGGCCGCCGACGCCACGGTCGGCGACGACCTGTACTGGCGCCTCTCGGCTACGATTCCCGCGGGCCTTGCCGCCTACGACACCTACGCGGTGCAGTTCGTCGACACCATGAGCGCGGGGCTCGACCCCTCCAAGGTCGCCGCGAGCATGCACGTGTACGTGGCTGCCGGGGCGGACGGCGGCTTCGATGCCGTCTCGACCGGCAAGGACGGGCGCGCCGGTACCGAGCCCGCACAGGGCTGGACCGACATCACGGCGTCTTGCACCACCAAGGTGGCCGCGGACGGGACCTTCACCGTGCGCACCGGCGACCTGATCGCCGTGCTCAGCGGGGCCGACGCTTTCACTGCGGGCGCCCGCGTGGTCGCCGTGTACAATGCGCCGCTCGCCGCCGGCTGCAACCACGGCATCGCGAAGGGCAATCCCAACGAGGTCTACCTGCGCTACCCGCGCTCTCCCTTTGCCGACCAGTCCGGCGACGCCGGCTTCACCCGCACGCCGAGCGACGATGCGACTGTCTACACCTGGGATCTCGCGCTGACCAAGCGCAGCAGCAACGGCGACAAGCCGCTGCCCGGGGCGGTCCTGAGCATCACCGACGACCGCGGTCGCACGCTGGCAGCCGATGGCACGTGGGATGCGGAGGGCAAGGCTACCGTCACCACAGGCGAGGACGGCCGCGTGACCGTCTCGGGCGTGGACTCGGGCAAGCTGGAGGTCCGCGAGCTCAAGGCGCCCAAGGGCTACACCGCCTTTGAGGGTACGCGCTCCGTGACGGTCAAGGCCGAGGGCCTGGACGTCGACCAGGTGGCCGCCGCCAAGCCCAAGCTCACCATTACGGCCGAGTCGCCCCTGCGCGCCGACAGCGCGGACGGGTCGACGGGCAGCCTGGAGGCGTCGCTCATCAACACGCCCGCCGGCACGCCCCCTAGCATCTTCACCGGAGGCTTTATGCCCTCGACTGGCGATATGGCAATGTACGCCGTGGCCGCCGCAGCGGTCGCTGGAGCTGCGCTCATCGTGGTCGCGCTCCTGGTCAAGCGGGGAGGTGGCAGCCATAAAGAGTAGCTGGCAGCCCCACCGAGAGCGGGGCGAGACGTAGCGAAGCAGATGCTAAGACACAGACAGATGATGACCGATTGGATGAGGACCAACCGGAAAACGGAGGAAAAGAAGATGAGCATGAACAAGAACATCGCACGCCTGGCAGTAACGGCAGGCCTCACGGCAGCGCTGAGCTTCGGCGGAGTTATGGCCCCGGTGACCATGGCGTTTGCAGCTGAGGGTGCCACGGCTACGGCTAATAGCATCAAGATCAATAAGAATGCTGAGAATGGCGATGTGACGTACAAGGCCTACCAAATTTTCGAGGCTGATGTCGTGGATGGGGAAGGCAACTCCGATAAAGTCGTTTCCAATGTCGACTGGGCCGCAAATCTTAAGAATAATGAGCCGGCGAAGAATGCAATCATCACTGCTATCCAGGGCGCAACGAATGGCAATAGCCTTCCTGCAAATCCTTCCGCTCAGAACATTGCCGACTGGTTGAGCGATAGAAATAACGTGAACACTTCTGCCAGCACGCGTCTTGACAAGGATCACGTCCTTAACAAGATAGCTAAAGCTATCATCGACAATAACATTACTCAAACCGGCACCTCATTCAAGGCGGGCGAGACTTTTAATGCTACGAGCACTGGCTACTTTCTTTTCGTGACTGATAAAAGCTCGCTGGGTACTCCCCAGAATGCTAAGGCGAATACCGGCACTTCGCCGATTTTCGCTGTTGTTGGTGGTAAGGGCGTGGCTGTCACCGAAAAGACCAGCATTCCTACCGTCGATAAGCAGATTCTCGATGACACTAAGGGCAAGACGGCCGATAACGCTACAACGGATGACTGGAAGAACGTGGGCGACGCCTGGATTGGGCAGGTAATCGACTACAAGTTGACTGGTACTGTTGCGGCCAATATTGCCACGTATACTAAGTACCAGTATGAGTTCCAGGACCATCTCTCTGTTGGACTGAAGGCAGATCAGAGCTCTATTGTTGTTGCTATCAACGGCAAAAAGATTGACGCATCTGGCAATTACACTGTGACGGTTACGGATACTACGGACGGCTCAAACAATAAGACAGGTCAAGATTTGAAGGTCTCCTTCGAGGATCTCAAGGCTGCTGCAAATTCCGTGGGTGAGACTCTTGATGGAACCTCCAAGGTCGTTGTGACCTATCGGGCTCAGCTCACCAGCGATGCCGAATACACGGCTGCCGGTAACACCAACAAGGTCAAACTTGTCTATTCCAACGATCCTATGTCGCCTAAGGGTACCGGCACTTCCGAATCAAAGGAAGTCACCGACTATGTCTTCGGCTTCAATATCACTAAGACCGATCCGAATGATTCGAGTGCAAATCTCGTTGCTGGCTTTAAGGTCAAAATGATCAAGGAAGGGGCGACTAAAGAAGTCGCTAAATGGCTGAAGCAAGACGGCAGCTTCACCGATGACGAGAACAAAGCTTATACGTTTGAAACCACCGGAACGAATAACACGGTCTCTATTCCTGGCCTTGTTGCAGGCACATATCTGATTTCTGAGAGCAAGACGCCTGCAGGCTACAACACCATCGCAGACTTCGAAATTACGGTGACGCCTACGTACGATCCGACAACCGGTAAACTGACGAATCTCAAGGTAACTGACACCTCTGATATGGTTACCACTGATCTCGATAAAAAAGTTGATTCGACCGAGATCCCCGTCACCATCCAGAACAAAAAGGGCTCTGGTCTCCCGCTGACCGGCCTCAACGGCGTGACGTTCACTTGGATCGCTGGTGGCGCGGTGCTGTGCATCGGCGTGGCGCACCTCATCCGCGGCCGTAAGCAGGCTGAGGAGTCCGAGCAGGAGTAACGCTCGCTTACCCATCCCTTTGGCAGGTGGGATGTGATGGCCATGAGACTTGCGGACACTTTTCTCGTCCATCCACGTTCTTGCTTTGCCATTCTCTTTTCGGGGCAGACTCCGCACTGGAGTCTGCCCCGTTCTTTTTGGGATAACGCAGCCAGGCTCCATTGCCCGATGGATCAAGCGTATGAATATCGAACAGATGTTTGCAATTATTGCGTTTACCAGCTGTGGGTCATGCACTCGCAGTAAAATGGCCTTGCGACGCATCCCGTGCGCGGGCGGCCGACGACTCGATCGGAGGTCCCCAAATGCTGAAATTCCTTAACGCGCTCGCCGCCCTCGCGGCGGTGGGCACGTTCGTCATCGCGTTTCTTGACTCGTATGAGGTTCGGTTTAAGGTCCGTAGGCGCACGCGCGGTGCGGACGGTAGAAGGCATTTGCGCCGTAACAAGCGCAAATAAGAATGCCCGGGGTTAGAGGCCCGGGCATTTAACAACGTCGGAAACTGGTCGCCCGCGCTCCTAAGTACTTACGCGGGGTGCGTCGTTTCCTGTAGCTATTGTATCCCGAATCGCCCCGCCGATTCGGGACATTTTTAAAACGCAAATGTGGGCCCATACTTGCGCTGCGCAATGCTGCCAGGCTGCGTTGTCCGGCGCGGAAGCTCGCTAATCGGCTATTATTTGTTTAGACAACTTGAGCTGTAGAGGAGTGACCGGCGATGGTGCAGGGCGCCAAACATATGAAGAGCAATAAGGCCGCGGCCAACGGCGGCTCAAGCCCTCAGCCCAAACCTCAACCAAAACCTAAGCGCCGTCGCAAGCGACTGCCGCGCTGGGCCGACCGGCTCATCACCATCGTCATAATCCTTATTGGCGTGGGCCTTATGACCTGGCCGTGGATCTTGGACCGGCTCGAGGCCTCGGGCGTGTTTAACCAGATCAGTACCGTGTCCAGCACCGTGGACGCGCTGTCTGCCGAGGAGCGCGAGCACATCCTGCTCCAGGCTCGCTCCTTTAACGAGCAGCTGGCGGGCGAGGCCACCGAGCTCCCCGCCGACCAGATTGAGCCCTACGCCCAGCAGCTCATCTTTGACCGCGACCCCATGATGAGCTGGGTCGAGATCCCCTCCATCGACGTGAGCATGCCCATCTACCACGGCACGAGCGAAGAAGTCCTCATGGCGGGCGTCGGCCACCTGGAGGGCACGAGCCTGCCGGTAGGCGGCACCTCGACGCATTGCGTGCTCACCGCGCACTCGGGCATGCGCAACCTGAGCATGTTCGACGACATCCACTCGCTGGAGCCCGGCGACCTGGTGCTGCTGCACACCATGAACAAGACGCTCGCCTACAAGATGGTGGACTCCGAGGTCGTGCTGCCCGAGGAGATGGAGTCGCTGACTATCGAGCCCGGCGCCGACAAGGTGACACTCGTCACCTGCACGCCCTACGGCGTGAACGACCATCGCCTTCTGGTGCATTGCGTGCGCACCAAGTACAACAAGAAGGACGTCGACAAGCAAAAGTCGCTGGCCGGCCGCCACTGGGGCAAGCGCGAGTTTGCCGTGCTCATCGTGGTCGTGGCCATTGTGTTGTTGCTGCTGGACATTGTGGTCCACGCGGTCCGCAAGCGCCGCAAGGCCAAGGCCTCAGCATAAGACATTCTCCAGAACCACCACATAGGGGACAGGCACCTTTGTGGTGGTCGGGGCTTCCAAACCATCACAACATTCGATGAAAATCGCGATTTTGCCGAAAAACGTCGAATGTTGTGATGCTTTTCGTTGTGGTCGAGACGGTTTTCGCTATGGACGGTACGGTTTTCGCTACGGACGGTGCGGTTTCGCTGCAGAACCGCCAGCCCGCCGCCTGTCAACCGCCGTCCTCGTTACGTTTTCGCTGCATTTGGGTAAAGCGCCTGCTCCAAGCCGGCGTTGCCCTGTATACTAGAGCGGTTTAACTGTTATGCGGAAGGGAGCGCCTATGGCACTCAGCGAGAAGGACGTGCGCGGCATCGCCGAGTACGCAAAGATCGCACTGACCGATGACGAGCTCACCCAGATGACGTCCTACATGAACGACGCCGTCCAGATGCTCGAGCCCGTCTTGCAATATGACTTGCCCGACGTGGAGCCCACGTTCCATCCCATCGGAAGCCCGTCCAACGTGATGGGCGATGACCTGCGCGAGCCCGAGCGTGATCTGCCGCTCGACGTCGCGCTCGAAAACGCCGGCAGCGCGCGCGACCGCTACTTCCGCGTGCCGTCCATTTTGGGAGAGGGGGAGAGCGAGTAATGGCGCAGAGCTTCGATTCCCTTACCGCCGCCCAGATCGCCGCGGGCGTTGCCGCCGGCGACTTTACCGCTACCGAGGTGGCTCAGGCCTCCCTTGCCGCCATCGAGGCGTGCGAGGGCGGGGTCCAGGCATTCCTGCAGGTGTCGCCTGAGCTTGCGCTCGAGGCCGCCGCGCGCGTGGATGCCGACCGTGCCGCCGGAAAGCCGCTGCCCCCGCTCGCGGGCGTGCCGCTGGCCATCAAGGACAACATGAACCTCGTGGGCACGCGCACCACCTGCGCTTCCCGCATGCTCGCGGACTACCGGAGCGTTTACACCGCCACCTGCGTCCAGCGCATGCTCGATGCCGGCTGCCTGCCCATGGGCAAGGCCAACATGGACGAGTTTGCCTTTGGCAGCTCCACCGAGAGCTCGGCGTTCCACCGCACCAACAACCCCTGGGATACCGAGCGCGTGCCCGGCGGCTCCTCGGGCGGCTCCGCTGCCGCCGTCGCCGCGGGCGAGGTCGCGCTCTCGCTGGGCTCGGACACCGGCGGCTCCATTCGCCAGCCGGCGAGCCTCTGCGGCGTGGTGGGCTTTAAGCCCACGTATGGCGCCGTGAGCCGTTACGGCGTGGTTGCCTTTGGCTCGTCGCTCGACCAGGTGGGCCCCTTTGGTCGCACGGTCGAGGATGTCGCGCTGGCCATGAACGCGCTTACCGGCGCGGGCCATGATCCGTACGACTGCACCAGCCAGGATTGCGCCGTCGACTTTACCGAGCATCTCAACGACAGCATCGAGGGTAAACGCGTGGGCATCATCCCCGCGTTTATGGAGGCCGAGGGCCTGACGCCCGAGGTCAAGGCCGCTGTTCAGCGCGCCGCTCAGGAGCTGCAGAACCAGGGCGCCGAGCTGGTCGAGGTCGACCTGCCGCACCTGGACGCCGCCATCGCCGCCTACTACGTCATCGGCCCGGCCGAGGCGTTCTCCAACTTGGCCCGCTTCGACGGCATTCGCTACGGCTATCAGGAGGAGGGCTGCGCCAACCTGTCCGACCAGAGCTCGCTTTCGCGCGCCCACGGCTTTGGCGCCGAGGCCAAGCGCCGCCAGATGCTCGGTGCCTACCTGCTGAGCTCGGGCGTGTACGACAAGTACTACTACGCCGCGCAAAAGGCCCGCACGCTCATCACGCAGGACTACGACGCCGCGTATGCCAAGGTGGACACCATCCTCATGCCCGCCTCGCCGCGCACGGCCTTTAAGTTTGGCGAGATCAGCAACCCCACGCAGATGTATCTCTCCGATCTGTACACCATCTCGCTCAACATTTGCGGCAACGGCGGTATCTCGGTGCCGCTGGGCCTGGGCGAGGATACTCATCTGCCCGTTTCTGCCCAGCTGGTGGGGCCTGCCTTTAAGGACCGTCAGCTGCTCACGTTTGCCCGCGCCCTGGAGCGCGGCTTTGCCGATGCCGCCACGGGAGCGCCCGCGCTTTCCGTCGCGCCCGATTTTGCCGGGAAGGGAGGCGAGCTGTAATGAAGGAGCTTTCCGAGGTCCTGCAGGATTGGGAGGCCGTGATCGGCCTGGAGATCCATACTGAGCTCACCGCACTCGATACCAAGATGTTCTGCAACTGCAGGCTCAGCCACGATGACGAGCCCAACGCCAACGTGTGCCCGGTGTGCCTGGGCCTGCCCGGCGCCCTGCCGGTACCCAACAAGCGCGCCATCGAGAGCATCGTCAAGGCCGGTCTCGCCACCAACTGCGAGATCCAGCGCCACTCGATGTTCTACCGCAAGCACTACTTCTATCCCGATATGGCCAAGAACTTCCAGACCACGCAGGGTCCGGTCGCTTTTGCCATGTACGGCCACCTGGATCTTGATGTGACCGGTCGCGGTGCCGCCGAGCGCCCCGACTGCGCGTTTGGCGAGGCCGAGGCCCAGAGCCTGGCGAGCGCTTCGGCCAACGCAGAGGGCCTGTCCACGTCCATGACGTCGATCATGCGCGAGGGCAACCAGCGTGCCGGCCACCTGGCCAGCTACGATGCCTCCAACCTGCAGATGCCCGAGCGCCGCGAGGACGGTTCCTACACGGTGCCCATCCGCATCCTGCGCATCCACATGGAGGAGGACGCCGCCAAGATGGTGCACGTGGGCGGTGCCGAGGGCCGCATTACCGCCGCGGCCGAGTCGCTCGTCGACTACAATCGCTGCGGTACGCCTTTGATTGAGCTCGTGACTGAGCCCGATCTGCGCACACCCGAGGAGGCTCGCCTGTTTATGGAGAAGCTCCGTCGCATCTTTGTGACGCTGGGCATTTCGGACTGCTCCATGGAGAAGGGCTCCATGCGCTGCGACGGCAACGTGTCGCTGCGTCGCCGTGGCGAGACCAAGTTGGGCACCAAGACCGAGCTCAAGAACCTCAACTCGTTTAAGAGTCTGCACGACGGCCTTGCCTACGAGATTTGCCGCCAGGCCGAGGTGCTCGAGGAGGGCGGCATCATCTATCAGGAGACCCGCCACTGGGAGCCCAGCCGCAAGCGCACCGTGGTCATGCGTGTGAAGGAAACGGCAGACGACTATCGTCTGTTCCCTGATCCCGACCTGGCGCCGTTCGATCTGGACGACGAGTTTATCGACCGCTGCCGTTGCGAGATTCCCGAGCTGCCCGATGCCAAGCGCGCCCGTTTTGAGGCCGACTTTGGCATTAAGACGGCCGACGCCGAGCAGATTGCCGGCGACCCCGAGTTTGCCGACTTCTTTGAGGCCGCCGCTGCCGGTATGGCTGGCAAGGAGGCCCAGACGGTCGCAAACCTGCTGGTGAACGAGATGATCGCCTACCTTAAGGGCGCGGGCGTGTCGCTCGCCGAGTCCGGCATCGTGCCGGCTCAAGTGGCGGCACTCGCCAAGCTGCTGGCGACCGATGCCGTCAGCTCCAACCAGGCGCACGAGGTCTTTGAGGCCATGGCCCAGACCGGCGACGACCCCAACAAGATCGTAGACGAGCGCGGTATGCGTCAGGTGAGCGATGCCGGCGCGCTGCAGCCGATTGTGGACGAGGTGCTGGCAAACTGTGCCGATCAGGCGCAGCAGTATCGTGACGGCAACCAGAAGGTCATCGGCTTTTTGGTGGGCCAGTGCATGAAGGCGAGCCACGGCAAGGGCAACCCGAAGCTCTTCAACGAGTTGCTGAGAACGTCGCTCTCGTAAGCGGGAACCGAGGGGCCGGGCGCAGGGCCTTGCCTCTCAATTTCGAACAGTCCTGACTCACGACGGAGGCGCCACTGGCGCCTCCTGTTCGTGCGGAACTCATTGAGAGGCAAGGCCCTGCGCCCGGCCCCTCGGTTCCGTGACGACTCGGCCGTTCGGGTCAGGCGGGGCTGAATGGAATTTGGTGAATGAGGGCGCCGTTGGCGCCTTCATTCTTTATATATGTTGGGAACGCCAGGCGGTGGGGGTGGTGCCGGTGTGTTGCTTGAAGGCTTGGGCGAAGGCGGCCTGCTGAGGGTAGCCTAGACGCTCTGCCACCTGCGCTATCGTCAGCGAGCTGTCGGCCAAAAGGTCCTGTGCTCGCTCCATACGGCGTCTGCGGATGTAGGCGCCCAGGGACTCGCCAGTTTGGGCCTTAAAGGTGGCGCATAGCTTGGAGCGGCTTGTGTAGAGCCTCTCGGCCACTTCGTTGACACCCACACGCCTGCCTTTGTCGAGCGCGCACTCAATCATCGCCGTCGCTTCCTCGGCAATGGTCACGCTGGCGCGTGTGTCTGCCGCCTGCTGCGCCTGCTTGTGGGCCGCGCGCGAACAGGCGAGCTCCGCGACCATGGTCTCCACGATGCCTTGCATATAGACGTGTCCGCCTACGGCGCGAGCGCGGTCCTCGTTGATTCGACGTAGTGTGTGGCAGATGGCAGATGCTGCCTCCTCGTGCCACGACTCGGCAAACGCCTCAAAGACCCCCGCGAACTCGGCGGGATAGCGATGCTCCAACTCGTCAAAATAACCGGGCAAAAAGAGGACCGAGCGCGAGTGGTAGAGCTGCCCTGCAAACAGCGGGCTTAGCTCCTCGCCGCAGCTGTCTTGGATAAAGCTGCAGACTGCGCTGCTCGGCCACGGCCCACGCAGCGGCTTGAGGTTCGCAGGCGTTATGCCGGCTTCGGGCATGCACATGAGCGTGGGCGCGCTGACCTCGCTCACGCACGCGTACGGTTCGGGCGTGTATTCGGCTAGGTGCATGTTGTGCATCGGGGTAATGAAATGCTCCATGACGATGCAAGTGGGGGAGAGGGGCATGATCCATGCGCGTCCGTGCGCCCGATCGTTTGCCACCTCACCGGTAAAGACGGCGCCCTTGCCGGAAAGTTGCAGGCCAAACTGCTCAAACTGCGGTGCGTAGAGCTCGGTTATATCGGTTGCTGCCCGCCGCATTTTCAAAAGCGTCCCCTTCCTTTGCGGAAACGTCCACGCCTGGCTCAATTGTGTGCCTCGGCTAACACGCCAATGATAAGTTTCTTACGGTTAACTCTCAAGCCGTTAGAAAGGAATCTCATGGCAAAGGGATCAAAAAAGGAAGGTGGCGGCATCGGCGAGCTGCTTGCATATGCCGGTGACCGTAAATTCCTAACGTATTTGGGCATGGCCCTCTCGGCGTTCTCGCAGCTGCTGGGCTTTGGCCCGTACGTCTGCATCTGGTTTGTTGCGCGAGATCTTATCGCCGTGGCGCCCAACTGGAGCGAGGCCACCGACATCGCGATGTATGGTTGGTGGGCTGTGGGCTTTGCCCTGGCGAGCATTGTGGTTTATTTCGTGGGACTCATGTGCACGCACCTGTCCGCGTTTCGCTGCGCGTCCAATATCCGCAAGGCTACGAGCGAGCATCTGCTTAAGCTGCCGCTCGGCTACTTTGACACGCACGCCACCGGTGAGCTGCGCCGTATCGTCGACG
Source organism: uncultured Collinsella sp. (assembly GCA_958350755.1). GTDB lineage: Bacteria > Actinomycetota > Coriobacteriia > Coriobacteriales > Coriobacteriaceae > Collinsella. The sequence goes on from CATWID010000004.1 coordinate 45,241, forward strand.
GCTGCGCCGCCTCCACCGAGACGCTGCTCGCGCACATGCTGCCCGATATCGCAGGCGCCACCGCCATGGTCGTGGGCCTGCTCGTGCTGCTTTTCGCCCTCGATTGGCGTTTGGGCGCGGCATGCTTAATCTCGGTCGTCGTTTCGTTTTGCGCCATGGCCACCATGATGAGCGGCAAGGGCGCCGAATTTATGAAGGCCTACATGGGCGCGCTGGTCAAGATGAACAAGACCGGCACCGAATACGTGCGCGGCATCCCCGTGGTCAAGGTGTTCCAGCAGACGGTCTACTCCTTTAAGGCGTTTCACGATGCGATCGCCGAATACGCCGACATGGCGCAAAGCTATGCGGGCACGTTCTGCCGAGGTCCGCAGGTGCTCAACCTTACCGCGCTCAATGGCCTCGTGGCATTTCTTTTGCCCGTGGCGTTGCTGTTGGCGCCGGGCGAGACGGACTTCGCGCACTTTATGGTCAACTTCACGTTTTACGCGATCTTTTCGGCCGTGGTGCCGACGGCCATGACCAAGCTCATGTTTGTGGGCGAGGCGTCTCAGATGAGTGCCGATTCGCTGGCGCGCATCCGAAGCGTTATGGATTCCAAACAGCTCTCCGTGCCTGCCCAGCCCAAGTGCCCTGTTAGCGGCGATGTGCGCTTTGAGGACGTGAGCTTTACCTACGAGGGTGCCGAGGCACCTGCCGTCAACCATGTGAGCTTTAGCGTTTCCGCAGGTAGTACCCTCGCGTTGGTGGGTCCCTCGGGCGGCGGTAAGTCGACCTGCGCAAGCCTGATCCCGCGTTTTTGGGATGTTTCCTTGGGTCGTGTGCTCGTGGGCGGCGTAGACGTTCGCGACATGGATCCGCACGAGCTCATGGACCAGGTCGCCTTTGTGTTTCAGACCAACCAGCTGTTCCGCCAAACACTTGCCGATAACGTGCGCGCCTCCAAGCCTGGAGCCACTGACGACGAAGTGCGCGCGGCCCTCTCCGCGGCCCAGTGCGACGATATCGTGGCCAAGCTCCCGCAGGGCATCGACACCATGCTCGGCGCCGGCGGGGCGTACCTTTCGGGCGGCGAGGTTCAGCGCGTGGCGCTCGCCCGCGCAATCCTTAAGGACGCGCCCATCGTGGTGCTCGACGAGGCCACAGCCTTTGCCGACCCCGAGAACGAGGCGCTCATCCAGCGCGCCTTTAGCAAACTGGCGGCGGGTCGCACAGTCATTATGATCGCGCACCGGCTTTCGACCGTGGTGGGGGCCGACAAGATCGTGGTGCTCAACCAAGGTAGCGTGCAGGAGACTGGCACCCATGCCGAGCTGCTGTCCCAAAAGGGTCTATACGCCAAGATGTGGGCTGAATACGAACAGGCCGCGAGCTGGAAAATCACTGCAGCGACCGCGGATGCCGCCGTCACGAAGGGAGGCGAGGCCTAAATGTTCGCCTCATTCCAAAAGAAGTATTTCCTATCCGATAAAGGCGTCGCCGGCGTAAAACGCGGCATTTTCTGGACCACGCTCACTAATCTCATTACCATGGCCGGCATGGGCTTTTTATTCCTGGTCATGGGCGGTTTTGTCGAACATCTCGCCAGCGGGGCTGACCTGCCGGATGCCCTGCCGATTGTGGGCGGCCTCCTGGTCTTTTTCGTGTTGCTCTTTGCCTCTAACTGGCAGCAGTATTACTACACCTACTGCATCTTTTACGAGGAGTGCGGCAAGCAGCGTATGGAGATCGCCGAGCGCTTGCGCAAGCTGCCGCTGTCGTTTTTTGGCCGTCGTGATCTGGCCGATTTAACCGAGACCATCATGGGCGACGTCCAGGCCATGGAGCACGCCTACAGCCACGTGCTGGGAGAGCTTTGGGGTGCCATCATCGCAAGTGCCATCGTGTTCGTGGCGTCACTGTTCTTTTGCTGGCAGCTGGCGATTGCGGCGTTTTGGAGCGTGCCCGTGGCCTTTGCCGTGCTGTATCTGACACGCGGGCCCATGACCCCGGTGTTCGACCATGTGCGCGCCGAGAAGGTCAAGGTCACCGAGGCGATCCAGGAGACGCTCGACTGCGTGCGCGAGATCCGCGCCACCAACCAGGAGGCCCATTATCTTGAGGGGCTCAACGCCGTGATCGATGCCGAGGAGCGCGAGACCACCAAAGGCGAGCTCGCCAACGGGCTTTTGGTCAACTCCGCCTTTGCCATCCTGCGCCTGGGGATTGCCACCACGTTGGTCACGGGCGCTGCGATGGTCGCCTCCGGCCGGGTCGACTTTTTGGTGATGTTTGCCTTCCTGCTCATGGTGAGCCGCATCTATGCGCCCTTCGATCAGGCACTGATGCTGATGTCCGAGCTGTTTGCCGCCGAGTCGTCGGCCAAGCGCATGCGCTCCATCATGGAAGAGCCCGTGGCGCGGGGCAGCGAGCAGTTTGAGCCCGTAGGTCATGACGTGGTGTTCGATCACGTGGCATTTGGTTATGGTGCGGGCGAGGACGGCCGCTCCGGCGAGAAAGTTCTTACCGATGTGAGCTTTGCCGCCAAAGAAGGGGAGGTCACGGCACTGGTCGGTCCTTCGGGTTCCGGTAAGTCCACGGTGAGCCGCCTGGCCGCGCGCTTTTGGGACGCCACCGAAGGCACGGTCACCGTGGGCGGCGTGGAGGTTGCGAGCGTGGATCCCGAGGTGCTGCTGCGCGACTACGCCATTGTGTTCCAAGATGTGCTGCTCTTTGACGACACAGTGATGGGAAACATCCGTCTTGGTCGTCGCGATGCCACCGATGAGGAAGTGCTTGCTGCCGCGCGTGCCGCCAACTGCGACGAGTTTGTGAGCCGCATGCCGCAGGGCTATGACACCATGATCGGCGAGAACGGCTCCAAGCTGTCCGGCGGCGAGCGCCAGCGCATCTCCATCGCCCGCGCGCTGCTCAAAGATGCGCCGATTGTGTTGCTGGACGAGGCGACGGCGAGTTTGGATGTGGAGAACGAGACCGTGGTGCAGCAGGCGCTCTCCCGCCTGCTCGCAGGAAAGACAGTTATCGTGATCGCCCACCGTATGCGCACGGTAGAAAATGCCGATAAGATCGTTGTACTCAAGGATGGTGTGGTTGCCGAGCAGGGCACTCCGGCACAGCTCAAGGCGGCAGGTGGAGAATTCGCCCGCATGGTTGCGCTGCAAAAGGAAGCGGCTGCCTGGCAGCTGTAAGAAGGGGCAAAGGAACAGTCCCTTTGTCACATTGACAATCGGTCACTCCGCATCGTTAATTTTCAAAAGGTTAGCCATGGCTGACCTAGATAGTTAGATAGAATTAAGGTATTTCAAAAGCGTGCTCGAGCTAACTGATGAACTCGGGTGCTAAGGCACCATGCCGCGCCCCATGCGGCAAAAGGGAGAAGCAACATGAAGAAGTCGACGTTTAACACCCTGCTTGTTGGTGGCGGTTTTCTGCTTGGCACGGCCGGCATCAAGCTGCTTACCAGCGCTCCGGTCAAGAATGCCTGCGTGCAGGGTATTGCGTGCGGTATGCGCATCAAGAACGGCTACCAGGACATGGTCGAGCAGGCCAAGGCTAATGTCGACGACATGGTTGCCGAGGCTGCTTACATCACCCAGAGCGAGGCCGCCGCGGACAACGCAGCTGAGTAGCGCTTCCGGGCACAAACTATGAGATTCTCGATTATCAGCGAGATCCCCGGCAGGACCCGCCTCCAGTTGGCGGGTCCTGTGCCAGAGAGCGATCTCGATGCGCTTCTTAAGCTTGGTGGCGACATCGACGGCGTGCGCAAGGTGCGCGTGTATGGCCGCATTGGCCAGATGGCGCTGGAGTACGACGAGCCGCGCCGCGATGCCGTGCTGGCCGCCGTCGGTGCGCTCGACGCTCAGGCCATTGCCGACGCAAAGACGGGTTACGTGGTGCAGCTTGAGCCGCGCAAGCACAAGCTCGTTATGGATCTTGCCACACTTGTCGGCGCCCATTACGCACGTCGCTGGTTTTTGCCCACGCCCCTGCGTGCGGTGTTTGTCGTGGCCGGTTACATGACCTTTTTGCGCGCCGCCCTCCGTGAGCTCGCGCAGCCGCGCCTGACCGTTCCCGTGCTCGACGCTTCGGCCATCGGCATTTCGTTCGTCAAGCGTGATGTCGACACCGCGGGCCAGACGATGTTCCTGCTCAACGTGGGCGAGCTGCTCGAGGACTACACCCGCGCCATGAGCGAAAACGAGCTCATCAACTCGCTGCTCGATGTGCCCGACAAGGCGCAAAAGGTTGTCGGCGACACCGAGGTAAGCGTTGCCGCAACCGAGCTTGAGCCCGGCGATCTGGTCGCCGTGCGCACCGGCATGTCCATCTGCATCGACGGTGTTGTCGAGCAGGGGAGCGCTATGGTCAACCAGGCGACCCTGACCGGCGAGCCGCTGGCCGTCGAGCGCAGCGTGGGCGACGACGTGTTCGCCGGTACCGTCGTGGAAGACGGCGGCATCTTGGTGCGCGTGCGCGCCAATACGGCGCAAACCAAACTGCGCTCAATCGTCTCGCTCGTGCAGACGGCCGACTCGCTCAAGTCCGAGGGCCAGTCGCATATGGAGGACCTTGCCAACAAGATCGTCCCGTGGAACTTCCTGCTCGCGGGCCTTGTCGCTCTCACCACGCGCAGCCCTATCAAGACCTCGGCGGCGCTGATGGTCGACTACTCGTGCGCGCTCAAGCTCACGGGCTCCGTCGCCGTCATGACCGCCATGAGCGATGCTGCCAAGATGGGCGTCATGGTCAAGGGCGCGAAGTACTTTGAGTCGTTTGCCAAGGCAGACACCATTGTGTTTGATAAGACCGGCACGCTCACCGAGGCGCAGCCGCGTCTTGCCTGCGTGCTCACCACCGATGGCTGGAGCGATGACGAGGTCCTGCGCCTTTCCGCTTGCTTGGAGGAGCATTTCCCGCATCCGGTGGCGCGCGCCGTCGTCAACGCTGCTCGCGAGCGCGGGCTCGAGCACCGCGAGCGCCATGCCGCCGTCGAGTACATCGTGGCGCACGGCATCGCTTCGTCCATTGAAGGGCGTCGCGCGATTATCGGCTCGGCACACTTTGTGTTTGAGGACGAGAGCGCGCAGCTCGATTCCGACATTAAGGAGCGCATTGAGTCCCAGATGCAGGGCCTGTCGCCGCTGTACCTGGCGGTCGACGGCAAGGTCGTCGGCGTGCTCGGCATCGAGGATCCGCTCAAGCCCGGGGTCCGTGAGGCCATCGCCGACTTGCATGCGTTGGGCGTCAAGCATGTCGTTATGCTCACGGGCGATTCGGAACGCACGGCCGAGCGCATTGCGCGCGAGGCGGGTGTCGACGAGTTTAAGGCCGAACTGCTGCCCGAGGACAAGTACGCGTATGTGGAGCGCATTAAGGGCGAGGGGCGCCACGTTGCCATGGTGGGCGACGGCGTCAACGATTCGCCGGCGCTGGGCCTGGCCGATGTGGGCTTGGCCATGGGTGGCGGAAGCGACATCGCCAAGGAGGTCGCCGACATCATCCTGGCGGATACCGATCTGGCCGCAATCGTGCGCCTGCGCCGCATGAGTCAGGGGCTTATCGACCGTCTGACGAGTTCGTATTCCAAGGTGATGCTCACCAACTCGGCGCTGTTGGCATTGGGCATTACCGGCATGATCACTCCGCAGACGTCGTCACTGCTGCACAACGGCTCGACAATCGCCTACAGTCTGGGCAACGCAAAGGCGTACCTGCGTTAGCAGACGTGTTCGCCCACGTTATCTGGCCCGCGCCCAGACGGCATCGGTGTCGTCTGGGCGCAGGTCTTTTGCATTTGGATGCCAACGTATGGGTTGATTCGTTTTGCGTCGACCATGCCGAGTCGCTTGCCGCGCGTGCGTTTATTGGGCAGGCGACGGAGGCGGGGGCATTGCTGTTCTTTCCGGTGTATATCGCCAAGGACGTACTGTATGTTGTACAGCACGAACTGAAGCGCAGCGTTCTTGCCAGCGGGGGAGCGCTCGGCGAGGCTTCTGCCCGCGCGATTGGCGATGCGGCGCTGGCGTTTGTTCGGAACATGACCGAAAACGCCACGGCCGTGGGTGCAGATGCGTCGGACCTTTGGCTGGCCGACAAATACTTAGCGCTCCATCGCGATTACGAGGACAACTTGGTACTCGCCGCATGCAAACGCGCCCAGGTCGATTACTTGGTGACCAACGATCGAAAACTGCTCGAACATGCCGATCTTGCAGCAAAGACACCTCGTCAAATGATGCCGATTCTTGCCTTGGCCGAATGCGGCGGCGCGGCAATCGGTTGACGCGAACTGTTTGCGGGCCTCTTGGACGACGATGCGCCAAGGGGCCCGCGTCTGCTATTTACAAAAGCTCGGCCTTAATGGCGGGACTTTCTGCGAGCTGCTCGGCTGCCTTTTCGTCGGAGCTGTCGAGTGCTGCCAGACTGCGGTAGACCCACTCGTTGACCTGGGTGTTCTTGACGCCTGCGGTCTGCATAAGGGCGCCTACCTCGCAGATTGCTGCGAGCAGATCGGCTTTGGGACCCGCGAGCTCGACCTCGATGCCGTGGTAGGCGGCCACGCCGCGGTTCTCACTCACGTGGTCGATAAAGCCCTCGACGGTCTCAAGCTGCTGGGCGAGAGCTGCATCATCGTCAACGTCCAGCGCGACGAGTGCGTTCGATACCGTGAGGGCGGGATGTCCGCAGGGGACAAAGCCCTCGATGACATCCATAGCTTCGGTAATGGTTGAGCCCAGGCCTGCGAGGGCATTGACGAGTTGCTGCTTGGTATCCATAACGGTCCTTTCGACGGGTCAATTTTGCTTGGCGAAAATATACGTGACGCGATCGGTAACAAAAGTGCGAAGTGCGGCGCACATTGGGGTCTTCACAGCTCGTGCATAGAACAGCTGTCCGCTTTCAGAACGTGGTAAGATAACACTCCACAAGCGGGGCTCGCCCCGTATGTTCCTTGAAAAGTCGACGGTTATCGGGTGTTTGCAGGCCCGATACCATCCAGACTTTCCCAACATTCGGGGGCGACTGGTTTCGACACGATAGCTCTGAGAGAGGAAGCAAGCCGAGGTCTCCTCGCCTCGTTAAACAGGGGTACCGTCAAATTGAATTGACAACAACTCTTCTTTTGAGCCTATGGCTCTCGCTGCTTAATTTATAGCGGCGCGTCAACCCGGTGATTTCCCCGACACCGGCGCGACGTCATGTTAGGGGAATGCTCCTGCGTACGTAATCGGTATGGCGCAGGCTAAGACCGAACCGGTTAGGACGCCGCGAGCGTGTCGCTGCGCGCAAAGCGTCCGAGACAAAACCAGCGACTGAGCTTGGAGATGCCAATCAGGGGGCTTTCGTGGACCGGAGTTCGATTCTCCGCGCCTCCACCAATAGTTACAGGCAGGTAGAGAAGTGTCTCTACCTGCCTTTTTATTTCTAGTCCGTACCGCGGAGAATCGAACTCTATGCAGGGCGCGAGCGTTAAGCAAACGCGAAGCGTTTGTAGCGAGCGGGCGAGGACGCCGGCAGGCGGCCGAAGCCGGCGCGGGTTCGCGAAGCGAACACGCGGATTCTCCGCGCAAAGCCTCGACTGGATATAGATTCGATGCCGACCGGATGACAGCCTGCCGTGTCCCGCGCGGACGGATCCCCTCCACCCGCGGAGAATCGAACTCTATGCAGGGCGCGGGCGTTAAGCAAACGCGAAGCGTTTGTAGCGAGCGGGCGAGGGCGGCGGCAGGCGGCCGAAGCCGGCGCGGGTTCGCGAAGCAAATACGCGGATTCTCCGCGCAAAGCTTCAACCCTATGCAGATGCGATGCCGATCGGACTGCAGCCTGCCATGCCCCGCGCCAACGTCGCCCCAGGCGGAAAATCCATCCCAGAATTCCGGCTCAGACTGGGATGCGGTTTCCGGATGACGTTTCAAGCGGAAACTGCATCCCGGAATCGACGCTCGGAATGGGATTCATTTTCCGGAAGACGCCTCAAGCGGAAAGTTCATCCCGGAATCCGCGCTCAGAACGGGACACGCTTTCCCAACGGCGGTCCAAGCGGAAAGCGCATCCCGTAATCCCGCCTCAAACTGGGACGCACTTTCCGCTTCACCTGCCGCCTCGAAAAACCTGCGCGCCCTCCATCCCAAAACTGGGTAGAAGAAGGCCAAAACGCAATCGCAGGAGGTCAATATGACTGCAGAAGATAAGGCAAAGAACGCCGGCAAGGTCGCGCTCGTCTTGGAGGGTGGCAGTTTTCGTGGGCAGTTTACCGCCGGCGTGCTCGACGTTCTCATGGAGGCCGGTGTCGAAATTCCGGCGGTATATGGCGTATCGGCCGGTGCGCTCAACGGCGTCAACTACAAGTCACACCAGATCGGTCGCGTCAATCGCATCAACCTGACCTTCTGCAATGACAACCGCTACATGGGTGCCGCATCCTTCGCATCCACGGGCTCCATCGTGGGTTACGACTTTATCTTCAACGATATCCAGGACCGCCTGGATCCCTTTGACAACGAGGCGTTCGACGCGAGCCCCATCGAGATGTACGCCGTCGCGACGGACATGCTCTTTGGAACCGCCGCGTACCTGCCGGTCAAAAGCGCCGTGCTCGACCTCGACGCCGTGCGTGCCTCGACCTCGTTGCCGCTGGTGACGCCGCCGGTCGAGATCGACGGGCACAAATACGTCGACGGCGGCGTAGCCGATTCGGTCCCCATCGAGCACGTGCTGGAGGAGGTGGGCTTCGATCGCGCGGTCGTCATCGTCACCCAGGACCGCTCGTATGAGAAAAAGCCCTACGAGTTTTTGCCGGCGGCGCGTGCGCGCTATGCCGACTGCCCCTACCTGCTCGAGGCTATCGAGACGCGCCACGACCGCTATAACCTCCAGCGCATGCACCTGTGGAAGTATGAGCGCGAGGGCCGCGCGCTGGTCATCTCTCCGCAAAAGCCGGTCGAGGTCGGCCATGTCGAGCATGATCCGGCAAAGCTTTTGGACCTGTATATTCAGGGTCGCCAGGAGGCAAAGCGTTTGCTCGCGGAGATCCAGGAGTTTGTTGAGCGCTAGCGCTGCAACGTCACGGCTCGTGGATGACATGTGCAGAAACTCTGGTCGGAGCCAAAATACCTGTTGACTCGAGCGGCGAGCGGGGTAATATGGACGGGTTACTTGCAGAGCCCCGTGAATCTCTGTAACAACACGTACTGTACATGGAGGAGTCTAAGTGATTTCGAAATCGACTCACTACGCCAAGCAGGGCGAGGTCCAGCGCAACTGGGTTCTCGTCGACGCCGATGGTGCTGTCCTGGGCCGTCTTGCCACCCAGATCGCAATGATCCTGCGCGGTAAGAACAAGCCCCAGTTCACGCCCAACAGCGACTGCGGCGACTTCGTTGTCGTCATCAACGCCGATAAGGTCCAGCTTACCGGTAACAAGGCCGACACGAAGACCTATTATCGCCACAGCGGCTACAACGGCGGCCTCAAGGCTGAGAGCTTCCGCCAGGCTATGGAGAAGCACCCGGAGAAGGTCATCGAGCGCGCCGTTCGCGGCATGCTGCCCAAGACCACCCTCGGCCGTGCCCAGATGACCAAGCTTAAGGTCTACGCTGGTGCCGAGCATCCGCACGCTGCCCAGAACCCCACGAAGATTGAGCTGGAGGCTTAAAGATGGCTGAGAACACCGTTGTCTACCAGGGTACCGGCCGTCGTAAGAACGCCGTCGCCCGCGTCCGTCTCGTCCCCGGCACCGGCAAGGTGACCATCAACAAGCTTGACGCCGAGCAGTATTTCGGCCGTCATCAGCTCGTTGAGAACGCCCTTGCCCCCTTCAAGGTGACCGACACCGCCGGTCAGTTCGACGTTATCGCTCTGTGCGATGGCGGCGGCATCTCCGGTCAGTCCGGCGCTCTGCGCCTGGGCATCGCTCGCGCTCTTCTGAACGCTGGCGATTACCGTGCTGACCTCAAGAAGGCCGGTTTCCTTACGCGCGATGCTCGCGTGGTCGAGCGCAAGAAGTACGGCCTCAAGAAGGCCCGCCGCGCTCCCCAGTTCTCCAAGCGCTAAGGTTTTATCTCCTTACGAGATACAATGTACAAGCGGGGCCTACCGACTGCTCGGTGGGTCCCGCTTTTCTTTTCGACTAGGGTGGGCGGCTTCGTTTTGCCCACTTGGGAAGGAGCGATCCTATGCCCCAGAACATCTTCGGTACCGATGGCGTCCGTGGCGTCGCCAACGCCGACCTCTCGTGCGATCTCGCGTTTCGCCTAGGTCGCGCGGCGACCAAGTTTCTTGGCCCGGACATCTGCATCGGTCGCGATACGCGTCTTTCGGGCACCATGCTCGAGAGTGCTCTGACCGCCGGTATCATGGCCGAGGGCGGCCGTCCGCACTGCTGCGGCGTTATCCCTACGCCGGCCGTGGCACTGCTCACCGTTCAAAATGAGCTCGACGGCGGCATCGTCATCTCCGCTTCGCATAATCCGCCGGAGTTCAACGGCATCAAGTTCTTTAGCCGCAAGGGCATGAAGCTTCCCGATGCTGTCGAGGAAGAGATCAGCGCCTGGGTCATGTCCGAGGAGGCCATGGCTGCCGACACGCTGCCGACCGGCGCCGGTGTGGGTCACATCATCAAGATGAAAGATGCCCGCAAGGCCTATGTCGATCATGCCATCAGCACGCTCGACGGCCTTAAGCTCGATGGCCTGGTTGTTGCCGTCGACTGCGGCCACGGTGCCTCTTGCCAGACCACGCCCGCCGCGCTGCAGCGCCTAGGCGCCACGGTTCATGCCATCAACACCGATTACTGCGGCACCGACATTAACGTTGAGTGCGGCTCTACGCACCTTGAGCCCCTGCGCGAGCTCGTGCTGCGCACCCACGCCGACATCGGCCTGGCCCACGACGGCGACGCCGATCGCGTGCTGTTCGTGGACAGCGAGGGCAACGAGATCGATGGCGACTACATTCTTGCCATCTGCGGCTCCGACCTGGCCGCTCGCGGCAAGCTCGCCAATTCCGAGATCGTCTCGACCGTTATGTGCAACCTGGGCTTCTCCATCGCAATGAAGGAGCAGGGCTTCGAGATGGTCCAGACCGCCGTGGGCGACCGCTATGTTCTTGAGCGCATGCTCGCGGATGGCGCCGTCATCGGTGGCGAGCAATCCGGCCACATCATCTTCCTGGAGCACAACACCACCGGTGACGGTCTGGTGACGGCTCTGCAGCTGCTGGCCGTGCTCAAGCGCACCGGCCGCACCCTCACCGACCTTGCCGGCATCATGAAGAAGTACCCGCAGGTACTCGTCAACGTGCATTCCGACAACAAGGCCGGCCTGGACGATTGCCAGCCCATTTGGGACGCCGTCGCTGCCGCCGAGAAGGAGCTCAACGGTCGCGGCCGCATCTTGGTGCGCCCGAGCGGTACCGAGCCGCTGGTTCGCGTTATGGCCGAGGCGGAGACGCACGAGCTGACCCAGCGCGTCGTCGACGACATCGTCGAGGTTGTCAAGCGCGAACTTCCCTAATGGTCAAAAACGGGTGCCAAGTGGTAAACTGTTAAGGCTATTTTGATTGGTATGTCCGAGGGGGAGCATGTTCACTAAAGTCCTAAGGTCTTTTGGTATGCGTGGTCGAGTCCTTACGCTGGATGCTCCCATCTCGGGCGACGTCATTCCGTTGTCTGAGGTCAATGATCAGACATTTGCCACCGGCCTTTTGGGCCAGGGCGTGGCGATTCAGCCTACCGGCACGCGTGTGATTGCGCCGGCAGACGCCAAGGTCGAGGCCATTTTTCCCACGGGTCACGCCGTTGCGCTCAACACGGTCGATGGCTTAGACGTGCTCATCCATGTTGGTTTGGACACTGTTCAGCTTGAGGGCAAGCACTTTACTGTACATGCGCAAGTGGGTGACATCGTCCATAAGGGCGATGTGCTCATCGAGTTCGATCGCGAGGCAATTGCTGCCGAGGGTTACGATGTGACGGTTCCCATCTTGGTGTGCAACTCCGTTGAGTTCTCGAGCATCAAGGGCTCCGTTGGCGTGCATGTCGAAGAGATGGACCAGCTCATCGTTGCTCGCGAGCGCTAGCAAGTGCACGTGGCCATTAGCCTACAATTCAAACACGTTTACGGAGGGCGCCCTTGAAAGAGGACGCCCTCCGTGGCAAGATGGGATTTGTCCGAAGCTAAAAGGCTTCGGGTCACCGTGGACGGGCAGGGGCCTCGACGCGGCTAGACACGAGACACATACATTACGCGACCTCGCCCTGGTGGCCGCACACGTTGGTTGCGGCCGACGCGGGCCGCGGGCAAGTGCTTGTAAGGGGAGCCTTGCCTCTCTTGTACGAGAAAGGACGCGTAATGAAGATCATTAAAGCTAAAGACTACGAGGATATGAGCCGCAAGGCCGCCAATATCATCTCGGCGCAGGTTATCCTCAAGCCCGACTGTGTGCTGGGCCTTGCCACCGGCTCCACCCCGATCGGTGCCTACAAGCAGCTCGCTGCTTGGTACGAGAAGGGCGACGTCGACTTTGCCGAGGTCAGCACCTACAACCTGGACGAGTATCGCGGCCTTTCGCACGACGATCCCCAGAGCTATCACTACTTCATGCGTGAGAACTTCTTCGATCACATCAACATCGACCTGAACAACACGCATGTGCCCGACGGTTCCAACCCCGACGCCGCCGCTGCCTGCTCTGAGTACGACAAGATCGTCGCCGCCGCCGGTTACCCGGATCTGCAGTTGCTCGGCATTGGCAACAACGGCCACATCGGTTTCAACGAGCCCGATGACCACTTCTCCAAGGGCACGCACTGCGTCGACCTCACCGAGAGCACCATTCAGGCCAACAGCCGCCTGTTCGACAGCATCGACGATGTCCCTCGTCAGGCCTACACCATGGGTACCCAGACCATCATGTATGCCCGCATGATCCTGGTCGTCGCCAACGGCGAGGCTAAGGCTCAGGCCGTGCATGACATGTGCTACGGTCCGGTTACGCCCGCGTGCCCGGCTTCGATCCTGCAGCTGCACACCAACTGCGTTGTCGTTGCCGACGAGGCCGCCCTTTCGCTCTGCGAGTAGCGCGAATCCTGCACCTCGACATAGCCTTGCCTAAGGCCTCCGCTTTGCGGGGGCCTTTTTGCTATCCCTTTCTGTCCACTTGACCAAAATCTTGCCGCAAGCTTGACGAATGCCGGATGCCCAACAGCTTGATTCATTCCATATCAGAATCTATGCAAAAATGCCACTAAAAGGTCGTAGACGGTAGCGGGTGCTAGGCGAGTTGAATGACATAGCTGAACCTTGTTCATTTGCGTTACACTGCCGCTTAGATGGGACAAGCTGACAAGCTCATTTACCTGCTTAAAGACCGATTAGTCGGGGGATTAATAACAATCGGCCCTCGCTGTACAAAAACTTGCCGCTTGCGTACCAAAAGACAACCTAAAACACAAGGTCGCTCTATTCATAGCGCGGCTTGTATGGTCTTGCGGTTACAGTGTCCATACGGTCGAGTTGAGGAGCGGGCATGGTAAACGATTTGAGCAGTATAGACGACCTCGAGCTGATGCCGCTGGGCGGAGGCTATATGGTGCGACGCGAACGCTTGATGAATGAGCTTCTCGCCAAGGGCCGAAAGGCCGGCATCGTGGTTCTCTATGCGCCCGACGGGTTTGGGAAGACCTCGGTGCTGCTGCAGTACACCCATGAGGTTAAATGCGACCCGACGCGAGGCCCTGTGCGGATTATCGAGGCCGATCGCGCCACTGGGCGCGAGGTGTTTATGCAGCTCGAGGTGGTTACCGAAGAACTCAAAGACAAACCGCACTCCCTTATCGCGATTGATAATGTGCCAAACCTCGATCAGCACGATACCGAAGACCTCATCGACAGGATTCGCGGCCTGCGCGCTATGGGGGTAGGGGTCTTTATCTCCTGCCGTCCTTCAAATCGTCAACTGATTCATGGGCTGGGCGATTCGGTTAAGATCAATGCGCAGATGCTCAAGGTGCATGCCTATGAGTATTCGGCGTGGGCATCGGCGTTTTCGATCAGCACATCGCTCGACTTTTATCAGCTCACGCAGGGCGTGCCCGAGCTCGTTTCGGCATTGCAGACGGGTCTGTATGGCCAAGGCGACGTAGCCGGTCTGCTCGAAAACGAGATTGTCAACGTATATGGCGCGGCACTTGTCGATCTGGCTTCGCTCGACAATAATGCGCTGTTTTGCGTGGCATGTCTCATGATTTTGATGGGCGAGGGCAATATCGCAGAACTCGAGGCTTGCGGGGTGAGGCTGTCGATGGTCGACCAGTCCTACTTTGTACGCGACTACCCGATCTTTGGCTTGGACCCCGCCGAGCGGAGTTTTACGTGTCTGGGCACGGAGGATAACGGACGCTTGCGCTTGCGTAAGTTGGTGGCCGAGGTTCGCCCCGAACTTGTTCCGAGGGCGGCCCGGATTTTGCTTAAGGCGGGTAGATGCGATGCGGCGATGGGCCTGGCGGACGCCTTTTTGGACCGTGATGCGGTCCTTGAACTTGCTGGGCAGTATGGGGTCGATCTGGCTCTGACGGGGCACGGGGCCGATATCTGCCGAGCAGCGCTGGGCACGATCGATGCCGAGGATCCGGCTCCAGAGCCAACGCCTGCCGAGGCGCTTGGCGTATATCTGGCAGCGGTCAGCGTGTCCAATACAAAGCTCGCTCGCTATATGGCATCGGTCATCGAGCGCGGGGGCGAACGGGCGGCCTGCGAAATAGACCCTGTTTCATGGAGGGTGGCCCAGACACTGACGGCTGTTTGCTATGGGGACAACGGGCTTGGGCTTCCTACGAACCTGGCCGTGCCAGAAATCGAGACATCCCATACCGCACTCGATATGTTGTCCGCACATATCGAGGTCAAGCGCTGCCTGACCGAGCGGGGAGATGACGGCGGCGTTCTACAGCAGCTCAAAACGAGCAAGGCCTACGACTGTGAGCTCGACATCGCGGGGATTGTTATACGGGCCGATAGCATGCTGGTGGAGCTTTTTTACGGGTCGTTTGCGGGAACCGACGAGCGCGACGACGAGATGACGGTGGTGCGGGAGGCGCTCGACGTACGTGGGCTTAAGGCGATGGCTATCTGGGTGCGCATGGTGTTGGCGGCACGGCGGCTCCTTTCCGGCCTGCCGGTAACCGACGACGCGGCATTCAACGAGCTCGATCGTTTTGCCGTGCGCATGCGCGACAACCAGATTCAGCTGTTTGGCCTGTTGCTAGAAGGCTGGCAGTCGCTGGCAGAGGGACGGCCGGTTAATGCAAAGTTTCGTGCGGTCCAAGTGCTCAAACTTGCCGAGGAGTCGATTGCGTACATGCGCGATAACGCATTGCTGCTGGAGCGCGCGGCGTATCTGCGTAACACCTCGATGGTTTCGGTGCGCGAGGAAGCGGAGTTGCTCGATATAAGCCAGACGCAGGTTGGTGGAGCGGAGGCCTGGATGGTGGCGCTGCATTTGGCCTGTGCGGGCCGAGACAGCGATCTTGCGGCCTGGATGTCCATGAATCGTGCGGGGATTCTGGAGCCATCGTATCGGCTCTTTGCGCGCCTTGCCATGCATTGTCTGGGCGAGCCGGCGACCAGGATTCGCAAGAAGCTTCCCGTGCGCGAGCTGTCGCGGTACTCGCTGCGCGATGATCTGGAAGGGGAGGGCGAGCGCTTATTTCAGGCCGGCGAGGTTGAAGCCGTTGATACCATCGACCATATCGAGATTCGCATGTTTGGTGCGTTTCGCGCCGAACGCGACGGGTTTCCCATCACGGACAAAATGTGGCGCCGCAAGAAGGCGGCGACACTTGCCGAGCGGCTTGCGCTGGGCATGGATGCGCTCGTCGATCGTGAGACGCTGGCTATGGAGCTGTGGCCCCATGCCGAGTTCAATAGCGCCCGCAACAACCTGTACTCGACGATATCGCGCTTGCGGTCGGCTTTGGGACCGACGCCGGATGGCAAGTCGTGTGTGCTCATCCAAAATGAATGCATCGGACTCAACGGCGACTACGTCAAGACCGATGTACGGCTGTTTGACCAGATAAGCCGCGAGGTTTTGGGAAATCGAACGGGTGCGCGCGGGCCCCATTTAGTTGAGCTGTGCCTTAAGATTGAGCAGCTTTATGCCGGACCGCTGTATGTTCCCAATGGCTGTAATCCCACCTACTTTTTGCGTATGCGACGCATTATGCAGTCAAAGTATATCGATTGCATGATTAAGGGAGCAAATGCCGCTCTAGAAGAAAACGACCTGCAGTCGGCGATTTGGCTGGCGGAGTCGGGTCTTCGACAGGAAACGGCGCGTGAGGATATGGTGCGCTGCGCCATGCGTGTCTACAGTGCGGCGGGGCGGCGGCGCGATATCGTCGAGCTGTACAGCGGGCATATGCACCATCTGAGGGAGCAGGTCAATGGCGTGCCCGAGCCCGAGACGCGGCGTCTATACGAGCGCTTGGTGGAGGGGCGGCTCAATCGCGTGCTGGTCGAGCGATAAAAACGGGCGCCCGAAGTACTTGGACACCCGTAAGCTCGCTATGTGTTGGCTCGCCGATCATTGGCTCTTAGACGAGCTTGATCTTCTCGATGTCCTTGCGCGAGGACTCGCGATACAGCGAGAACTTGCGGCCGATAACCTGAACGACCTCGGCGTGGCAACGCTCGGCGAGCTCCTCGGCGGCCTCGCGGGCGGAAAGACTGGAGCCATCGAGCACGGAGCACTTAACGAGCTCGTGCTTCTCCAGGTAGGCGACCGTCTGCTCGACGGTGCCCTCGTTAATATCGGACTTGCCGATGATGATGGCGGGGTTGAGGTGATGGGCCATGCTGCGAAGCTGCTTGACCTGGGCTCCTGTCAGTGCCATGGGTTCTCGCTTTCTATGTATGGGGCGCCCCGCGACGGGGCCTTAATCTACGTGAGCTGTCCCACGATAGCGCAGGAACGGCGCGGTGTGGAGCGTGTTTGCCCAGTTCAAAAAGAATGCGGATGCCGAGTGAGTGGGCGGCGTGGGCTGCGAACAGGCTATGAGCTGGGCGCAGAGACTGGCTCCCATGCAATAAATGCCCAACGGACCTTGCGGACGTGGTCGAGCATGTAGCGTCCCTGCGGCACACCCTTGGAGCCCGGCTCACCGGCATGGGGGTTCTCGATCATGTGCTGGGCGATGTAATCGCGCAGGCGGTCGATCTTATCCTCGTTGCCATGTTCGAGCATACGGGAAAAATCCGCCACACCTGCCTCAAGGCTATCGAAGGTGTCGCGTCGAGGCGATTCAAAGTATGTAACCTGCGGCAGGGCACCCATCTGAATGAGGATGTTGAAGGCGTACACAAAGCCATTGCTGCAGGCAACCGAGGCACCAATGGCGTTCATCAAGTGCAGATCATAGCGCGGGCTGGAGTTAGCGACCATCGTGACAGCACAACGACGACGAGCCGTACGGTCGAGCTTGGCAAGCGCACCTTTTAGATTGGTCGTCGTAACCGACCGACTGGCAAAGGCAACATCCACCGCTTTCGCGACCGGTCCAACCAAATCCCAATCATCATCCCAAGCAAGCTCAAGCGGCGTAATAAGATCCTCGAGTCCGTAATACTCAATGCCAGCATCAAGGGTGCCCAGCATGGCAGGGGAGAAATCAGCCGCAATCACAGGATGCCCAGCCTGAGCAAGCGGAATAGCAATCGACCCAGCCCCACACCCCATATCCAGCACCGATTCACCAGGCTTTAACGCCAACAGCTTCATAAAGTCCCGGGCATACGGAGCAGTCTCAAGCGGCCGAAAATGCCGAGCCCGCTTATCCCACTCAAAAGAGTCATCAGCCTGCCGCCGACCAGCCTGCAAGCGCATCCATTCCTCATTCCAATCCGCAGAAAGCAGCTCAGATTGAATTACACCATCAGCCACGGGCCAACCTCCTAGCAACAAAAAAGCGACTCCTCCCAAAAGAAGAGCCGCAACCAGCATATATCAGAAAGAACCGATCCAACGCCAAACCGTCATACCAGCAAAGTGGAGCAGAAGCGAAGCGACTGCAATCGGGATAGAACCCAACCGAGGTCCCGTTGTGCGGGAGCCCCGGGGAGGGCAAATATATAAGGTCGATCGCGAGTTCCGCACGAGCCGGAGAGCACTTAATGTGCTCTCCGTGCGAGTCAGGACTGTCCGAGCAGGCGACCTTATATATTTGCCCTCCCCGGGGCTCCTCGCCCGAACCCCTCAGCTAGTTCTTCAGCGAGTTCAGCGGTGCCGGGAAGCGTCCACCGCGATGGGCAAGCACGGTGCCGGCGTTGGGGTTCACCGGCATGATGGGTGCACGGCCGAACAGGCCGCCGTACTCGACGCAGTCGCCCACGCCCTTGCCGATGGCGGGAATCACGCGGACGGCCGTGGTCTTGTTGTTGATGACGCCGATGGCCATCTCGTCGGCGATGATGCCGGCGATGGTCTCGACCGGGGTGTCGCCGGGGATGGCGATCATGTCCAGGCCGACGGAGCACACACAGGTCATGGCCTCGAGCTTCTCGAGCGAAAGCGCACCGGCCTCGACGGCGGCGATCATGCCGGCGTCCTCGGACACGGGGATAAAGGCGCCGGAGAGACCGCCCACGCTGGAGCTGGCCATGACGCCGCCCTTCTTGACGGCATCGTTGAGCATGGCGAGCGCGCAGGTCGTGCCGGGGCCACCGCAGGTGCCCACGCCGATGATCTCGAGGATGCGCGCGACGGAGTCGCCGATGGCAGGCGTGGGAGCCAGCGACAGGTCGACAATGCCCTTCTCGACACCCAGGCGATGGGCGGCCTCGCGGCTCATGAGCTCGCCGGCGCGGGTGATCTTAAAGGCGGTCTGCTTAATCTTCTCGGCGACCTCCATCATCGATGCGGAATCGGGCAGCGTCTCCAGGGCTGCGGCCATAACGCCGGGGCCCGAGACGCCTACGTTGATGACGGCGTCGGCCTCGCCACCGCCGTGGACGGCGCCCGCCATAAACGGGGAGTCCTCGACCATGTTGGCAAAGCAGACAAACTTGGAAGCGCCGACGGAATCCTGGTCGGCCGTGAGTTTAGCGGCATCGATGATGGTCTGGGCGGCCATGAGCACGGCATCCATGTTGATACCGGCGCGCAGGCTGGCGACGTTGACGCTGGAGCAGACGCGGCTCGTGGTGGCGAGTGCCTGGGGGATGGACTGGATAACGCGGCGATCGGCGTCGCCGATGCCCTTCTGGACGAGTGCGGAGAAGCCGCCCAGGTAATCGATGCCGAGTGTCTCGGCCGCGCGGTCGAGGGCGTGCGCGATGGGGGTGAGGTCCTCATCCTTGCAGCACGCGGCGATCTGCGCCACCGGGGTGACGGAAACGCGCTTGTTGACGATGGGGATACCGTACTCGCGCTCGAGGTTCTCGGCGGTCTCGACCAGATGCTCAGCCGTGTGCGTCACGTGGTCGTAGATCTTCGTGCACATGCGGTCGAGGTTCTCGTCGCCGCAACCCATGAGCGAAACACCCATGGTGATGGTCCTGATGTCGAGGTTCTGCTCCTCAACCATGCCGCGGGTTTCCGCGATTTCTGCGGGCGTGATCGCCATCCTTGCGCTCCTATCTGCCAAAACGAGCATAATCTTATCTATTCTAACGTGCCGCACGTGCCAAGTGGCGCATGCGGCACGTTTTGGTGCTCGGTTGTTTCCGTTGTGTTACTGCCCAAAGACCTCTTCGGCGATGCGCGCGCTCTCGGCGGCGTCCTTGGCGTAGTAGTCCGCGCCAATCTGCTTGGCGTATTCGGGGGTGAGCACGGCGCCGCCCACGATGATCTTGACGCCCGGCACCTCGGCATGAAGCAGCTTGATGGTCTCTTCCATGGCGACGACCGTGGTAGTCATAAGCGCCGAGAGGCCGACGAGCTTAATGTCACGCTCCTTGACGGTCTTGAGCACCTCCTGCGGATCGACGTCGCGACCCAGATCAAAGACGGTGTAGCCGTAGTTGTCGAGCAGCATCTTGACGATGTTCTTACCGATGTCGTGGATATCGCCCTTAACGGTGGCCACGCAGATCTTGCCCTTGTCGGCAATCTCGCCGGCGGGCATCAGGCGCTTGATGGTGTCGAAGCCCACACGCGCGGCTTCGGCCGAGGCCATAAGCTGCGGCAAGAAGAACTTGCCCTGGTCAAAGAGGACGCCAACTTCGTCGAGGGCGGGGATAAAGTGATTGTTGATGAGGTCCATGGCGTCGTGGTCTGCCAGCAGACGCTCGGTCTCGGCAGCGATCTCGCCTTTGCGGCCCGAGACGACCATGCGACGAATCGGGTCGTCGTTGCCGTCGGTGCCGGCGGTGCCAGCAGCGGGCGCGGCATCACTCGATGCGGCCTGAGCTGCTGCCGGGTTGGCGGCGATCTTATACGGATCGGTCCAACCGGCATAGCGCTCGATGTATCCGGTCGAGCCCTCGTCCTCAACGCTCAGGACGCGATAGCTGTAGACGGTATCCATAAAGCGCTTGGAGCCCGGGTTCATGATGGGGGCGTCCAGGCCCGCGCCAAAAGCGGCGGCCAAAAAGACCGAGCCCAGCAGCGGGCGGGCAGGCAGGCCAAAGCTGATGTTCGACACGCCGAGCGCGCATTTGACGCCCAGACGCTCCTTGCACAGGGACATGGCGCGTAGGATCTGCTCGGCCTGGCGTTGATTGGTCGAGGCGGTCATGACCAGGCAGTCGATGAGGATACGGTCCGGGCCGATGCCGTAGCGGGCGGCCTCGGCCACGATGCGTTCGGCGATGGCAAAGCGGGCCTCGGCGGTATCGGGGATGCCGCCTTCGTCGAGCGTAAGGCCGACGACGTTGGTTCCATAGTGGGCGACCAGCGGAAAGATCTCATCCATGATCTGCTGCTTGCCATTGACCGAGTTGATGATGGGCTTGCCGGCGTAGCGGCGTACGGCGGCCTCGACGGCGGCGGGGTCGGTGGAGTCGATCTGCAGCGGCAGCAGCGTGGAGCCTTGGAGCTGCTCGGTCGCTTGCTGGATGACCTTGACCTCGTCGATCTCGGGCAGGCCCACGTTGACGTCCAGGATGTCGGCGCCCTGTTCTTGCTGGCTGATGCCCTGGCTCACGACGTAGTCCAGGTCGCCGTCGCGCAGGGCCTGCTGCAGGCGCTTTTTGCCGGTGGGATTGATGCGCTCGCCGATGACGGCAATCTTGTGGCCGTCGCAGGGAAGGTCCACCACAGTCTGGGCACTTGTGACCGACATGCTGGGCTTGCGGTGGCGCGGACTGGGCGTGTGGTTATCGATAAGCGTGCGCAAGGCGGCCATGTGCGCCGGCGTGGTGCCGCAGCAGCCGCCCACGACGCTCACGCCGTCCTCAATCATGCCGGCGACGGCTTTGGCGTATTCGGGGGCCTGGATGTCAAAGACGGTATTACCGTCGTCGTCCACGTGGGGCAGTCCCGCATTGGCCTGCACCATAACGGGTTTGTCCGTAACGGTGAGCATACGTGCGGCGAGCCCTCGGAGCTCGGCCGGTCCCTGGCTGCAGTTGATGCCCAAAACGTCGGCGCCGATGGCGTCGAGCGTGATGGCGGCCACCTCGGGACTCGTGCCCAGGAACGTGCGACCGTCTTCCTCAAAGGTCATGGTGGCAAAGACGGACAGGTCGGAGTTCTCGCGGCAGGCGAGGACGGCCGCCTTGATCTCGGCAAGGTCGGTCATGGTCTCGATAATAAAGAGGTCCACACCCGCGGCGACGCCGGCGCGCACTTCCTCGGCAAAGAGGTCGTAGGCCTCGTCGAAGCTCAGGGTACCCAGGGGGCGCAGCAGCGCGCCGATGGGGCCGATATCGCCGGCGACGTAGTGGGCACCGGCCGCGCGAGCGCAAGAGACTGCGGCGGCAAAGACATCTGCCACGGTGGCGGCGCCATCGAGCTTGTGCGCGTTGGCGCCAAAGGTGTTGGCGGTGATCACGTCGCACCCGGCCTCGACGTACTGACGTTGGATGTCGGTGATGACCTGGGGCTCCTCAAAGTTGAGCAGCTCGGGCAGGGCTCCGGCCTTCATGCCGGCCGCCTGCAGCATGGTGCCCATGCCGCCGTCGAACAGCAGGTGTCCCGTGCCCTCGATGGCGGCGCGCAGACGATCGTTCTTAATGCGAAGGTCGTCGATTGTGCGCGTCTTGTATGCAGCGCCTTTGCGGCGTGCGGCATCAACAGGCGCCGCCAGCGCGGCACCGTCCAGATCATGAGTGATAAGCGGAGTAAACATCGATGGCTCCTAATGGCTGGAATAGCAGGTGGTGTGGGCGGCGCGGAAGCGGCAGTGCTCACGCATGCGGCAGATATTGCAGGTGGGGCGGCTCTGGGCGTCGTGGACTTCGCCGTCAAACAGACCAATCACCGCGGTCACGCTCTTGGTGGGCATGAGCAGGCTGGTCGGCGTGACGGTAAGCCCGATGAGCCGCGTGGCGTTGAGCGCATTCACGATTGAGCGCTGGGCCGTAAGCGGGCAGTCGCCATAGCCGGGACTGAAGCGCCAGTTACCGGCGAGTCCGTGTGCGGCGGCCGCAGCCTTGACCTGCTGGTCCATCTGCTCGACGGCGGCTTCTACATAGGCAGAGCATGCGGCGTCGAGCACGGCTCCCTCCAGGGGCTGCTGGGCTCCCGTGGTGCGCAGACGACGCTCGGCGTCCATGCCGAGTGTGCATGCCATGAGCGCGGCAAAGCGGGCGTCTTTGAGATGTCGATAGATGTCGCGACCGCGCAGCTCAACGTTGGTGCCGACCAAGCGAATGCAAGGCTCTCCCTGCTCGTCCACGCCCATGGCATCGATGGCAAATGCGCGGCGCACGCCACGGGGCTCAATGTCCAGTTCCAGACGCTCAACGACAAGCTCAATACGCTGCGACAGCTCGGGCTCAATCTGCTGACCGCCGTAGCCCAGATAGCGCAGCATCTCGGCACGATCGACGCGGGGATGGTGGGCATCATCGATACGATAAAGCGCCGGCGACGCAAGGTCGGCCGGCACTTCGACAGCGGTTGTATCGATGTGCGGTTTTTCCATTACCCCAAGCGCTCCATAATGGTTGCGGCGATTGCAGGACGGTTCATAGTGTACAGGTGCAGACCGGCGGCACCGTGCTCCTTAAGGTCGCAAAGCTGACGGGCGGCATAATCTACACCGGCTGCCTGCAGACTCTCGGGGTCGTTCTCGTACTTGGCGAGAATCTTGATGACGGGGGAGGGCAGTGACGCGCCGCACATAAAGACCATGCGGCTGATCTGCGACTTGCCCATAAACGGCATGATACCTGCGGTAATGGGCACGGTGATGCCGGCCTTGTCGGCAAGCTCGCGAAAACGATAGAAGCACTCGTTATCAAAGAAGAGCTGCGTCACAAAGAAGCTCGCGCCGGCGTCCTGTTTTTGCTTGAGGTGTTCGACCGAGAGGTTGAGATCCTCGCAGGCAATGTGGCCCTCGGGGTAGGCTGCGGCACCCACGCAAAAGCCGGCGTCGACGAGCTCGGGGATGAGGTCGCGGGCGTAGGCGTAGTCGGAGGCGGTCTTGTCGTCCTCGGTCGCGCCGGCAGGGAGATCGCCACGCAGGGCCAGGATGTTTTCCACGCCGGCGGTGCGGTACTCATCGATCTTGGCGGCGATATCGGCGTGGGTACGGCCCACACAGGTGAGGTGCGCCACCGAGGGCGTATCGAATTCGCTCGTAATCATATGCGCGATGGGGGCGGTGGTGGCGCCGTTGCCCGAGCCGCCAGCCGAGCAGGTGACCGAGACAAAGCTCGGCGAAAGCTTGCACAGATTGCCTGCCACTTCGCGAGCCGTGTCGAGGGTAAGCTCGCCCTTGGGCGGGAACATCTCAAACGAAACGGGTGCAGTGCCCTGGGATGCTGCCTGCTTAAAAACCTCGTCGACGCGCATATCGTGCTCCTCTAGATACGTAATAGTGTGATGTGTTGTAAGGATTCTACAGCACCACTGTGCCACGGTGGAGTTTCACTCACTATTTGGGGGATACCAATCAAAGATGCCTTGCTATCGGCATTTCCTATAGCAGAGCGGCTCATTTTGACACGGGCTATAAAGACTGGTATCTGATGCGAAATACCAGTTAATTGAGCCCCATCCCAAATTGACTACCCTTAAACCATGGGGAGAGGTCTGCAATTTATACAGTTGATTGGCTGTTGAGGGCGGCAACGCCGCCGCGATGCGGTAACCTCATTGATTGGTTTCGTGACAGCAACATAACGGTAATGTTGCGGAAACACGACGAGCCTAATCTATGGCTCGTTCGTTAGTAATCAACACCGCTTCTCACGCGGTGCCGATACGAAGGGAGTTCCGTATGGCCGAACTTACTGACCGCTTCGGGACCATGGTGTTCTCTGAGGAAGTCATGAAGGACTACCTCCCCAAGGACATTTGGAAGCGCCTTGCTGCAACCCTCGAGGACGGTGAACCCCTCGACCTGGATGTGGCCAACGCCGTCGCTCACGCCATGAAGGTATGGGCCATCTCCAAGGGCGCCACGCACTACGCGCACTGGTTCCAGCCGCTTTCGGGCATCACTTCCGAGAAGCACGACAGCTTCCTCGAGCCTAACCACGACGGCACCGCCATCACCAAGTTTACGGGCAAGAACCTCATCCAGGGCGAGCCGGACGCCTCCAGCTTCCCCAACGGCGGCCTTCGCGCCACCTTCGAGGCCCGTGGCTACACCGCCTGGGATCCCACTAGCCCTGCCTTTATCAAGGACGATGTCCTGTGCATCCCCACGGCTTTCTGCTCCTACACGGGTGAGGCCCTGGACAAGAAGACCCCGCTGCTGCGCTCCATGACCGCGCTCTCGCGTGAGTCCAAGCGCGTTTTGGCGCTGTTCGGCAAGACGCCAAAGAAGGTCGTTCCTTCCGTGGGCGACGAGCAGGAGTACTTCCTGATCAAGAAGGACGCCTACCGCAAGCGCAAGGACCTGGTCATCACCGGCCGCACGCTCTTTGGCGCCGCTCCCTGCAAGGGCCAGGAGCTCGAGGAACACTACTTTGGCGCAATCCGTCCCACCGTCTCGTCCTATATGAAGGACCTGGACAACGAGCTGTGGGCGCTCGGCATTCCCGCCAAGACCAAGCACAACGAGGTTGCTCCCTGCCAGCATGAGCTCGCCCCCGTCTATGGCGAGGTCAACGAGGCCATCGACCAGAACCTGGTCATGATGGAGAAGATGAAGCTTATCGCTTCCCGCCATGACCTGGTCTGCCTGCTGCACGAGAAGCCGTTCGAGGGCATCAATGGTTCGGGCAAGCACAACAACTGGTCGCTTGGCACCGAGTCCGAGAACCTGCTCGATCCGGGCGACACCCCGCTCGACAACCTGCAGTTCATCGTCTTCCTCACCGCGGTGATCGAGGCCGTCGATAACTATCAGGAGCTCCTGCGCGCTTCCGTCGCCTCGGCCGGCAACGATCATCGTCTGGGCGCCAACGAGGCTCCTCCGGCGATTATGTCCATCTTCCTGGGCGACCAGCTCACCGAGGTTGTCGAGAAGATCATCGATGGCAAAGCTTCCGTCCATGCCACGCGCGGCGTGCTCGACTTGGGCGCCGATACCCTGCCCAAACTGATGCAGGACAACACCGACCGCAACCGCACCTCCCCGTTCGCCTTCACCGGCAACAAGTTCGAGTTCCGTGCCTGCGGCTCCGAGCAGAACGTCTCCGACTCCAACCTGGTGCTCGATGCCGCCGTGGCCAAGTCGCTCAAGTCCTTCGCCGACGCACTCGAGGGTACGCCCGAGGATAAGTTCCAGGACGCCGCGCTCGAGTACTGCAAGAAGGTGCTGACCGATCACCAGCGCATCCTGTTCTCCGGCGACGGTTACTCCGACGAGTGGCCCATCGAGGCCGAGAAGCGCGGCCTTGCCAACAACAAGACCACGGCCGACGCTCTTCCCGCCTTTGTTTCCGATAAGGCTATCGCGCTCTTTGAGGAGACGGGCGTCCTGACCAAGGCCGAGGCTCAGTGCCGCTATGACTGCAAGCTCGAGAAGTACAACAAGCTCATGAACATCGAGGCTACCACGATGGTTCGCGAGGCGCGTCGTACCTATCGCCCGGTCATTACCGCCTATGCCACCAAGGTCGCTAAGGGCCTTGAGACTATTCGTGCCGCCGGTGCTGAGGCCGCCATGCAGTGCGAGCAGAACACGCTCAACAAGCTCTGCAACGGTATCACCGCCATCAACGACTCCATCAAGGCGCTCGACGCCGTACATCAGAAGGCCGAGGCTCTCGATGGCCAGGAGCAGGCCAACGTGTACGCGCACGAGGTCGTTCCCGCTATGGATACGCTGCGTGCCGCCGTGGACGCCATGGAGGAGATCGTGGCCGCCGACTACTGGCCGGTTCCGACCTACGACGACATCCTGTTCTACGTGTAGGGCGTAACTGACATATCGTCACGGTATTGAGCCGGGGTCCGCATCGCGCGGGCCCCGGCTATTTGTTTGTGAAGGACGCTTTGGAGTCCGTTTTGCCGCCGATTTGCCGGGATCCGCACCCTGTCGGGTTCGAATCCCGGCATATCGGTAGCAAAAAGCCCGCTACCGAATTGGTAACGGGCTTCTCAGATTTTGTGGTGCCCCCAGCGGGATTCGAACCCGCGATATCCACCTTGAAAGGGTGGCGTCCTTGGCCGCTAGACGATGGGGACAGCGGGGAAGAGTATAGCAGACTTTTTTGCCGGCGCGTATATCGTTGGCAAACTGGAAAACCACCACAAAGGTGCCTGTCCCCTTTGTGGTGGTGAGGTGCTAGGAGAGGAGCTTCATGGCGGCGTCGTGGGCGGCGTGCTCGTAGGTGTCGTCGAGGGGTTTGAGCGGCAGCAGGGCGGCGGCCTGTGTGTCGCCACGGCGCTCGAGGGCGTGCGCGATGAGCCAGTCGGCGAGTTCGGGGTTCTTGGGCAGCGCCGGGCCATGCAGGTACGTGCCGATGACACCCTTGTAGATGAGACCCTCAAAGCCATCGTCGCCGTTGTTGCCGGTGCCCGTGACGACGGACGTTCCGAGCGGCGTGGCATCGGCGTCCAAAAGCGTGCGGCCACCGTGGTTCTCGAATCCCACAAAGGGCTCGGGTGCCAGGTCGGTCTTGACGGCGACGTTGCCGATCAGGCGGTCGGAGCCGCGTACGGTCTCGGCGGCAATGACGCCCAGGCCCTCGATGCGATTTTCGCCCATATAGTACGAACGGCCGAGCAGCTGATAGCTGCCGCAGATGGCGAGCAGCGAACCGCCGTCCTCAACATAGGCTGCGACCTTGTCTTTTTGGGCGAGCAGCTCGTGTGCCACGGCTAGCTGGTCGCGATCGGATCCGCCGCCCATCATGACGATATCGGCATCATGCAGATCGAGCACCTCGCCCATGCGGACCTCATCCACGCGAACGGGGATGCCGCGCCAGGCGCAGCGGCGCTCGAGGGCGATGACGTTGCCGCCGTCGCCATAGAGGTTGAGGGCATCGGGATACAGGTAGACGATGCGCAGCGGGCGCGAGAGCTCGACTGGCGCGATATCGGTGGGGACAGCGCTACCATCGGCGCGCGTTACGGCGTGGGAGGCGACCGAACTTGCATCGGTGCCTTTGAGCCCGTCGAGTTCTTTGACCAGCGGCGGGAAGGCCGTGTAGTTGGCGACGGCGTAGAAGGTGTCATCGGCGGCCTCGTCTGCCATGGCGCCAATTGCCTGCGCGACGTCCGAGATAATGGCGGCGTCGATGCCGGCGTACTTGAGGCGCACCTGCATATCGTGTGCACGCGTGCCGCCGGCAAAGGCGACAAGCCCCGAGGTATCGGCGATGCGCTCGAAGTCGACGTCGTAGATCCACGAGACATCGTGGCCGTCGGCGTCGTTGTCATTGAGGAAGAAAGCGCAGAGTCTGCCGTCTGCCGTCTTGATGGACTGGATTTGTCGATCGAAGCCTACGGGATTCTTGGCCAGGTTGGCCTCGACGGTGCGGCCGGCGATATCCCAGCGCCCCATACGACCGCCGGCAGGCACATAGGCATCGAGCGTAGGCTGTAGAAGCGCCGTGTTCACGCCCAACTCGTGTGTGGCAAAGAAGGCGGCGGCAACGTTATAGACCATGTACAGACCGTTGTAGCGCGTGGCGATGTGCGTTGCGGGTGCGTCGGTATCGGGTCCAAAGACAAGGTCAAAGCCGTAGCCGTCGCAGCCGAGTTCCACGCCCGTCACGCGACGGACAAGCGCAGGGCGGGCCCAGCCGCACGAGGGGCAATGGTAGGCGCCGAGTTGACCATACTGTACGTAGTCGTACTCCAACGGGGCGTTGCACTGCGAGCAAAAGCGCGAGTCGCTAATGCGGTCGGACTCGGTGCCCGTGGCGCCGTCGATGCCAAAGGCAATACTCGCGTTGGGAACGCGCGCGGCAATCGAGGCGCACAGCGGGTCGTCGGCGTTGTAGATGAGCGTCGTTGCCGGCGAAAGCTCCAACGCGTGGGCGATGACCTCCTGGGTGTGATCGATCTCGCCATAGCGATCTAGCTGGTCACGGAACAGGTTGAGCAGCACGAAGTACGTCGGCTTGAGCTTGGGCAGGACGCGCACAGTGTAGAGCTCATCGCATTCAAAAACGCCTACGCGCTTGCCACTGCTGGTGTGCTTAAGGCCGCCGCGGGCCTCGAGCAGAGCACCCACCACACCAGGCTCCATATTGTTGCCGGCACGGTTGCACACCACGGTAGCACCGCTGGCAGCAACGGCGTCGGCGATGAGGTTGGAGGTGGTGGTCTTGCCGTTGGTGCCGGTGATCACCACGCTGCGGTCGACCAGGCTCGCGAGGTCGCTTAGCAGCTCGGGGTCGATCTTCATGGCGATGCGGCCGGGGAGTACGCCGCCCTGGCGCTTAAGGACGGAGCGCAGCCCCCAGCGGGCGATATCGCTCGAGGCACAGGCGAGAGATGAGCGGAAGTTCATGAAGCCGTTCCTAACGTGAATGACATGGTCGTGGCGTTTGCGCCGTTAAAAGCCGTAACGGCGCGCAAATTCCTGGGCAAGCTGCGATACATCTTCGCAGGCGTTGGCCCAGGGGGCAAAGTCGGGGGTGTCCGAGATGATGCCGTCGGCTTCCCAAACTGCCTGATGCGAAAGGTCCCAGGGGTCGTGCGGTTCGGGCCGGCAGGGAAGGTACGGTGTCTGATACATGGGGTTCAGCAAAAAGAACGCGCCGCCCTCGCAACGGTTAGCGAACTCACGCAGCGCGCGCGTCGCCGGGCGCATCTTGTTTGTTTTGAACAGCAGAATCGTGCGGGCGAGCAGGTACCAAGGAGAGTTTTCGAGTGCGTCTGCCCCCATCTGTTCCTCGAGCTGGTGGGCTAGGGCAAAAAAGCCGTCCTGGTCTTCCAGGCGAGCGAGAGCGAGCAACACGGTGCCGGCAGCTCGGGTGGGATAGCCTTCTGCCTTAAGGACGCGGCGGGCGTAGTTGGCAGCAGCGCGGTAGCGGGCGCTTGCCATGCACAGCTGCGAGATGGCCTCGAGTGTGTGGAGCCACCCGATAAGGGCCGGCTCGCTCACGGTAAGGTCCGCTGCGGTGACACCGTCGGCCAAAACATTATTGGCCCAGTAGTGCGGGGCCTCCATATCAAACCCGGGCACGCTTCGCTGCAGGTAATCGGCCGTGGTCGCCTCGAGCTTCATCAGGTCGCCCAGGCAAGCGTCAACGGGCGTGTCGGCCAGGATGATGGCGAGCAGCTGCGCGTCGACGGCCAGTGCATCGACGCGGACAATCTTGAGCAGCTCATCGCGCATGTCGTCGAACAGGCGATTGCGCGTCTGCTCGAACTCCTCGTCGCTGCCCATGTCCTCGATGCGATGGAGCTCGTCGAGCAGGTGGCGATGAACACCGGCATAGGACAGCAGCGCCTGGGCATGCTCGGACTGCGCATACTTTTGGGGATTCGCGCTCATGTCGTTATGGACAAGCTCGCGTGCTGCATCGGTGAGCTCGGGGTGCGACGCCAGATAGGTGCGCTCCAGGTAGGCGGGGATGTAGACGCTCGGATCCATTAGAGGTCTCCTCCCTTAAATGGAAGCCCCTGCTCGGCTGCGCGCAGGATGCGCTCGTCGATCTGGGAACGCACGATGTCGTTGGTGGCGACCCAGGCGGCAAAGCTGGCGTTGTCGGGAGCGCCCAGGCCCTCCTGCAGTACCGGCGTCGCCTCGGACAGTGCAAGGACGAGCTCGTCGGTGGAGCCTGCACCCACGTTGACGCGGGCATAGACGCCATCGGGAAACTCGGTTTGGAAGTAGAGTGCCTCGGCCGCGTGCGGGCACGAGCGTGCAAGGATGCGCAAGTAGTGCTCGGCACCCTCGTAGTCCAGCTCGCGCCAGGCTGCGCTCATCAGTGCGATGAGCGTCCACGGGTCCAAGTCGCGCTCCGCGTCCTTGGGACGACGACGCAGCGGCGTGTTGGCGAGATAGGGGACGGAGTGGGCAGAGCGAAAGCGCTTGAGCTCCTCGGCAGGGTATTCGAGCTTCGCCATGGCGAGCATCGCGGTGTGGCGGACGCCGGCCGGATCGTTGGGGGCAAAGTCGAGGCTGCGGTTTGCAGCTTCGAGCGACATGCGATAGCGTCCGCTAATGAGGGCGCGCGATGCAAGGGCGGCAAGCCAGCGCAGGTAGGGGCGGCGCATAAGGTCGCCCGCGGCCTCGCGCTCATAGGGGTCCTGCGCCGAGGCGATCTTGAACGCCAGGTCATGCTCGACTTCATCGCGCTTGGATACCAGGTACTGTACGTATTCCTCGTTGGAGTCGGCGGTGAGGGCCGTCAGCATGCGCTGGGCATCCCAGTTGGTCGGATCGAGCGCGGCGGCCTCGCGAAGCATGTTCTCGGCAGCGGCCTCTTCCTGCTCGGCTTGGGCATCGTCGGGGATAAAGGGAATGCGGTAGTCGACAGCCTCGACCACCTTGGCAATCAGATGTCCGGCGCGGTCGCGATCATGCACGATGAGCGGCGCGGGGTTGCGGGTGAATTGTTCCATCAGACGCTCTACGGCGGTGCCATCGGTGAGCGGGATATTGTCGCGGCGCAAGGCCTCAAGAACGAGGCGATGGCAATCCTCTTGAATGGGATCGAATGCCATGGGGCCTCCTTTGCTGCGGTTAGGGTTCAAATGTCTCTATATAAGGTTCTAGTTTACCCGCATGTGGCACACCGGGGGTGTCGCACTTGGACTTGCACCTTTGCACCACGAAGACGGATGTCGCACAAATGTCGGCACCTTGGACGACCGAGTGGTATCACGGTGCCGCAAACGGTCGATTTTTGGCGGCGAACGGTGCATATTTTGGAGGGGCACAGTCCTGCCCAGGATATGTAGTCAACCTTGATAAAACGTTTGCCCAGCTTGGGAGTATGAATGCCGCACAAGGGTCTTCAGGGATAGAAAAAACGTTTCATCATTGGCGGCTTTAGGTGAATAACTGACCAACCAGAACGGTAAAATAGTGTTTGTCTGAGCGTTGAGACGTTTAGACATCGCGCATTGTCATCGCCGGCAACGCGCAAACCGGTCCTAACGGAGCCAATTGGGTGCTCCGTTATATACGCAAGTCTAAGAGGGGCTTGTTTAGGAGGCACAGTATGGGACGTTTTACCAATCCTCGCGATCTGTACTTTGGTGAGGGCGCTCGCCACGAGGTGAAGAACCTCAAGGGCAAGAAGGCCATCATCGTTTCTGGCGGCAGCTCTATGCGCCGCGGCGGGTTCCTGCAGGACGTCGAGAACGACCTTAAGGAAGGCGGTTTCGAGGTCAAGCTGTTCGAGGGCGTCGAGTCCGACCCGTCCATCGAGACGGTCATGAAGGGCGCCGAGGCCATGCGCGAGTTCGAGCCCGACTGGATTATCGCCATCGGTGGCGGCTCGCCTATCGATGCCGCTAAGGCCATGTGGGTCTTCTACGAGTATCCCGAGGAGTCCTTCGATAACATCATCCAGCCGTTCAGCTTCCCGGAGCTGCGTCAGAAGGCTCATTTCTGCGCCATCTCCTCTACCTCCGGCACCGCTACCGAGGTCACCGCGTTCTCCGTCATTACCGACTACGCCAAGGGCATCAAGTACCCGCTGGCCGACTTCAACATCACCCCTGATGTCGCCATCGTCGACCCCGAGCTCACCTACACCATGCCCGCCAAGCTGTGCGCTCACACCGGCATGGATGCTCTGACCCACTGCATGGAGGCCTACGTTTCCACCTGCGCCTCTATGTTCACCGACGCCAACGCCCTGCACGGCATCCGCGAGATCGTCGAGTGGCTGCCCAAGTCCTATGCTGGCGACCATGAGGCCCGTCAGCACATGCACGAGGCTCAGTGCATCGCCGGTATCGCCTTCTCCTCGGGCCTGCTCGGCATCGTTCACTCCATGGCTCACAAGACCGGTGCTGCCTTCGAGAACGGCCACATCATCCACGGTGCCGCTAACGCCATGTACCTGGGCAAGGTTATCCAGTGGAACTCCAAGGACCCGCGTGCTGCTGAGCGTTACGCTTACGTGGCCAAGGAGATCCTGCACCTTCCCGGCGAGACCAACGAGGAGCTCATCGCTGCGCTCGTCCAGAAGATTCGCGACCTCAATGACCAGCTCAACATTCCGCAGTCCATCAAGGATTACGCGAATGGTGGCGTGAAGGTCGACGCCGAGAACCCGCAGATGGTTTCCGAGGAGGAGTTCCTCGCCAAGCTGCCCGAGATCGCTGCGAACGCCGAGACCGACGCCTGCACGCCCGAGAACCCGCGTGAGACCAAGGCTGCCGACTTCGAGAAGATCCTCAAGGCCTGCTACTACGACACGGACATCGATTTCTAATCGACTCTTGTTATCGTAACGAGGGGCTCCGCACGTATCCGTACGGAGCCCCTTTCTTTTTTCTTTTAGAGAATGGGATAGTTATGGCTGCAATTTTCAATAGCCCCAGCAAGTACATCCAGGGTCCGGACGAGCTCGCCAAGCTCGGCTCCTATGTCGAGCCGCTCGGCGCTAAGGCCCTCGTCATCGTGACGCCTTCGGGCAAGAAGCGCGTCGGTGCCAAGATCGAGGGTGGTTTTGCCGAGGCTAAGGCCGAGCTGCTGTTTGAGGACTTTAACGGCGAGTGCTCCAAGAGCGAGGTCGATCGCCTGGTTGCGCTCGCGCGCGACAACGGCTGCGACATCATCGTCGGCGTCGGTGGCGGCAAGATCCTCGACACCGCCAAGGCCGTCGCCTACTACCTGGAGTCCCCGGTCATCATTTGCCCCACCATCGCTTCGACCGATGCCCCGTGCTCGGCGCTCTCCGTGCTCTATACCGATGACGGCCAGTTCGATAAGTACCTGTTCCTTAAGGCGAACCCCAATATCGTTCTTATGGATACGACGGTTATCGCGGCGAGCCCGGTACGCCTGACGGTGGCAGGTATGGGCGATGCGCTCGCAACCTACTTTGAGGCCCAGGCGACGCACGATGCCGACGGTGGCACCTGCGCTGGTGGCAAAGGCGGCATGGCCGGTCTGGCGCTTGCCAAGCTCTGCTACGAGACGCTTATGGCCGATGGCGTCAAGGCCAAGGTCGCGCTGGAGAAGGGTGCGCTCACGCCTGCAGTCGAGCATATCATCGAGGCCAATACGCTGCTTTCGGGCATTGGCTTTGAGAGCTCGGGCCTTGCTGCTGCTCATGCCATCCACAATGGCCTGACGATTCTGCCCGAGTGCCACGGCATGTATCATGGCGAGAAGGTCGCCTTTGGCACCATCGTTCAGCTGGTACTCGAGGATGCTCCGACTGAGAAACTCGAGGAAGTCTTGGGCTTCTGCATTGAGCTGGGCCTGCCGGTCACGATGAAGGAACTTGGCGTTGCCGAGCTTACGCGCGAACAGGCCATGATTGTTGCCGAGGCCGCCTGCGCGCCCGATGACACCATGTGCAATATGCCGTTTGAGGTGACGCCCGAGATGGTCGCAAACGCCATCCTGGGTGCCGACGCGCTGGGACACTACTATCTCATGGATGAGTAAATCAAGCTAAGGAAGGGGCAAAGCCAGCAGACGGCTTTGCCCCTTTTTGCTATGGTGCAAACTAACCTGACCCCATCGCACCAAGTTGGTGCAAAGGGGTCAGGTTACTTTGCACCAATCATTGTTTGATGAAGGGCGGATTCTCGTATGGCGCTTCCTATGGTTTACGGCGGTCCCGGCCGGTATGTTCAGGGGCCGGGCGAACTTTCGCGTCAGGGCAGGTATTTGTCATGGTTGGGCTGCGCTGCCTATGTCTTGTTTGACCAGGGCACCGAGGATCGGCTGTGCAGGCAGATCGTCGATGGATTTCTGGATGAAGATCTAAGCGAGCCGTTCTTTAAGATTTACAACGGTCCGTGTACGGAAGATGCCGTTGTCGAAATGGCCAAGGAAGCCCAGGCCGAGTATTGCGACATGGTGGTGGGCATTGGCGGCGGCAAGATGCTCGATATCGCAAAGGCCGTTGCGTTTTATGCTGAGCTGCCGTTGTGTGTATGCCCCACGGCGGCTTCGATGGACGGTCCGTGCAGCGCGATTTCGGTGCTGTATCACGAGGATGGGTCGTTCGATCGCTATCTGATGCTCGAGAAGAATCCGGACCTGGTCGTGGTCGATACCAACGTGGTCGCGGCGGCCCCACTGCGTATGACGGTCGCTGGTATGGGCGATGCGCTGGCAACGTACTTCGAGGCGCGTTCGTGCGCCGCGGCGAGAGGCGCGAACGAGCACGGTGGCGCGCCGGGGCACTTGGCACTGGTCGCGGCACGTGCCTGCTACGACACGCTTATGGAATGCGGCGTCGCTGCCAAGCGCGACCTCAAGAAGGGTCGCATGTCACCAGCGGTTGAGCGCCTGATCGAGTGCAACATCCTGCTTTCGGGCGTTGGCTTTGAGAGCGGTGGCTTGGCGTTGGCGCATGCCATCGCCAACGGCCTGACGATTTTGCCCGAGTGCAAGGCTATGCACGGCGAGGCCGTGGCGTTTGGTCTGGTGGTCCAGCTTCGTCTGGAGCGTGCGCCCGAGCTTGAACAGGTGCTCGAGTTTTGTCAGCGCGTCGGTCTGCCGACGACGCTCGAGGAGCTGGGCCTTGGCGAGATTTCCGATGCCGACCTGATGAGCGTTGCGGATGCGGCCTTTAGAAACGAACGCAATATGGCCAACGAGCAGGCCAAGGTGACCAAGCAAAAGCTCGTCGAGCTCATGCGCGAGGCATAGCTTGGCGCTTGATCGACCTTGTGCAATCGGGGCGGCGATAGGCCATAGGCTATTTGCCGCAAAGGTGCTCCGCGTGTAATTTGCCCGAGGCACGGGCCGATAGCGTATTATTATCTCTTGCTTGTTTGCACTGCTCAGGGAGGGGCCGCGCATGGCGCAGGAACACGATCTGTTTGATGACATTATCGAGATCAGCAAGGGTTTCGACTTTCTTAAAAACCCGCTTGGCGGCGTGACCGACGCGCTCGATCCGTCGGCGCCGCAGTGGAATCCTGCCGACTACAAGGAGCGTCCGCGCGGCAACACGATTCCGTGTCTGACCTGCAAAAACGAAAAGAGCGGCTGCACCGCGTGCATGGACGTGTGCCCGGTCAACGCCATCGAGGTCGAGGAAGACGCCATCGAGATCCTCGATACCTGCCGCAAGTGCGGCCTGTGCGCTGCCGCCTGTCCGACTGAGGCGATTATTTCGCCGCGTCTGGCGCCCAAAAACCTTTACGACGACATTGTCTCGGCGGCTACGAGCCACGAGACCGCCTACGTTACCTGCACGCGTGCCCTTAAGCGCATGCCGCGCGAGAACGAGGTTGTTGTCGCCTGCGTGGGCGATATTACGGCCGAGACCTGGTTCTCGGTACTGGCGGACTATCCCAACGTGAGCGTGTACCTGCCACTGGGCGTGTGCGATAAGTGCCGCAACACCGGCGGTGAGGACATCCTGGGCGAGGCGATTGCGAAGGCCGAGGAGTGGGCCGGCGCGGGCATGGGTCTGGAGGTCGATCCCAAGAGCCTCAAATGTCATAAGCGCCGCGAGTACGAGCGCAAGGAGTACATGGAAAAGATCGCCCGCACCACGGGCCTTACCGTGACAAAGCTCAATCCGGCAACGGCGGCACTGGCCTCGGTGACGCAGAAGCTCAAAGCCCATCGCCATCAGATTACCCAGTTGGAGCGTACGCTCAACACCATGTGCGGCACCACGACGACCAAGCGTCGCCGTTCGCTCACGC
Organism: uncultured Collinsella sp.; assembly: GCA_958350755.1. Lineage (GTDB taxonomy): Bacteria > Actinomycetota > Coriobacteriia > Coriobacteriales > Coriobacteriaceae > Collinsella. The sequence goes on from CATWID010000004.1 coordinate 81,565, forward strand.
ACGGGCGGCAGCTGGTGCTCTCGACGCTGCAAAACCACCCCGAGCTTGCCCAGAACATGCAGGTGAGCACGCCGGAGTGCGATTTTGACAAGTGCACGTCGTGCGGCGAGTGCGTCAATGTGTGTCCCACGTTCGCCTGCGATTTGGTGGGAAGCGGCCGCTTTGCACTGGAGTCCACGTATTGTTTGGGCTGCGGTGCCTGCGTCAAGGTGTGCCCCGAGCATGCACTCAAGTTAGTTAAGCATGACGCGTCCAATCTGGTCGTCGTCGATCCCGAAGCCGAGGAAAAGGCCGCCCAGAAGGCCAAGGCCCACGAAGAAGCTGAGAAGGTCAAGGCCGAGGCAAAGGCCAAGCTTGACAAGATGCTCGACCAGGTGGAAAAGCTCGCGGACTAGTCAGCGACCCCTATCTCTGCTTCATTCGTGCCGCCGTGGCGTCCGGGTTAGCCCAGATGCTGCGGCGGCGCTATACTTATGCAGTTTGAAATGCTTGTACCAAAAGGAGCTGTCGTGTCCCTTTCCATCGGTATCGTGGGCCTGCCCAACGTGGGCAAGTCGACGCTGTTCACCGCGCTTACCAAAAAGACCGGCCTTGCCGCCAACTATCCGTTCGCCACGATCGACCCCAACGTGGGTATCGTCGACGTGCCCGATAGCCGCCTGCAAAAGCTCGCCGACATCGTTAACCCGGGTCGCATCGTGCCGGCGACGGTCGAGTTCGTCGACATCGCAGGTCTGGTGAAGGGCGCCAACGAGGGCGAGGGCTTGGGCAACCAGTTCCTGGCCAACATTCGCGAGACCGACGCCATCTGCGAGGTCGTGCGCTACTTTAAGGACCCCAACGTCATGCGCGAGGTGGGCCGTACGGGCGAGTTCGTCGATCCCGCCGGCGATGCCGACACCATCATGACCGAGCTCATCCTGGCCGACATGGGTACGCTCGAGAAGCAGCTGCCCAAGCTCGAGAAGGAGGCCAAGCGCGACAAGGAGCTCATGCCCAAGTTCGAGGTCGCCAAGCGTCTGCTTGCCTGGCTCAACGAGGGCAAGCGCGCCGCATCTATGGAGATGACCGACGAGGAGCGCGCCGCTGCCAAGGGCCTGTTCCTGCTCACTATGAAGCCCATCCTGTATGTGGCTAACGTGGACGAGGATATGCTCAACGACGATCTGGCGCCCATCGATGGTGTTAAGCCGCTGCCCATCTGCGCCAAGATCGAGGCCGAGCTTTCCGAGCTCGATCCCGAGGACGCCGCCGACTACCTGGAGAGCTTGGGCTTGGAGCAGCCCGGCCTGGACGTGCTCGCACAGGCGGCCTATAAGCTGCTTGGCCTGCAGTCGTTCTTTACGGCCGGCGAGATGGAGGTCAAGGCCTGGACGGTTCGTCAGGGCGCGACCGCCCCGCAGGCCGCCGGCGTTATCCACACCGACTTTGAGCGCGGCTTTATTAAGGCCGAGGTCATTGGCTATGACGACTACATCGAGCTCGGCGGTGAGCAGGGCGCCAAGGCCGCCGGCAAGCTGCGTATTGAGGGCAAGGACTATGTCATGGCCGATGGCGACGTCGTGCACTTCCGCTTTAACGTGTAAGGACGACGCACATGTTTAAATATGGCAAAAAAGTCGGCTACATGGGTATCGCGCTGCTCGTACTTGCGGTGCTTCCGCTGGTGGTAGCGGCGTTTGTGATCCCCAACATTGGTCCCGAGGTGGCAACGAAGTTTAATGCAGCCGGCGAGGTGACGCGCTGGGGCAAGAGCTACGAGTTGCTGGCACTGCCGGTGCTCAACCTGCTGCTGAGCGTGGCGACGTACTTTACGGCAGGACGCCAGGCTAAAAACAATGATGACTCCGCCGCCATGGCGCGCATCGTGTGCGAGCGCTACCTGCGTAATGGTTGCATCACGGGTGTGTTCCTCAACGTGGTCAACGTTTACTTTATGTACTCGGCGATTACCGGAACGGGCTTTGGCTTTGGTTTCTAGCCTGTCCTTTTAGGCAACGAGCCTGCACGCATATTCAAGGGCTGCTGCGAGGCCGCCGCTCGATTGTGGTTTAAAGACCATGTCGGCGGCGGCCTCGTTTTCGTATCCGGCGCCGCGAAGGGCGAGTGCGATACCGGCTTCCAGGAGAAGGGGCAGACCACGTTGGCTGGTTGCGATTACGGCAGCCTGATTGAGCGAGCAGCTGTGCGCTTGGCATTGGATGGCAAGTTCGCCTTGCGCCGGGCAAGGGACCAGAACGGCGGCGACGCGACTTGATAGCAATGCAAATGCCGTGCGCTCATCGGGCGAAAGACATTCTGCTTCAACGACGACGAGCTTTGGCGGTGCGCTGTTTGTGCGAAGCGTGGCTCGGTACGTGCGGACCGAAGAACCCGACATAGAAAACTCCTGTGTATTCGGCAAAACGTAAACTATAGTTTACGTTTATGTTCGGCTCCATTTCAAACTCGTCTGCATGGACGAACGTGCTAAACAGATTCTTGGCAGGCGGGTCGAAGAGACACGCAGGGACCTTGGTATCTCCAAGGTTGATTTTTGTGTGGCGACAGGAATCAGCCGACCCTACCTCGACCGAATCGAAGATGGGACGGCAAATTTCACGCTCAAGGTTCTATTTAAGATCGCGCCCGCCCTTGGCATGACGGTGTCAGAGCTTCTCGAGGGTATCGAATAGGGCGTTCCCCCGCTGTATTTGACGCTCTTTGGGCGGGTCCCCCTGGTTGCGATGTGCAAAATCGCGAGTATTCAGCACCTGTTCAGCCGTAGATGGTAGCCCGAGCGGCTGGCGTTGCCTTTTTAACAGTAGTTAATCCACGCGCTAAATAAAAATGAGGAATAAATATTTACTAGACGGCCGTTCGTCCTAAAAGTTTGTCTAACAATCAGCCGATTCTGCGCCTCCGGCGGAGAAATTGCAGAATACTCCGATTTTTGCACGGCCCGAGGGGGACCACCTGTCGTTTGAGGCTGCGATAAGTGGAACTGCCTTAGGGATTACGCCATCGGGATGCGGTCGTGGTTGACTTGGCTGTAGAACAGGCGCTGGATCTCGGCGGCATCGCGTGACTGGCCGAGTGTCCACATGGTTTTGGCCACGAGCGTCTCGGTGGTCATATCGTCGCCGCGCAGAATGCCCGGATGATCGGCGTAAGCACGGCCGACCTCATAAA
>CATWID010000005.1 GCA_958350755.1 uncultured Collinsella sp.
CGCACCTCGTACACGCCGGCGGCGAGGTCCTTGAGCTCGGTCACGTCCTTGCCCACGGCCTGGTACTCGGCGGCGCCCCGAGCGCGCCACTCCATGGTGCCGTCGACGCCCGTGATCTTGCCGTCCTTCTTGCCGCTCACGGTCTCGGCCTCGGCCTGGACCACCGGCGCGTCCTGCGCGGCATTCTTGATGGAGAACTCGCAGGTCAAGCCATCGGCGGGCAGCGTGTAGTTGCCCGCGGCCTTGCCCGTCAGCTCGGCGAGGGTCGCCGTATAGGTGCCAACCTCGGTCTGGGAACCGTCAACGAATGCACCAAGGTCATCCTTGCCGATGACGTTACCAAGCTCTGCCACGGGGCAGTGCTCCTTGCCGTCGTAGACGAATTCGGTGGTACCCCACGTCACGGTAAGCAGACGCTGGTTGATGATGAACGTGCCGTCGATGAACGTAATCGCGTAGTTGGGGTTCGCACCCTCGGGCTGCGTCAGGCGCAGAGCATAGCCACCCTCGCGCACATCGTCACAGTCTTCGCGCTCGATCTCGAGCTCAAGCGTATCGTCCCCGACGAGCTCGCCAGAGGTGATCGACCACTCAAAGACGGGGTCTTTCTCGCCGTAAATCTTGGAGGCGTCCTGAGCGGTGACCGTGATCGCACGCGGCGTAACCTCGAGCGTCACTTTGCCCTCGACCGTCGCACCGCCAATCATCACCTTATAGGCAACATCCAGCGCGCCGGCGTCCTTGATCTCGGGGGCAGAGGTAGACCAGGTCTTGCCGTCGTCGGTGCTGTACTCGGCCGTCGCACCCTCGGGCAGCGCCGAAGCATTGACCGTGTGATACGCGCCGTCGTATTCGCCGGAGTAGCCGGAGATAGCAGCAGCCGGAATCTCCTCGGGGGCAAGGGCGTACCCGCAGACGACGCACTGACGGTGACCGAAGCCCTTCTCGGTCGCCGTGGGAGGCGTGTCGACAACCCACGTAAAGGTGTGCTCGGCCTCGTCAATCTTGCCGCTGCAAGTGCACTCGTGCCAGTGCGTATTGTCGTCGGAGATCCACGTATCGCTCACGGCCTCGTGCTTGCGCACGCCCTCGACCGTCACCCTCACGTCGCCCTCGACGTCCTGGACGGTGAACTCGCCGCGTTCGTTGAGCGTCACGGCACTTCCGTTGACCTTGACGGCATAGGTGAGTGAGTCGGCAAAGTAGCCGTCCTCGATGCTGATGGTGAGGGTGGCAGAGCCATGCCAGTCGAGCTCGGTCGCGTCAGCCGTGAGCTTGTAGCCGACCTGTTCGGCGGGCAGCGCCACAGCGAGCTTGCGGCCCGTGGCAACCGTAACCTTGGTCGCGGCGGAGGCTTCGTGGTCGTCATCAGCGCGGTAGCGCACTTCGTACGTGCCCGCGGCAAGACCGCTGAGCTCGGTCGCGCCTTCGGACACGGCCTGATACTCACCCGAGTCCTTGGCACGCCACTCCATAGCGGCGTTGACACCCGTGATCTTGCCGTCAGCCTTGGCACTGACGGTCTCGGCCACACCCTGGACCACCGGTGCGCCCTTGGGAGCCTTCTTGATGGAGAACTCGCGCGTCAGGCCCGTTGCCGGCAGCTTGTAGTTGCCCTTGTCGGCGCCCGTCAGCTCGATGATCTTCGCCGTGTAAGCGCCGGCCTTGACCGCAGCACCGTCAACATATGCAGAGACGTCGTCATCTCCAATGACGTTGCCGAGTTCCGCCTCGGGGCAGTGCTTCTCGCCGTCGTAGGTGAACTCGGTGGTAGCGTCCCACGTCACGGTGAGCTCGCGCTTGTTAATGATGAACTTGCCATCAACGAACGTAATATCGTAGTTGGGGTTGGCGCCCTCGGACTGCGACGCCGTCACGACGTAGCCGCCCTTGCGCACGGTCTCGCCGGCCTCGCGAGAGACGGTGATGTCCTGGAGGCTCTCGCCCTCGACGAGCTCGCCCTCGGTGACCTTCCAGCCCAGTTCGGGATCATCGTTGCCGTAGGTCTTGGAGGCATCGGACGCCGTCACAGTGACCTTGCGCGGCGTCACCACAAGCTTCGCCTCGCCCTCGATAGCGGCTCCGTCGACGATCGCGCTGTACTTGAACGGCAGGGTGCCGACGTCCTTGATCTCGGGAGCGGAGGCAGACCAATTGACGCCATCGTCGATGCTGTACGTGACCGCCGTGCCCTCGGGCAGGGCCGAGACATCGGCAGTGTGGACCTTGCCGTCATACTCGCCGGAGTAGCCGGCAACAGAGGCCGCCGGGATTACAACCTTATCGGAGGAGTTGTAGTCACAGACAGTGCAGTGCAAATGCTTGGATCCGGGCTTCTCGACCGTAGGCTTCTCGTCGATTATCCACTCGAAGGAATGCTCGGCCACGTCGATCCGCTCACCGCACGTGCAAACATGCCAGTGAGAAGAACCGTCGCTCTTCCAGCCGGTACCATCGGGCTCATGCTTGGCGATGCCCTCGACGGTAATCACGGTGTCTTTCTCCACCTTAGACAGTTGGTAAACGCCCTGCTCGCTGGGCTTGATGGTCTCGCCGTTTGCCTTAACGGAAAAATCCTTAGTCGCGTAATAGTCGTCCGCGACCGTAAACTTAAGCGTCGCAGAACCGTGCCAGTCGAGCTCGGTCGCGTCAGCCGTGAGCGCGTAGCCCGCCTGCTCGGCCGGCAGCGTCACCTTGAGCTTGCGGCCGGCATCGACCGTAACGGTAACGGTCTTGGAAGCGTTGTAATTCGTCGTAGCCCCGTAGCACAGGCGATAGGAACCAGGCGCCAGATTCTCAAGCTTGTCGCCATCAACCAGATCACTTGCCTTGATGAACATCATCTGCTTGCTAGGCTTGCCCAGCATCATCGATGTATCAACGCCCTCAATCTTACCGTCGTGTTTACCACTCACGGTCTCCGCTGTCGCCTTTACATTGGGAGCACTGTCCCGTTTGGCCTTGGCGATAGCATACGTGCATTCAATACCCGAGGGCTTGCGGTAATTAGAGAGAACCTTATCCTCACCGACGAGCCCAGTCACCCTCGCCGTATACGTGCCGGCATCTACCTTTGCGGCGTCAGTGACCTTGAGAGACACGTCGTCGTTGTTAACCAGATTGGTTATCTCTGCCGTGGGACCCTGTTCTTGGCCGTTGTAAACGTATTGACCAACATTCCACGTCACATCGATAGTACGGCGCGTAATGGTGAACTTGCCCGCCTCAAACGTAATGTCGTAATTAGCGTTGGCGCCCTCTTCCTGAGAAGCCGTCACCTTGTACGTCTTATAACCGGTCAGGACATTCTCGCCCTCATCACGCTTGTACGTAATACCGGAAAGCGTATCGCCCTCCATAAGAGAGCCGGCCGTCACTTCATAGGTAAAGTCGGGGTCCGGGTCGCCATACGTTTTAGAAGCAGGAGCTGGCGCCACCGTAATCGGGCACGGCATCACCTCGAGCGTCACCTGCCCCTTGATGTCAGAAGCACCAGGGGTGGTCACCTTATAGTCGACCGTGGTCTTGCCGACGTTTTTGATTGCAGGAGCATCCGTTTTCCACGTTTTGCCGCCGTCGATGCTGAACTGAGCCGTCGCGCCAGCCTTAAGGTCAACGCTCACGGCATGCTCTTTGCCGTCATACACGCCGACATAACCGCCGATGCACGCCGGGGGAATCTCCTCCTCGCGCAGGACATAGCCGCACGTGGAGCATTGATACCGCTTTAGACCGGGCTTCTCGGTGGTGGGAGCCTTAACTTCCTCCCAAGAGAAGACATGCGTGTCTTCGTTGAGCTTCTTGCCGCATCGACACACCTGCCAGTGGGCACCACTCGAACCCTTGGTTTTATACCAAGCACCGTCAGCGGACGCGCAAGGACCCTCCGCAATTTCGAAGACGTTGGCCCCCGAAGCGTAGTGGTTGTTGTCCTTTTTGAAGCGCACCTCATACTTCCCGGCAGCAAGCGACTCGATTGAAGTTTTACCAGCACGGATGGATTCCCAGTATGTGTCCCCGAATTTTCTCCACTCATAGGTCTCATTCAGGTTGGAAAGCGATCCATCGCCAAGCAAATGTGCACTCTCGTCCTTGACCTTGACACCTGTGCCTTCGCTAGCGATATAACGCCAAGGAACAGGCTGGCTGGCGGGCGTAATCTTGATTTCAACCGACCCGCTCTTTGTCACATAGTCTTTCGCGGTGATGCGATAATCGACCGTCACGGAGCGAACCTCGCCCCTGCGAGTGCGCTGAACGTCCGTGTAGCTCGAAACCTCCGTCGTCCATTCGTCGCTCTCATCCACGCTGTACTCAATCTTCATGTCGGCAGGGGCATTCGATACCGAGATGTTGACGCCATGCGCCTGCCCATCATAGGGGCCTTCGAATCCCTCGGCCATCACGTCCTCGAACTGCGTGCCCGTAATAGTCCAGCATGCATATCTCGAGCCCGTGTAGTTGCCCTTGCCCTTGATATAGACCTGGTAGTACGGGTAATAAGAATTGGAACTGGGAGGACCGATCGCGCTCACCGTGCTATACGACGGATCATTATCAATCTCGTAGTCGTCGCCCTTGACAAAGTACGACCAGCTTTGAGTGTCGTAGTTGTAGACCTTAACAGAGAAGCTCGGCGCAATCGTCTTACCCGTCCACGGGTACGCACGAACTGTCTCACCATTGATCTTGGCGTCTTCTCCGCCGTCATTGAATTCAAACGTGAGCCCGCTGACCTTGCTCAGCTCTAGCGGCTTAATCTGGAACTCGCGAGTAAGCGTCAGGTCGCCCTCTTGACCCTTGACCTTAACCGTAGACTCGATACGGTAGATCCCTGCATCGGTAGGGACATACTCCAGCGGCTCGCCCGCGTCATCGCCCCACTTCGAAAGCTTGTAATACCGAGACCCGGAGATGTGTACGCCTCCCGTCGAGACGATATCGTCTCGAGCATAGCCGTCCTTATTCGACATCGTCAGCGTTGGAGCGACTTCGCCGCCGCTGTATGTAACGCCAAGCTTTCCCTTATCCGACGTTGCTCCATCGATGCCCAGCTCGACGGCATAACCATTTTTGTAGTTGCAATCGCTCGGGCGCATCTTGCCGGAGCAGGTGACCTTCAGTTGACATGAGCTGTTGGTGGCCTTTTCCACCGACCACACATGCTTGTGCGGCAGGCGCGAGGCGTACACATATCCGTCGTCCGTCTTTCCAATGCCGACACTTGGATCGTCCGTAGTAACGCGAGCGCGCAGGTCGGCCTCATCGATATCGCAAGTGCCAAGTTTCCACTGTGTGCCCTTATAAGCGCCCAGCCGATCGTCCTTGAGCGACAGCTGGACCTTGCCCGTGAAGGATTCTGCAATGTTCAATTTGCTGAGGTAATAAATCCCCGGCGTGTCGAGCGCGAGGCCTCGGGCGCCCTTATCACCGTTAGTAGTAATGGTCGTATTACCGGCGAGCGTCACCGTTCCGTGAGCATACACGGTGTTTCGACGTGTATTCGCATCTTTGTATTCACCTGTGCCCACGGCATAGGTATCGGATATATACGTATTGTTAAGCGTACATGTCGAGCCTTTAGCAACTGCGATTGCACTCGTCATGACCATGTCCTGCGTATAGTTCGCCGCCGGAACCCGCGAGTCCGTCGACTGAACGATGCAGTTATTGAGCGTGACATCCGAATTGTTAACGACAATATTGCCCGCATGAGTGTGTTCGTTTGTATCCTCGACCCCAAGGCTCTTACACCAGATCGACTCCTGCCTGTTGTTGTTAAACGTGCAGTTATTGAGCACGACACTGGGACGGAACCCACGGCCCACAACGCTCAATGCGCCAGCGCAGTGGTCACGGTTGCCCTCGAACTTACAGTTGTTAAAGGTTACGTCCAGATTCTTCCCGCTGTTCTGCGAACCGCGGATGGTAACCGGAGCAGGAGAGGCGGTATATAGGTAAGTACTGTTCCCGTAGCTATGGTCATGTCCATAACTCGCCGTTCCCGTTCTGCAATCCCAATCAATTACAGAGACGTCCTCGAATACGGCCGATTCGCCCCCGTCCATCGTGCCGTATAGCGCGATAGCGCGTTTGGAACTTTTTCCTTTAATGGTTCGCAGGTCGATGCCGCTCATCTTGAAGTTTAAGCTCCCACCGGCACGTCTCTTGTCGATAACAGAATCTGCGCCATACGTTTTATCCGGATTTGCATCGTCAGACAAGAAACTATGACCATTGCAGTTAAACGTAGTTTCAAAGGAACCGTTGGTGCCGATAAATTCGATATAGCCGCCCTTGAGGACAAAGAGCTCGCCGGCCGTAGAACCTCTCTTGTCGACTATCTGGCCACCGTATTTAGGTTTGTTGGAAAAGTAAACACGCGTCGGATCGTCCTTGGTGCCGCCCTCGACCTCATAGTGGCCAAGGGTAATTTCACCGCCGATGACGTAGTCTTTTCCCGCCTCGAGCTTCACCGAGTAGGGGTATTGGAGGCCCGTATCGCTTCTCTGGGCCAGAATCGCGTCGCGCGGAATATCCGCCGTAGTCGCCGCCTCGGCCACCGCCGGCGACGCCACGAGCGCGCATGCCACGGTGGCGATGCCCAGCAGGCGCGTCAGCACGGCGCGCATTCCCGTATTCTTCTCCCTCATCGTAGCTCCCCTTATCCCTATGCTTCGCGATGTCTGGCATCGTTTGGCGCTGGCGGCTGGCGTGTTCCCCGGCCAGCCACCAGCATGTATTGACATGTTTATCCACGGATTATTTTGCTGCTGCACTTTCTAACGCCCTGCCGCTTGGCGCGAGTTGCACGCCGTGGGGCGCAAACGGTGCGCACCCCCGCGAGCGGTACGCACCCAATGTGGCAAAATCGAATTACTAAGGGGGCCGAATGCTCAAGATTATTGCCTGCGACGACGACGTCGCTTTTCTAGATAGACTGCACCGAATGATCGACCGTTGGTCGACCGAGACGGGCACGGCGGTCGATGTTGCGCTCGTTACGCGCGGCGAGGACCTGCTGGCACGCCATGCCGCATCGCGCGCCGACATCATCCTGCTCGACATGATCATGCCGCTCGTCAACGGCATGGACACCGCGCGCGAATTGCGCCAGACCGATACCGCCGTGCGCCTGGTGTTTCTCACCTCATCGCCCGAGTTTGCACTGGAGTCCTACGAGGTCCGCGCCTTCGACTACCTGCTCAAACCCGTGACCTACGAGCGCGTGGCGCAATTGCTCGACGAGCTGTCGAGCCTGCGTCCGGCCGCGACCGACGAGCTCGTCATCAAGACGTCCTTTGGCTACCATGCCCTGCGCCTATCCGATATCGAATATGCCGAGGCTCGCAACAAGCACGTGATCTTCCACCTGCGCGATGGCCGCGATATCGAGGCGCTCGAGCCGTTCCGCAGCATCGAGGACCGACTGGTCCAAAACGCGACCTTCTTTAAATGCCACCGCAGCTACCAGGTCAATCTGCGCAATATCGACCACTTTAACCGCACGGAAATCGTCATGCGCTCGGGCGCGTGCATACCGCTCGCGCGCAGCTGCAAGCAGGGATTCCAAGACGCCTACTTTGCGGTGCGGTTCGAGGGCGGGAGACGCTGATGCTTTCCTCGGCAGAACTGGTACTTTGGGCAATCCACCATGCGACGACGTTGCTCTTTGGCGTCTTTGCCTCGGCGGCTCTATGCGGCGTCGAGATCAACGGCCGCCATTCGCTCGAGCTGGTGGGGGTCGGCGCCGCAACCGGATGCGCATTCGGCCTCGCCAATGCCGTTGGCGGCGAGCTTTTCGCCCGACAGGCCTATCCACTCGTCGTGCATCTGCCGCTTGTCGTCTACCTGTGCGTACGCTATCGCCTGAGTCCGCTGCTCGTTATGCTGGGCGTCACCAGTGCCTACCTGAGCTGCCAGTTCAGCAACTGGATGGGCATCGCCGCATTCGCCGTCACCGATTCGCAGGTCGCGTACTACGTGGCGCGCATCATCACCACGCTCGGCGTCTTTGCCGTCTTGTTGCATTGGGCAAGCGACATCGGCCCCCGCCTGGCGATCAAAAGCCCCACCGAGCTGGAGATTCTGCTCATCCTGCCGCTCGTCTACTACATCTTCGACTACGCCACCAACGTCTATACCACGCTCTTCCACTCGGGCTCGGTAGTAACCGTTGAGTTTTTGGCGTTCGCCCTCTGCGCGTTCTACCTTATGTTTCTTGCCGTCTACCTTCGCGAATACGAGGCAAAGGAAATCGCCGAGCGCGAGCGCTGGATGCTCGCGACCCGCGACAGCGCGGCCATCAAAGAGCTCGAAGCCTGGCGCCAGTCCGGACGCGAGCTCTCGGTTCTCCGTCACGACATGCGCCACTACCTGCGCGGTCTAGCGGCCCTGATCGAAGAGGGTCACACCGATGAGGCACTCGAGCGCATCGACGCGCTCTGCGAGACCAACGACCGCACCGCCGTGCGCCGCTACTGCGCCAACGAAACGGTCAACATTGCGCTCTCGTCGCTTTCCGCGGACATCAACGCGCACGGCATCACCGCCGACCTGCACGCCGCCGTGCCCGAAACCGTCCTCGTGGGCGATGTCGATCTATTCAGTGTGGTATCGAACGCCCTGGACAATGCCATCGCCGCGGCGAGCGCCGCCCCCGAAGGCAAGCGGTTTGTCGACCTGGACCTTCGCTACGAAGACGGTCAGCTTCTATTGCTGGTTTCCAACACGTTTGGCCGTGCGCCGCACATGGTCGACGGCATGCCCGTGGCTCAGCACACTGGGCACGGCTTTGGCACCAAGAGCATTATGCTTGCCGTCGAGCGCATGAACGGCAACTGCCAGTTCCGCATTAACGGCGACCGGTTTGAGCTGCGCGCCGTGATGTAGGGGCTGCCGCCAACCTCGCTACAGCGGTGCAGCCGCCGGGGTCAGCTGCTTAATGTAGGCCCACATGCGCTGCTTGGCGGCCTTGTCGGTGAGCGCCGCCTCAAAACCGTCGAGCGCCAGCACGCGGCGCCCCTGCACATGGGCGACCAGGCCGGGCTTGAGCATGGCGGTGTCAAAGTCATCAATTGCCACAAGCATATCGGCATAGGTCTCGCGCATGACATCGGCCGCACTGTTGTCCAGCAGCAGCACCGCCTCGGGGTCCAAGGTCTCCAGCGCCTCGCGGAACAGGTCGCACGTCAGGGCCTCGCCCGCCGCGACCGCTCCGTCGCCCGCGCCGGCGACGCTTGCCAGCACACAAAAATCCTCGGGGGCATATCCGATGGCACCGAGCGCCTTGCGCAACGCGGCGCCATCCGCGCCGGCGGCCAGCTCGCCGCCCGAGCACTCGGCTTCATCCAAATCGCCTTTGACCAGCACAATCGGCGAGCACGCGTTGCCCGCGATACGCACACCGCGATCTGCAAGCGACGCGAGCTCCTGCTCGGTCGCCTGAGCGATGGCTTCTTTTTTCTGGCTTTGTGACGTGGGCATGCGCTCTCCAATCGTTTGCGTGCCCACCATTATATAAAAGAGCCGCCCGCGAGTGGTTGCTTTGCGGGCCGCTGGGTATAAGCACGGTCGTACTGAGTTTTACGCGGCCGAGCCGCGTCGTATTATGGAGGTCACCATGGCTGACATTAAGCAGATTACCCCCGAGAACTTCGGCGCTGTCGTCAACGATAGCCTGCCCGTACTGGTTGATTTTTGGGCCCCGTGGTGCGGCCCCTGCCGCTCGCTCTCGCCCATCGTAGACGAGGTTGCCGACGAGCTGGCCGGCAAGTTGGCTGTGGCCAAGTGCAACGTCGACGACAACCAGGACCTGGCCATGAAGTATGGCGTCATGAGCATCCCCACGCTGATTGTGTTTAAGAACGGCGAGGAGATCGACCGCTCGGTCGGCGCTCTGCCCAAGGCGAGGCTGCAGGCGCTGCTGGAGAAGCATCTGTAATACGCTTGTTACTTACCCGCCGTCCATGAGCGGTTTTGTACCGCTCGCCGGACTGCCGGGTGCGGCGCGTGCGACCACGGATAGTATGGTAGCCACAAACAGCCCCCAGTGAACGGGTGCGAGTCGCACAGACTCGCACCCGTTTTCTTATGCAGTGGCGCGCAGAGCGGGCGTAGTAAAATCTGAACCGCCGGATTACCGCCTACACAAGGAGATTTCCCATGCATGATGTTGGAATGAACATGAGCCAGCTTGCCATGAGCGTCAAGCAGGTCGACGACACCATCGAGCTCGCTCACGAGTGGAGCCATCAGCTGCTGCATGCGACCGAGAATTTTGACATGGAGCGCATCGGCGCCAAGCTCGAGGCAGCCATGACCGCGCTGCACGAGGCCCACGACGCACTCGAGGGCTACGAAGAGGCCATCGAGGCCGACCACAACTCCGTCGGCTCCGTGAAGCTGGTGTAACGTGGCCGAACACGAGCACGGCTGCGGGTACGAGCACGAGCATCCGCACGGGGCGGACGGCGACGCGGGCTGCCGCTGTAGTGGCTCCGGCTCCGAGCTGGTCCGTTTTTCGGTCACCGCGCCTGACGACCTGCTGCGCCGTTTTGACGAACAGATCGCGCGCCGCGGCGACGTGGCCAACCGCTCCGAGGCAGTCCGCGATTTGATTCGCGCCTCGATCGCCAAAGAGCAGATGCGCACGCCCGATGAGCACGTTATCGGGTCGCTCACCATGATCTACGACCATCACACAGGCGACCTGACACGCCGCCTGGATGAGGTGCAGCACGACTACACCGACGAAATCGTATCGACGATGCACGTGCATCTGGATCACCACAACTGTCTGGAGATTCTGGCGCTCAAGGGTCGCGGCGAGCGCGTCTACGAACTAGCCGACCGACTGCTGGGCCTGCGCGGCGTTAAGCACGGCGAGCTCACCTGCGCCGCCACCAAGCAAAGCCTGGGGCTATAGCGCACCTGCCAAAAAGGGACAGGTTTGTTGTGGCAGGTTTAGAAGTTTTACCGACCAAAATAAACCTGTCCCTTTTTGGTCGGTTTTGATGAGGGGTGTCGCATGCGACATGTGCATATTCATGTGACGGGCATTGTGCAGGGCGTTGGCATGCGGCCGTTTGTGTATCGCGAGGCCATGGCGCATGGCATTTGCGGATGGGTGCTCAACGCGGGCGACGGCGTGCATATCGAGGCGCACGCTCCGGCCGATGCGCTCGATGCTTTTGTTGCCGCGCTTTCTGCGCATGCGCCTGCGGCAGCCCGCGTTGAGCGAGTCGATATTGCGGATTTGGAGCCTGGCGGCTGGAGCGCTGCCGATGAGCAGGGCTTTCGCATTGTGGCATCGCAGGACCAGACCGCGCACACGACGCTCGTCTCGCCCGATATCGCCACCTGCGATGATTGTCTGCGCGAGTTGTTCAACCCCGCCGATCGGCGCTATCACTACCCCTTTATCAACTGCACTAACTGCGGGCCGCGCTTTACCATCATCCGCTCGCTGCCTTACGATCGAGCGGCCACCTCGATGAATTGTTTTCCCATGTGTCCTGAGTGTGCCGCGGAGTATGCCGACCCACTCGACCGGCGTTTTCACGCGCAGCCCGATGCCTGCTTTGATTGCGGGCCGCATATTACTTGGCGCGAGGCTGTGAACGGCGATGCGTGCGGGAATTCGTCCGCGACACCGGCCGTCGGCACCACACGCGAGGCCAGCGACGCTATCATCGAGCGCTGCGTCGAGCTGCTGGCCAGCGGCGGCATCGTCGCCATCAAGGGTCTGGGCGGATTTCACTTGGCATGCGACGCCTCCAACGAGCAGGCGGTAGCCGAGCTGCGCCGTCGCAAACGCCGCAGCAACAAGCCGCTTGCCGTTATGGTACGCGACCTTGCCGACGTTGAACGCCTGTGCCATGTCAACGACGTTGAGCGCGGCTTGCTGGCCGGCAGCATTCGCCCCATTGTGCTGCTGCGCCGGCGTGCTGTTTGCGGGAGCGACGGCGATTCTCCCGACGCCCTCGTACTCGCACCGTCCGTCGCGCACGACCTGCCCGAGCTTGGCGTTATGCTCCCCTACACCCCGCTTCAGCATCTGTTGCTTGCCGCGGCAGAAGCCCGCGGTATGCACGCGCTCGTCATGACCAGCGGAAACCTGAGCGAAGAGCCCATCGAGACCGATGACGATCTTGCCTGGGAGCGCCTCGTTGCCGCCGGCATTGCCGACGCGCTGCTCGGCAACGACCGCGCGATTCTCTCGCGCTACGACGACTCCGTGGTACGCGTGGTCGATGGTGCCGCCATGCCTGTGCGTCGCGCACGCGGATATGCGCCGCAGCCGTTAGCGCTGCCGGCGCTCGACGGCACTGCACCCTGCGTGCTCGCCTGCGGGCCGCAGCAAAAAGCTACGATCGCGCTCACGCGCGAGGACGCCGACGGCCATGTGGCCTGTTTTGTGTCGCAGCATATCGGCGATGTCGAAAACGGCGAGACCTTCGATGCCTGGAACGCCGCGCGCACGCGCTTGGAAAACCTCTTTGACCTGGCGCCTGCCGCCTTGGCATGTGACATGCATCCCAGCTATCTGTCGAGCCAGTGGGCGCGTGAACTGGCACGGAAGCACAATCTGCCGCTTATCGAAGTCCAGCACCATCATGCGCACATCGCGAGCGTGATGGCAGAAGCGATTGTCACAGGCCAGCTTGCGCCCGAGGCGCGCGTCCTCGGCATTGCCTTCGATGGCACGGGCGCCGGCACCGATGGGACCATTTGGGGCGGCGAGTTTCTTGTTGCCGGCCTTGCCGATTTTGAACGCGCCGCGCACCTGCGCACCTGGGCGCTCCCCGGCGGGGCGGCCTCCGTGCGCGACGCCCGCCGCAATGCCTTTGCCCTGCTGAGCGAGCTCGGCCTGCTCGAGCACCCGGGTGCCGCGGGGCTATTGGGCGCCCTCGACGAGCAAACGCGCAGCGTGACAGCCACCATGATCGAGCGCGGCATCAACAGCCCGCGTACCAGCAGCATGGGTCGTCTCTTTGATGCCGCGGCGGCAATTCTGGGCATCTGCGACAAGGCAACCTACGAGGGCGAGCCCGCCATCGAACTCGAAGCCGCCGCCTGGCCCGCGCTCGGCGGTAAGACCGTTCGTCTCGACGGCAATCATGCAGGCGTATTCACGTCTGCCGACGACTCCCCCATCTTGGACCCCCAACCGCTCATCGAATCTCTTCTGAATGGAATTGAGGCAGGCACGCCGGCCGACAGGCTCGCCCTCGAGTTTCACATCGCCATTACGCACGCTACGACCCACATCGCGTGCGAGATCTGCAATCGCGAAAACCTCGATACCGTCGCGCTCTCGGGCGGTGTGTTCATGAACCGGCTTTTGCTTCAGCTCCTTACCCACGAACTCAAAGACGCCGGTCTTGCCGTCTTGGTCCCCCATACTGTGCCCGTCAACGACGGCTGCATCGCCTACGGTCAGGCCGCCATCGCTCGCGCTCGCGTCGCGCAGACAGCATCGCGATAGGCGTTTTGCCAGCCTGCGCGCCGCCGTCTCACAGGTGTAACGCGTTTGCTCGTGACTCCCGCGAGCGCTACCATCAACTGATGGGTAATTAGGCGCCTATCCAGCGCAAAACGTATAAAAGGGGAACATTATGTGCCTTGCCGTTCCCGGTAAAGTGGTCAAACGCGACGACGACCTTAAGGCGACCGTCGACATGATGGGCATCGAGCGCCCCGTTTCGCTGCGCCTCGTGCCGACGGCACAGGTAGGCGACTATATTCTCGTGCACGCCGGCTTTGGCATTCAGATTGTCGACGAGCAGGAAGCCCAAGAGACACTCGAGCTCGTCAATACCATGACCGAGCTGGCCGAAGAGGACCAGCTCGCCACCAACCCGGCCGAGGCATACTAGTGGCGGCGGCGCAGCCGGTTCGCTCCGGTATCGACTTTTCGGCATTTCGCGACCCCAAGCTGGCTCGCGAGCTCATCGATCGTATTCATGAGCTTGTCGGCAACCGCAGCATCAACCTTATGGAAGTCTGCGGTACGCATACCGTGAGCATCGGTCGCTATGGCTTTCGCTCCATTATGCCTGCCGGGCTCAAACTGCTGAGCGGTCCGGGTTGCCCCGTCTGTGTTACCGCCAACCGCGATATCGACCATGCAATCGCGCTCGCCAAGATGGACGGCGCCATCATCACCACCTTTGGCGACATGATGCGCGTGCCCGGGTCGTCTACCTCGCTCGCCGCGCAAAAGGCGGCGGGGCGCGATATTCGCATTGTGTACTCCCCGCTCGATGCACTCGATATCGCCGAACACAACCCCGATCGCCCGGTCATCTTTATGGGCGTCGGCTTTGAGACCACGACGCCCACCATCGCCGCCGCCATTTTGGAGGCCGATGCACGCGGACTCCAGAACTTCTCGGTCTATTGCGCCCACAAGACCACGCCGCCGGCGCTGCGCGCCATCGCCAACGATCCCGAGACCACTATCGACGGCTTTATCCTTCCGGGACACGTCGCTACCATCACGGGCCTGGCACCCTTTGGGTTTTTGGTCGATGAGTTCGAGACCCCCGGCGTAGTCACCGGGTTTGAGCCGGTCGATATCCTGCAAGGTATCTGCATGCTGGTCCAGATGGTTGTCGAGAAAAGGCCGGCGATCGACAACGCCTACCGCCGTGGCGTCAACGCTGACGGCAACCCCGTAGCGCGCCAGCTGGTCGAGCAGGTATTTGAGCCGTGCGACACCACGTGGCGCGGACTGGGACCGATTGCCAACTCGGGTCTTTCCATCCGGCCCGAATTCGCGCGCTTTGATGCCGGCGCCCGCTTTGACGTACCCATTGAACCGACGGTCGAACCACGCGGGTGCCGCTGCGGCGACGTGCTGCGCGGCGCCATCACGCCGAGCGACTGCCCGCTGTTCGGCCACGCATGTACGCCCGAACATCCCGTCGGACCGTGCATGGTGAGCTCCGAGGGCAGCTGTGCAGCATATTTCCGCTACCGAGGCTGTTAGGTTCCGCCGTTCTAACGAACGGCGGACCGGTCGACGCTGCGCGCCATTCAGGCGAGCGATTTGCCTTTCAATCGTCGGCTGCGGGCAAAAGCCCAGCAGCCTCCTCTTTCAAGGCAACTCACTTCGCCTGAATGGCGCTCGCTGACTTTTACTTAACATCGATTCTGCCACACTCAGCTATTGCCGACCCCCCACGATTGGAGTTTTCGATATGTCCCGTACTGCCACCGATAGCACTGTCCTGTTGGGCCACGGCTCTGGCGGCCAGATGATGAAACGCATCATCGATGAGGTCTTTTTGGATGCCTTTGGGTCGCCCGAACTGCTCGAGGGCAACGATGCCGGCGTCGCTGCGCTGCCCGCGAGCGGGCGCATCGCCATGTCGACCGACAGCTTTGTAGTCTCGCCGCAGTTCTTCCCCGGCGGCAATATCGGCCGACTCGCCGTGTGCGGAACCGTCAACGACGTCGCGACCTCGGGCGCTAATGTGCGCTACCTCTCATGCGGCTTTATCCTCGAAGAGGGCTATCCCATGGACAAGCTGCGCCAGATTGTGCAGACCATGGCCGAAACGGCACATGAGGCAGGCGTGAAGATTATCACCGGCGACACCAAGGTGGTCGAGCGTGGCGGTGCCGACGGCGTCTACATCAATACCGCTGGCGTAGGCGAGGTGCCCGCAGGCGTGACGCTCAGCGGTGCCAACTGCCGGCCCGGCGACGTCATCCTGGTGTCGGGCACACTCGGCGACCACGGCATCGCCATCATGAGCCAACGCGAGGGCCTGGCGTTTTCGAGCACCATCGAAAGCGATGCCGCGCCGCTCAACCACCTGATTGCCGATGTGCTTGCCGCAGCACCCGACACACACTGCTTCCGCGACCCCACGCGCGGTGGCCTGGCCTCGACGCTTAACGAGTTTGCGCAGGCCAGCGGCGTTGCCATGGAGGTCGACGAGGATGCCGTGCCCGTGCGCCCCGACGTGCAGGCCGCCTGCGAGATGCTCGGCTACGATGTGCTGCAGGTGGCAAACGAGGGCAAGATGGTTGCCGTCGTGCCGACCGAGCAAGCCGATGCCGCGCTGAGCGCCATGCGCGCCGCCCGCTACGGCGAGAATGCCGCCATCGTCGGTCGCGTGCTGCCACTTGCCGAGGGCGCCCGTCCCGCCGTGCGCGTACGCACCGGCTGGGGCTCGACCCGCATCCTCGACATGCTCGTAGGAGAGCAGCTACCGAGGATTTGCTAACGGGCGAGCGCCGGCCGGCCCGGCTTCGCTCCGTCCCCGGCGCCTCCGAAGGCCGCGAGGCGGTTCTTACCCGTCTACTCCCCGCAGCCGCTCTCGATAAGCGCCACGAGAGCATCGACAGCAGCCACCTCGTCAGTGCCGTCGGCCACGATCTCGATCTCACAACCGCAGGTCATCCCCATGCTCATGACCATCAGGATGGACTTAGCATCCTTGGCGTCTCCGCCCATCTTGGCAACGGTGATAGAGCTCTCATACTTGCTCGCCTCCTGCACAAACAGCGATGCAGGGCGCGCGTGGATACCGCTCGGGTTCTTGACGACCGTCGTCTTGGAAACCATCTCTGCTCCTTACTCCACCACAATGTTATCGGTTGCGGTGTCGGCGCCGTTACTGGCGATGAGCTTCTTGTAATAGAAGAACGATTTCTTTCGGCCAAGCTTCAGACTTCCATTTCCAAAGTCATCAATGTCGACAGAAACAAATCCATATCGCTTACTCACTTCGGAAGTTCCGGAGCTGACCAAATCGATGGGGCCCCACCATGCATAGCCAAAAACGTCCACGCCATCCTTTAGCGCTTCGGCAAGTTGCTCAACATGACGCTTCAAGTAATCAATACGGTAGTCGTCCTCGACATATCCGTTTTCATCCAACTTGTCGACCGCGCCGAGACCGTTTTCGGAAATAAAAATCGGAAGATGGTAGCGATCATAAATATGATTAAGCGTAATTCGGAATCCAATAGGATCGATCGGCCAACCCCATTCCGAGGCCTTTAGATATGGATTCCTAATCGCTGTAACCAGAGAGCCGGAAGGCTTAGGCACCGGTTCGCCCTTGTATCGCATGATATAAGTCATGTAGTAGCTAATTGTTACGAAATCAACAACTCCTGACTTAAGTACCTCTTTGTCACCGGGCTCCATCTCAATATGGATATTGTTTTCTTTAAAGAATCGATCCATATAATACGGATACTCGCCCTTAGCCTGAACATCACTGTAGAACCAGTTGAAATGGTCCTCAAAGAGAACTTGAAGCTGGTCTTCGGGCTTTGGCGTCTCTGCGTAGTTTTCAAGACGGCAAAGCATGTTTCCGATCTTTGCATCCGGATCGATTTCGTGGCACTTAATGACTGCCTTAGCGCTCGCCACGAATTGATTGTGGGAGACCTGATATTTCATCTCCCAATTTCCTCGATACGGATTTTCGGGCGTTTCAGAATCCTTTTCGTTCAAGATGACGCCG
Organism: uncultured Collinsella sp.; assembly: GCA_958350755.1. Taxonomy (GTDB): domain Bacteria; phylum Actinomycetota; class Coriobacteriia; order Coriobacteriales; family Coriobacteriaceae; genus Collinsella. The sequence goes on from CATWID010000005.1 coordinate 17,493, forward strand.
CTGCATGTAAATGGATTTGTCAATACGTTGTTAATCTCATTGAACGTCAGCCAATACTTAACTTTCCCCTTATAACGCTCAAAGCAAGTTGCCGCATAACGTTCGAAAGCGTCAACCGTGTGACGGCTTTTAAAACCACCGTATGCTTTCGCGAGATGCAGGGGCGTATCAAAATGGCAAAGCGTCACCATTGGCTCCATGCCATATTTATGGCACTCGTCAAAGACGCGATCGTAAAATGCAAGGCCTTCCTCGTTCGGATTCTCATCATCACCGTTCGGGAAAATGCGGCTCCAGCTAATGGACATACGGAAAACTTTGAAGCCCATTTCCGCTATCTCGGCAAGCTGCTCCTTGTATCGATGATAGAAATCAATGCCGCGACGCTTGGGGAGATTGTAATCCTCCGGATGCTCCTTCATTTGTTCAAGTATCTCGGACGTAACAGCATTATGCGGAAGAGGCTGACCCTCGTAGCCGCGATTGGCCTCACGTGAAATAAACGGCGCAAAATCAGATGTCGCAAGGCCTCGTCCGCCCTCATTAAACGCACCCTCAATCTGATTTGCAGCAGTCGCACCGCCCCAAAGAAAGCCATCAGGAAACGCGCTGTTGGTAAAGCTATTGTTCATTGTCTACTCCTAAAGAAAAGGGAGGCCCGAATTTGCGAACCTCCCACCGCATGGCGCCTAATTGGAAGATTCAACCTACTCGCCTACACGAGCCGCAAGAGCACGAACGACCGGCATCATCTTTTTCGCCATATGCAGCTCGGCGCTGATTGTCATCAGAGTGTCCTGCGCATGCGTAAACAAAAGTGAGTATTCAACTTCCTCACCAGCAGCCTGCGCTTGAATGGTGGCCGTTTGCGCCTTGTGGGCGGCCAAGACCTTTGAGTCTGCCTCGGCAAGTCGCTCTTCTGCCCCATCAAAATCCAAGGACGCCAAACAATCCATGGCCTGATCGATGCAAACCCGCCCATCACCGGCATTTATAATGACTTCCATGGCCACCGCATTGACATCAATTGGCTTGCCCATATCATTCTCCCGTCTTTACCGAGAATCCCTCGGATGTCATAGCGTTCTCGGTATCGCCACCAACGTTGCCGCTCGCCTCAAGTTTTGCAGCCTTCTTGGCTTCACGTGCGGCACGCTTTGCTTCCCTTTTTGCCTTGAGCTCAGCCTCGCTCTTTTCCTCTTCCTCAGCAGCGTGCTTATCAAAGACCTTAAAGAAGGGATACCAAATAATTGCAGCGAGAATAAGGTTGACAGCGACAAGCACAACATTTCGAATATCGCCATTTGAAAGGAAATATGCCGAAACAGCATTAGGCAAGAAGTTCATGGCAAACATCTGAGTGTGAAGGCTGGCCCAATCGAACTGGAGCCAAAGATACGCATTCGCGGGGAGAATGATTGCCTGGAGAATAACAGGAATAAACAGATAGGGATTATTTACGATCGTGGAGAATACTAGAGGCTCATTAATGTTGAAAAGCGATGGCACAAATGTCGCTTTGCCAAGCGTACGGTTCTTCTTTGACTTTGAGAACAGCATCATGAATGCCAGCGGCAACGTATTAAGCTCTCCGCCAATCATGTAATAACGAGAAAGGCCATAGGCATTGATGTTGGTAGGCGTTGCACCCGCCGCCACGGCCGCCATGTTTTCAGCCATTCCGCCCTGCGTGATAGGCAAAGTGACCGAAATAAAGGCCCAACCAGACACGCCGAAGAAATAAAACACGTCCATCACAAGTGCAATGAACACAACGCCCGGAAGCGATTGCCCAAAGTTAGTAACCGGTGAAAGAAGAAGCGCGATTACGGTAAATACATCGATTTTTGCAAGGAACGTAAGCAAATAAGCAATGGCGAGGCTCAGCAAGATCGGAATAATGCTGTCAAACCAATTCTTAACAAAATCCGGAATAACCGAATCTTCTCCAAAGAAGCTGTGATGGGCTGCGAATTTATAGATTGCTCCAACAAAGATACCCACGACCATGGCGGCAAACATTCCGCTCGAGCCGAACTTCCACATCTCAAACGCCACGCCCTCATCAACGGTTTGAGGGTTCATGCACAGCATAAAGGTACCGACTCCGGTAAATCCGGCAATCAAAGCCCTGCCCTTATCGTCCTCCTTGATGCAAACGCTATGAGGAATAATAAATGCGATGAACATTCCAACCAAACCGAAGGAATACGTATTAAGCGCAGTCAGATCGGGAAGTACAGGAATGAAATTACGCACGACATTGAAGAGGCTTGGAATCGCAGAGACCATTGTAAAGGGAACGATGTACAGCACCGCATTTGCGACTATTCCAAACCAGTAGTTTGCTGTGAGTTTGTTAATCACGGGCACAACATGCTTTTCAATTCCGCCTTGCACCCTAGTCATAACATTCGACATCGGCTCGCCCCCTACTCGCCATCAAACTCAATATCAAGAAGATCGTATGCGTCCTCGAGAATCCCCTCACCATCGAGGGCGGCATAATAATCAGGATCGATTGACATAACCTTTACGCCATATGGCTCAAGTTGTTTCTGCGTTGCTGGAACCTCAGCCGCAAAGTGAGGCCCCAATAGCAGAGCATCAATCTTGTCGGCATAGTCCATAATCTCCGACTTGCTGACCGCGCTCACGGTCACGTCAAGACCACGTTGCTTCGCGATTTTGCGCATATTTGCGGCCATAAACCCAGTCGATGCGCCAATACCGCATGCGAGCAATAGCCTAATGGTTTCATTTTCATCAACCATGATATTGCTCCTTTCTATAATTGAACGTCTTGCATTCGAGCCTTAAGACGCCGTGTCGACTCCGGTCGCCTCGATGAGCCTAACCATACGGATACATCTCCCCAAAAACCAACCGACTTTTTGCCGCATGGCGGCAAGGCGGCAGATTTTCCGCCCGCGCGGCAAACCGGGCGATTTTCCGCTTGGGCGGCAAATTGGAAAAGACACCCTTTCTTAACCTGAGATACCATGGGGCGGTACACCCTGTCTGCCGTTCATCTCTTGGAGGAAAGCCATGGCGAGCGCCAAGCAGAACCGCATCAACCGCATGATCGACGTGCTCGAAAACAGCAGCTCATGGGTGTCTTCCTCGATGCTTGCCGGCCTTTTGGGCGCGAGTGAGCGAAGCATCCGCAACTATGTTGCAGAGGTCAACGAGACCGGTACGCGACATATCGAATCGTCTAAAGAGGGCTATCGCCTTGCCACGGCGGCGCCGGCTGCCGCCAGCGCTTCCGCTAGTCCTTGCGAAGGTGTCAATACCCTCCCCGCGAACGCGGACTCCAGGCGCGACTTTACTATCTCCCGCCTTGTCAACGCATGCGATGGACTCTCCGTCTTTGATATCGCCGATGAGCTCTTTATCAGCGAGAGCACGTTTCAGAGCTCCGTGATGCCGCAGGTGCGCGCGCTCGTTCGGCAGTTCGACCTCAATGTCGAGACACACGACTACCGCATGAAACTCACGGGGCGAGAGGCCGACAAGCGCAAGCTTCTCGGCCACATAGCCACCCACAACTCCTATGGCTATTTCACCTCAACCAAAACGCTCGAAAACATGTTTCCCGACTTTGACGTGCAGGCAACCCTCTCGAGCTTGGTCGCGATCTGCCAGCGCTCGGATCTATTTATCAACGACTACGCGCTCTCCAACCTGCTCGTGCACCTGTTAGTGATCATCATCAGGCTCACCTCGAACAACGAGCTCAGCGAGGTGGACGGCCCCATCGACGCAGACGGCCTAGTGACACAACTCGGGCAGCGCGAACAGATCGTACGCTGCGCCCAGCGCATTGCCGCCTACTTTGAGAAGGAGTTTGGTTGTGCCATCCCACGCGACGATTTTCAGCAAATCCTGCTGCTTTTGGCGCTTTCCGTCGAACGTTGCGATTTTGACGAGCTCAACCGCGAGAAGCTCTCAAGCATCATTGACCGCGATTTTGTAGACATGGTTCTGGGGATTCTCGACGAGTGCGGCAAGCGCTACAACCTACCGCGCTTTATCGACGAGCCCATGCGCCTGCAGCTCGTCCTGCATATGTTTAACGCCTACCAACGAGCCGTCTACCACGTAAGCTACCCCAACCCGCTCGCTGCGCAGATCAAAAGCGAGTACGCACCGGTCTACGATATGGCGGTCTATATCGCCCATCGCTTCTCGACGGCCATGGATATCGAGGTAGGCGAGAACGAAATCGCGTTTATCGCCTTTCACATCGGCGCCTATTTTGAGAAGTTCTCCGCACCCGACGGCGCCATCACCTGCACGGTCATCATCGAGGAGTATCACGACTTTGCGCGCAGGCTTGTCGACGACCTTAAGGCCGAGTTTGGAGACGACATCAGCGTTGTTGCCGTGAGAAGCTGTGATAGCTACCTGGCCGATCCTCCCGAGAGCGATGTGGTGGTCACTACGGTCGACGTGCCGGTTTGTGGCGGTAGCACCAAGATCTTGATCGGGCCCATCCTCACTAAACAGAACGTGCGAAAGATCCGCGACCGGCTTTGTGCCATCCAAGAGCGGCGACGGCGCCTCTACGCTCAGGGCCTTTTGGGGCACCTGCTGCGGCCGGAGCTATTTATACGCAACATAGACGCGGTTGACGCCACAAGCTGCATCGACCGAATGGGAGAGCTTTTGGCTGCTCAGGAGCTCGTAACGCCCGAATTTATCGCCAACGTGCATCTGCGCGAGAACGTCTCATCGACAGCGTTTACTGACTGCCTTGCCATACCCCATGCGATCTCGGTGTATCCCAAGCGCTCGTTTATTGCCGTGGTCCACAATGACGCCCCGATTCCTTGGGGACGCCACGACGTGCGATTTGTGCTGCTTATAGGTACCGCGCAGGAAGACATGGGGCTCTTTAGAGATGTGCTCGACCTGATTATCGAAGTGTTCTCCTCGGTAGAGACCACGATGAGGCTCATGCAGACCGACACCTTCGAAGAGTTTCTGGCTGCGTTTACGCACGATATCGGATAAAGGCTCGACCCGCATCCTCGACATGCTCGTGGGAGAGCAGCTGCCGAGAATTTACTAGGGCGGAATTGCACGGCTGGCGCGATGTGGCTTGATATCCCTGGAGATGTTCAGATTCCAAACATGCCCGGCACGCATGCCCAGTATCATGGGGTGCGTTTTACAACTCAAGCGGCAGGAGCACCCATGGCGGCAGCGTTTTCCCATGTGATTTTTGACCTCGACGGCACTATCCTCAACACACTTGAGGACCTGGCAGCCGCCGGTAACCATACCTGTGAGATGCACGGCTGGCCCACGTTTGCCGTTGACGAATACCGCTATAAGGTGGGAAACGGCATGCTCAAGCTGGTTGAGCGTTTTATGCCTGCCGAGTATGCGGGCGACAGCCGTATGTTTGAGCAGACGCTTGCCGAGTTTAGGGCTTATTACGGTGAGCACAAGGAGGACCACACCGCTCCCTATGCCGGCACGACCGAGATGCTCGACCGCCTGCACGCCGCGGGCATCCAGCTTGCCGTGCTCACCAACAAGGACCACATTTCGGCGGCCCCGCTTATCGAGAAGTACTTTGGCCCCGACCGCTTTGCGCTGGTCCAGGGCCGTGTCGACGCTTTTCCGCCCAAGCCCGAGGCGCCCGTCACGCTGCATGTGATGGAAGCGCTGGGCGCCGACCCGGCGACCACGCTCTACGTGGGCGATTCCAATGTCGATATCCTGACCGGTCATAACGCCGGCCTTAAGAGCGCGGGCGTCAGCTGGGGCTTCCGCGGCCGCGCAGAGCTGGAAGCCGCCGGCGCCGACTACGTGGTGGACAGCCAGGCAGAGCTCGCGGCGCTGATTCTAGGCGAGTAACGAAGCCGCCGCTCCATGCGGCTGCGACAATTCTTCCGCAAGGAAAGCGCATCCCGTTTTGGAGCTCCGGAATGGGATGCGCTTTCCGTTTGAGGCGCGTCGGGGAAACTGTGTCCCGTTTTGGAGCTATATTCCGGGTCGCACTTTCCGCAACCCGCCTCATCCGGAAACCGCGACCCACTATTCGGCCAAAAACCGGGCCGCATTTTCCCGAGCGTTCGCGATGCAACGCCGGCACAAGGAGTGTCCCCAACTGCCGTCAGGAAAGGAACGTCCCCAAGCACCGCCTTCCCAATGACTACTCCAGCGATGGTAACGTCACGGGTAGAGGACGGACAGCGAGCGACGTCCAGGACGAACAAGTTGGCATGAAAAAGGCGAGGCATAGACCTTCGGGTCATGCCTCGCCTTTTGAATGACAAATTGTCGTCCTGGGCGGCGCGCAGCGTCGGGCAGTTACGGCGTTTGGTAAAACGCCGTAACGAACTACCGCGTAACTCCCCTAGCTCATCATGGCATTCATCATCTCGTTGGTTGCGGAATCGTCGGCAGACCACTCGCCGTCGTCATTGCAGGAATACTTGAAGGTGACCTTGGTGTCCTTGGTCTTAGCAGCCTTGGTCACATCGACCATAACCTGACCGGCCATCTTGTACAGCTCGTCATCGGAAGGCATCGAATCGAGCGCGGCGACCTTCTCCTGGTACTGGGTGGCAAAATCCTCAACGATCTGGTTCATGGACTTGCAGGTAATGGTGACCTCGGCAGTTGCGGTACCCTTGTCCTCGTCGACCGTCACGTCGCCGATCTTGTAGTCAAAGCCCTCGAGATAGCTCTTGGCGTACTCCTTGGGATCGATGCCCAGCTGCTCAAACTCGTCGCCCGAGGCCTCTTCCAGGCCGGCGAGGAAGTCGTCGCCGCCGTTCTTGACCTCGTCAAACTGCGTCGTAAGATCCTCGGTGATGAGCTCCTCAACCGAAGGACCTCCGCAGCCGGAAAGCACAACCACGCACGCGACCAGAACAGCCATCAGGGGCGCAAGCAGCAGCTTCTTCTTCATGACATTCCTCCCAACAAGCGGCACCGCGCTTCCCGACGCGGTGCGCGTCGTAACAATAAGGCCATACTAGCCGATAACGAACACCCCCGGCAAAGCAAAGGCGCAGTCGGCTCGATTTAACGTCCGAACGGTTTACCGGTCCGCCCAACGCGCAATAAAACGTTCCGCCGCATTGTAATAAAAAAGGGTGGTCGGACAATTCGACCACCCCAAAACATCCTTATGTTGCCGCAGCTTACTTGCGGACGACCTTGACGATGGCATCGCCGGCGGCGACGGCGGACTCAGCCTCGACGGCGAGCTCGACATCGGCAAACTCGGCGGTGTTGGACACGGCCACGACGACGCAGTCCTTGTAACCGGCAGCGGCGATCTTGGCGCGGTCGATCTTGAGCATGGGTTGGCCAGCCTTGACGACATCGTCGGCCTTGACGAAGCCCTCGAAGCCGTCGCCGTTCATGTTGACAGTATCGACACCAACGTGCACCAGAACCTCGATGCCGCTATCGGACTGCAGGCCCACGGCGTGACCCATGGTGACGGTCACCTTGCCGTCGCAGGGAGCGTAGACCAGATCGTCCTCGGGCCACACGGCGCAGCCCTTGCCCAGGACCTCGCCGCCAAAGACGGGATCGGGCACGTCGGCCATCTTGATGACCTTGCCCTTGACGGGCGAGCACAGCACGTCGGCGCCGGCAGAAGCAGAGATGGAAGACGGAGCAGCGGCAGTCGCGGGCTCAGCCTTCTTCTTGAACATGTCAAACAGACCCATACGTTTTCTCCTCTTGATTAAGCGCAACGTTGTGCGCATGCCTATGGTGATTATAGTGCCAAATGGTTCAAATGCTAAGGTGGGGACTCGAATCGCGAGCCCATCCCAACGCTTTTCCCCGGTGGCACTCATATTGTCGATTAATCCAGGCCCTCGGCACCGTTGGACTTGATGATCTTCTGGTAGGCGTAGAAGCTGTCCTTGCGGCGGCGCTCGTAGGTACCGGTGCCGTCGTCGTACTTATCGACGTGGATAAAGCCGTAGCGCTTGCGCATCTCGCCCGTGCCGGCGGAAACCAGGTCGATGGGGCCCCACCAGGTGTAGGCGATCAGGTCGACGCCGTCCTCGATGGCCTCGCCCATGGCCTTGACGTGGCTCTGCAAGTAGGCGATGCGATACGGGTCATGGATGGAGCCGTCCTCCTCGACCTCGTCGTAGGCGCCCATGCCGTTCTCGACCACCATCAGCGGAATCTCGTAGCGGGCGTAAATCTCGTTGAGGGCGATGCGCAGGCCCAGCGGATCGATCTGCCAGCCCCAATCGGTGGACTCCAGATAGGGGTTCTTGCCGCCAAAGGTCATGTTGCCCTCGGTCATCTCGTGATCCTTGTGGGTGCCCACGGTGCCGGACATGTAGTAGCTAAAGGTGTAGAAATCGACCTTGCCGTCGGCGATATCCTGCAGGTCGCCGTCCTCCATCACGAGCTCGACATCGTTTTCGGCCCAGAAGCGCTTGGCATAGAACGGATACTTGCCGCGCACCTGCACGTCGGAGCAGTACCAGTTCATGGTATTCATCTCCTGCTGCGTGGCGAACACGTCGGCCGGATCGCACGTGGCGGCATAGGAGAGGATGAAGCAGTCCATGTTGCCCATCTTAAACTGCGGATAGTGCTCGTGGGCATAGCGCACGACGCGGCCGCTGGCGACAAACTGGTGATGCAGGGCCTGCATACGGGCCTGCGGCGTGGTGTGGACCGCCGAAGCCGGGCCCTCAAAGCCCTGGATCATGCTGGTCCCAAAGAGGTTACCCATGTCCTGGGTGCCGCAGTTGATCTCGTTGAAGGTGAGCCAGAACTTGACCTTGTCCTGATAGCGGTCGAAGACGGTCTGGCAGTACTTCTCAAAGAAGCCGATGAGCTCGCGGCTCGCCCAGCCATTGTATTTCTCGACCAGGTGATAGGGCATCTCGTAGTGCGACAGGGTCACGAGCGGCTCGATATTGTGAGCGCGCAGGCAGTCGAAGACGCGGTCGTAGAAGGCGAGACCTGCCTCGTTGGGCTCGGCGTCGTCACCGTTGGGGAAGATGCGGCTCCAAGAGATGGACATGCGGAACATGTTGAAGCCCATCTCGGCGAACAGCGCGATGTCCTCCTCGTAGTGATGGTAGAAATCGATGCCGTCATGGTTGGGGTAGAAGCGGTCGGAGTCGATGTCGATCGTAATCTGACGCGGCTCCTTGTAGCTGCCGCCCAAAAAATGGTCGTCGACCGAAGGACCGCGGCCGTCCACGTTCCAAGCGCCCTCAAACTGATTGGCGGCCGTGGCGCCACCCCAATAGAAACCCTCGGGGAACTTGATGTTTGCCATGAGCATCTCCTTTGCATTGCGGGTCGATAGGCCGAGTATCGCCCACGCACGCGACAGCCAGGGGCAGGGGTGCCAAACCCGACACTTCTTTTCGCAGACGCGCGCTGCAACAGCGCTGCAGCTGAAACTTTTTGACACCGAAGGAGCGAAGAAGATCCGCCCCGCGCTTACCGGCGGTATGCCGCGGGGGTGCATCCATACTTGTCGTGAAACTTACGGTAGAAGAAGCTCATGTTTTCATAGCCCACCGCATGCGCAGCCGCCCCGGCCGTGGCGCCGCCGCGCAGAAGCTCGGCCGCACGTACCAGGCGTCGCTCCTGCACAAGCTGCCTAAAGGTCTTGCCCACATGCCGCTTGAGGAGCGCCGTCGCATAATTAGGGCTCAAGCCAAACTCCGCCGCCATCCCCTCGAGGGAGCATGCAGCGAATTCGCGATCGATATAGCCAAGCATTCCCGTCACCAGGGCAGTGGGCCCCGCCGCGCCGTCCGCCGCGCCGCGCACCAGCTCGCGCTCGTAGCAATCCATGAGCTCGGCCAAAAACAGCTGAAACAGACGCAAGACGATCTCGGGACCGTTGGGGCTCGGGTCGTACAGCTCGCAGAGCATCTCCTGCATGTAGCGCCGAATCCGACGGCTCTCGCCGCAGTAAAAACGGACATGCCCCCGATGGTCCGTCTCGCTGTTGAGCGCGTTGAACAAAAACCGCGAGACCGCGCTCTCGCGCGAGAGGCTCGACTCGAGACTCCGGCGCAAAAAAGAGCGTGAAACGGTCATGCTCAGCATGATGTCGTCCTCGCCGAGCGCCGCCACGGCATGAGGGCAAAGGGCGTCGAGCAAAAGCACCTCGTTGCGGCGCAACTCGAGCCTCTCCCCCGCCACCGTCTGCGGGCAGCGCCCGCGATACACATAGCTCATCTCCACGTAATCATGCACGTGCTCGGGAACTGCATTAAAGCGCGAGTTTTTCCTTATCGTCAGGCCACGCGGCATGCCGGGCTGGGCATAGGCAAACCCTGGCTGCCCAATCTTGCGCACTGGGCATCCGTCGATTTCGACATGCTCGGTCATAATCGACCAATCAAATGCCATGCCGTCTTTATAAGTGATCTCACTGGCGCTCAGTTCGCTGAGCCTACGCTCGAGCTCGTCGATCTCCATGGCTTGCCAATCGTTGATTTGGTCATAGTTCGTCGTGATTCAGATATTAGCAGAACGCGCCGACGCGTCCATAATCTGTGCTATGCAGCAGATCGATCGAGCCAAGGAGGATACATGACCGCGCACTATCAGCAGGTGCTCGAGGGTACATACGACAACCATGTGCTTCCGTTTTTGTGGATGAAGGGCGAGAGCCATAAGACCATTGCCGAGTATCTGGAAAAGATCGCCGGCGCCGACATCCACGAGGTCTGTCTCGAAAGCCGCCCACACCCCGATTTTTGCGGCGAGGGCTGGTGGCGCGACTTGCGCTTTGTCATTGACGAGTGCAGGCAGCTAGGCCTTAAGCTCTGGATCTTGGACGACGCGCACTTCCCCACGGGCTTTGCCAACGGCGCCGTCAAGGAGGCCGTGCCCGAGCTCCGCAAGATCGTGCTCACGCACCGCACGTTCGACATCGTGGGCCCCACGTCCGCCGCGAGCATCGCGCTCGCCAACATGCTCGACAAAACGGAGCGCTTCCACGGCGTGACATTTATGCAGGACGGCAGCCCCGTCGACGTCGCTTACCGAGTAATCGACGATGCAGACGGCAACCCCAGCCGCCTGGTCTTCGATGCACCTGCGGGCCTCACGCAGGCATGCGTGATGTTCACGAGCGGCAAGACCTCCTACAACGAGGACTACATCAATATGGTCGACCGCGCCTCGGTGGCGCAGCTCATCGATGCTGTCTACGAGCCGCATTTTGAGCATCTGGGCGATGAGTTTGGCAAGACGATCCTGGGCTTTTTCTCCGATGAGCCCGGATTTGCCAACGAGAAGGGCACCACGGGCCCCGATGGCATCTCGGACACGCTCATCGGCAAGGCCACCGCGCCCCTACCCTGGTCGGCCGAGCTTGAGCGTCGCCTACGCGCGGCACTGGGCGAGCGCTACCTGGCCGAGCTCCCGCACCTGTGGGACCGCGAGCCGGCCGGCGCGCACGTACGCCACGTCTATATGGACATCGCGAGCACCCTCTATAAGGAGTGCTTCTGCGACCAGCTCGGAGACTGGTGCCGCGCGCGCGGCGTGCAGTACATCGGCCACGTTATCGAGGACAAGGACTGCCACGCGCGCCTGGGCGTGGGCGCCGGGCACTACTTCCGCGCCGTGGGCGGTCAGGACATGGCGGGCGTCGACATCGTGATCAACCAGCTGGTACCCGGCATGGACCGCGGCCTTCACAGCTACGGACGCGGCGTGTGGGACCTCGAGTTCTATAACTACGTGCTGCCCAAGCTGGGCTCCTCGGCAGCACACCTCGATCCCAAAAAGCAGGGGCGCTGCATGGCCGAGGTCTTTGGCGCATTTGGATGGCACGAAGGCCTACGCGAGATGAAGTGGATCGCCGATCATTTTTTGGTGCGCGGCGTCAATTGGTTTGTGCCGCATGCCTTTAGCATGGCCGCCTTCCCCGACTGGGACTGCCCGCCGCATTTCTATGCGCATGGCCAAAACCCCCAGTTTGCACACTTTGGGCAGCTCATGAGCTACATGAACCGTACGGCGAGCCTGCTGAGCGGCGGGCGCGCAACGACCCCGGTGGCGCTTCTCTACCATGCGGACGCCGAGTGGACAGGCGAGGCGAACTTTATGCAGCATGCCGCCTCCGAGCTTATGCGCGCGCAGGTCGACTTTGACATCGTGCCGGCAGAGGCATTTGAGGACGCAGGGCGCTATGCCGTTGAAATTGCCGCAGACGGTAGCGGCTTTGGCGTGAACGGCCAGGCATACCGCTGCCTGGTGATGCCCGGAGCCGAGTTTGTCGGCGGAGCCGTGCTCGACTTTGCCGCGCGCGCCGCAGCCGCAGGTGTTGCCGTGTACGCGCTGGATGAGTTGCCGAGCAAGCGCTACGACGGTGATATTGCAGCCCGCGAGGGCTTTGCCTCCGTGGATGCAGCCGCGGTCGCCGGCATCAAGCTCCTGGCAACCGCCGAGCTCGCAGGCACGCTTGCCGACGCCGGTATGCAGACCGTGGTTTGTGCCGAGTCCCAGCCCTGGCTGCGCGCACTGCGCTACGAGCGGGCGGGCGAGACCTATCTGATGCTCGTCAACGAGCATCCCAAGCAGGGTATCTCCACTCAGATTGCGCTTGCCGACGGCATACCCGTTGCAGGCGCGCGCCTCGACCTGCTCAACGGCACCGATCCCGCCGCCTTTGACGGCACGCTCGAGCTGGCTCCCTACGAGAGCTGCATCGTGGTCCTTGGGGCTACAGGTTCCGCCGGCGCGGCAACTGCTGGAGACGAAGCCACATGCGTCGACGGGCCCTGGGCGGTTGCCTTCTCTGCCCCTGGTACCGATGCCTTTGGCGAGTCTGTTGAGCTTGCAGACCTGCACGACCTTTCCTCGGCCGAGTTCCCCGGCAAGGCCGGCACGTTCCGCTACCAGGCCTCCTTTGTCCTGGGCGAAGCGGCCAGCCGCGCTGTCATCGACCTTGGGGAGGTCTTTGAGACCGCAACCGTCACCCTCGACGGCAAATCCCTCGGCACCCGCATCTGTCCGCCTTACCGCTTTGAGGCCGCCGCACTTTTAGCCGGTGAGCACGCGCTCACGATTGACATCATCAACACCCTCGACCACGCCGTCCCCGACGTGTTCGGCATGACCGAGCCCTCCGAGCCCAGCGGTCTCTTGGGGCCCGTACGCGTGCTCGGGTAACGCCCCGGGCGCAAACGGCCCAACAAGGACAGCGCCCCTATGTTGAGCCCGCACAGCGTCGAGCGGTCCGTCGTTCATAGACCGGCGGACCAAAACTCCCAGCCAAGCCGAACGTTTTATTTATCGCTATGATTGGTTTATCGCGACGCAAACGCATAGGAGCCATATGGATATCAGGCGAAAGATCACGCAGGGCAAAAGCCTCACCCCCACCGAGCAACAACTTGGGCGAACGGCCCTCGCCATGGGCGAGGATGTGCGCGGGCTTTCCATTAAGGAATTTGCCGCGTGCGCCAACGTTTCGGTCGCGAGCGTGCACCGCTTTTGCAAAAAGCTCGGCCTCGAGGGATTCAAAGACCTCAAGGTCGAGCTCATCCGCCAGGCGACCGAGGCGGGCAACCGGCGCGACGTGGACATCAACTTTCCCTTCGATGCCACCTCCGCCCCTGCGCAGGTGATGGAGCGCATGGAGGGGCTCTACCAGACCACCTTGGCCGAAACGCAGGAGCTGCTCGACCCTGCACAGCTCGACCACGCCGCCAAGCTCATCATGCGCGCCGGCACCGTGGACATCTACACGGGCTCGCATAACCTGTATCCAGCGGGAATGTTCCGCGATCGCCTGCTTTCCGCCGGCAAAAGCGCGACGTGCCACGACAGCGTCGAGGCGCAGGTGCGCACGGCGCTCGCCTCGGGTCCCGACCATGCGGCAATCGTCATCTCCTACAGCGGCCTTGCCCCCAACCTCAAGGAGATCTTGCCGATCCTTAGCAGTCGACATGTCCCGGTCATCGTCATCGGCACGCCGTACTGTGCCCGCATTCACCCCGGCTTTGCCGCCTATCTCACGGTAAGCGACCACGAGAGCATGACGCACCGCATCACGCAGTTCGCCAGCCATATCGCCGTGCAATACGTACTCGATTCGCTCTATAGCAGCTACTTTGCCAAAGATTACGCCCGCTGCTCCGAGTTCCTAGAGCGCTCGTTCCCCTACACCCGCCTGCCCGGACTCAAGTAGCGACGAGTGTGGATTTTTGGACACTCAGATAACGAGCGTGGATAATCTCCCACTTTGAGCCCGCACACAGGCCAAACCCGGGAGATTATCCACGCTCATTTTGGGTCCCCTGGGAACGCATGAGGAGGGCGGAAGACAGCCGTTATTTGCGAGGCGTCAGCGACGTAAAGAGTCCGTGTTGGTTGCAGTAAAGATATATCCTGCCGCGCCCGGTAATATGGAAGCGCGGCTGCACCGATTGCTCTGGATAGAGCTTCTTAAAGCAGATGCCGTCCATAGTCGCATATGCCACAAAGCTAATGTAGTGATCCTTGGTCATGGGATGATCGAGCGTGACGTACCAATCGTCCTCGATGCGCTCGATGGAAAAGGCGTGGTCCGCGTCCGGCTCTTCGGCCTCCTGGGGAAACATCGTGGAGCCACAGCAGCTAAAGCTGCCTTCTCCGAGCGCGTGCACAACGTTTCCGCAGATAGGGCAAACGTAAAAGACGCCTTTGAGCATATTGCCTGCACGGTTGGCGTTGGCCCGAATGTCACCAGCCAAAAGCTCGGCCACGCTTATGCCGAGTCTCTGGGCCAAAGGCTCAACGAGGGAAATGTCGGGAAGGCCGCGGCCGGATTCCCACTTGCTGACGGCTTTATCGGTCACGCCAAGGCTTTCCGCCAGGGCGCGCTGGGTGAGGCCGCGCTCTTCGCGCAGCTGCTTGATGGCATGCGCTGCCAAAAAAGTATGGGAGGCATTGGTTTGCCGTGTCTGGTTCATGGGCTGTCCAATCAAATTGAAGAAATGGAGTGAACCGGTTCGACAGTCAGTATCCATTTGAAGGCCAGGCTCGACAACCTACGCTGCGTAGACATGCGCCAATCGAACGAGCGCGGATTTTTGGACGCTCATCCTGAGTAGTCATTTAAGAACGCCCCAATGACTACTCATTTATGTCTGTCCCCAATGACTACCAAGGCAACGCCGATGTTTTGGCAACGACAGCGAAAACCCGCCAGAGCGAGCAAGGTGCCTTGAAACGAGGCGGCATTGATCTTTCGATCATGCCGCCGAAGTTGAAAGGCAGATTGCCGCTCTGGCGGGTTTGCAGCGTCGAGCCGTTACGCGGGTTGGTAAACCCGCGTAACTACTCCCGAGCTCCGTACTGCTCGTAGTAGGCGTCGATAGCGGTCTTGAGCTCGTCGTCGATGACGACTTTGCCGTCGATCTCGTGGTTGTAGAGGGTCTCGACGACCTCGGCCATGGAGACGATGCTCGCGACGGGGAAACCGTACTTGGCCTCGATCTCCTTCTGCGCGGTGGTCACGCCACCCTTGCCGACCTCCATGCGGTTGAGGGACACAATCAGGCCCTTGATCTCGACATCGGCAGCAGCCTTGACCTTGGGATAGGTCTCGTCGATGGACTTACCGCTGGTGGTGACGTCCTCGACCATAATCACGCGGTCGCCGTCCTGGGGCTCGTAGCCCAGCAGGTTGCCCTTGTCAGCGCCGTGGTCCTTGGCCTCCTTGCGATCGCAGCAGTACTTGACCTCCTTGCCGTACAACTCGTGGTAGGCAATTGCGGTCACGACGGCCAGCGGAATACCCTTGTAGGCCGGTCCAAACAGCACGTCAAAGTCGTCGCCATAGTTATCGTGGATTGCCTGGGCGTAATACTCGCCCAGCTTCTTGAGCTGGTAGCCCGTCACGTAAGCGCCGGCATTCATAAAGAACGGGGACTGACGGCCGCTCTTGAGCGTAAAGCTGCCGAACTTAAGAACGTCGGACTCGACCATAAACTTGATGAACTCTTGCTTGTAAGCCTCCATGCGGGCTCCTCTCGTAATCGCGTACGTGCTCTTCAGTTTAGCGCAGGCGAGGCGTCGATGTGGGCGCGCTTTGAGGCCACGTCATTCTGTAAAGGCTTTGTCAGGGACAATGGTTTTCCGAACAATGAGGTTGACACGGCAAACCCCCTCATCAAGAATACGGGCGGATTAAAACGGGTGCGAGACACCCGAAGCGCGCCGCGCCCGGCCTTAAGGAGGTGTGCCATGGAAGGCAGCCATAGTCGAAAAACCTGCATGTCGCCCTCGGCACGCCGCGAGGATTCCGCACACGCATAAGCGCCACGAATCGATCGTCAAAACCACCACAAAGGTGCCTGTCGCCTTTGTGGTGGTTCGAGAGCATGACGTGAGCGACATCTAGGTTTTTAAAGCACATACGACACGTACGCTAACTCCCTTTAACAAGGAGGACCCTATGCTGATGCTCAAAACCGCCACGGTACTCGAAGTCATCTCCAAGCGCCGCCGCACGGCGCGCCCCGCCGCTCACACCGGCCTGTCCAAGAACACCATATTCGCCGCCACCCATAGCGCCGAGGACGCCCTCGTGCTGCTCGACACCACGGCCGACGGGCTCACTGCCGAGCACGCCGCCGAGCGCCTAGACGCCACCGGCCCCAACACCATCGAGGCGCCGACCAAGACGCTCGCCCGCCGCATCGCCGACGCGTTCATCGATCCCTTCGCCGGCATCCTCGCCGCACTCGCGCTGGTCTCGCTCTACATCGACGTGCTCGCCGTGCCCGAGCCGCAGCGCGACCCCTCCACGGTCATCGTCATCGGCATCATGCTGCTGGTATCGGGCAGCATGAAGTTTATCCAGGAGGCTCGCAGCGGCAATGCGGCCGAGGCCCTCAAGGGCCTGGTCTCCAACACCTGCTGTGCCCTGCGCGACGGCGAGCGTATCGAGATTCCCTTTGACGATCTCGTCCCCGGCGATGTAATCCGTCTCTCTGCCGGCGATATGGTGCCGGCCGATGCCCGCATCATCACCGCGCGCGACCTGTTTGTGATCGAGTCCGCGCTCACCGGCGAGAGCGAGGCCGTCGAGAAGACCGCCACCACAACGATCGTCGAGGGCGCCGACAGCTCCATGTTGCCGCTCTCTGCCTGCAAGAACATCATCTTTACCGGCACCTCCGTGCAAAACGGCACCGCCATGGCACTTGTTGTGGCCACCGGCTCGGACACCTACCTGGGCGGCATCGCCAAGATGCTCAACGGGCGCGGCGAGAAGAGCGCGTTTGACCGCGGCGTCTCGAGCGTCTCCATGCTGCTCGTACGCCTTATGCTCGTTATGGCGCCGGCCGTCTTTGCCATCAACGCCGCCACCAAGGGCAACGTCATCGACGCGCTGCTGTTCGCCACGAGCGTGGCCGTGGGCATCACGCCGCAGATGCTCCCCGTCATCGTGACCACGAGCCTCTCGCAGGGCGCCAAGGACCTTGCCCGTCGCCAGGTTATCGTCAAGGAACTGCCGGCGATCCAAAACCTCGGCGCAATGGACGTCCTGTGCTGCGACAAGACTGGCACCCTCACCGAAGACCGCATCGTGCTCGAGCGCTACCTCAACACCGACGGTAACGAGGACACACGCGTGCTGCGCCATGCGTTTTTGAACAGCTTCTTCCAGACCGGCCTCAAGAACCTTATCGACCTGGCCGTCATCGACCGTGCCGACGTGACGCCCTCGAGCGTGGCGCCCGATTCCATGCTTGGCCAGAGCCTGCGCGACCGCTATACCAAGGTCGATGAGGTGCCCTTCGATTTCTCGCGCCGTCGCCTGAGCGTGGTTGTCGCCGACGCCCAAGGCAAAACCCAGATGGTTACCAAGGGGGCTGCCGAGGAAATGCTCGAGATCTGCTCCTTTGTTGAGGTCGATGGTGTCGCCCAGCCGCTTACCGATGACAAGCTCGCCCAGATTCGCAAGCAGGTGGCCGGTCTCAACGCCGAGGGCCTGCGCGTGATCGCCGTGGCGCAGAAGACCAATCCGCGCTGCGTGGGCGAGTTTGGCATCGCCGACGAGTGCGACATGGTGCTGATGGGCTTTTTGGCCTTCCTCGATCCGCCCAAGGCAAGTGCCGCGGGCGCCGTTGCCACCCTCGAGGCCAAGGGCGTAGCGGTGAAGGTCCTGACCGGCGACAATGACCGTGTCGCCGCCACCGTTTGCGAGCAAATCGGTATCGACGCGAGCAACGTCTTGCTGGGCTCCGAGATCGATGCGCTCGATGACGCCGAGCTTGCCGAGCGCGCCGAGAAAACCCACCTCTTCGCCAAGCTCTCGCCGCTGCAGAAGGCGCGCCTGGTGCGCGTCATGCGCGAGCTGCTCGGCCACACCGTGGGCTTTATGGGCGACGGCATCAACGACGCCGCCGCCATGCGCGCGAGCGACTGCGGCATCTCGGTCGACTCCGCCGTCGATATCGCCAAGGAATCCGCCGATATCATCTTGCTCCAGAAGGACCTAGGCGTGCTCGAGCGCGGCATCATCGAAGGCCGCCGCACCTACGGCAACCTGCTCAAGTACCTCAAGACCACGGTGAGCTCCAACTTTGGCAATGTGCTGTCCGTGACCGCCGCGAGCCTGTTCTTGCCGTTTTTGCCCATGAGCGCCCTGCAGCTGGTGCTGCTGTCGCTCGTCTACGAGATCGTGTGCATCGCGCTGCCGTGGGATACCGTCGACGACGCCTGGACCGCCCGCCCGCGCGCCTGGGACGCCGCGTCCATCAAGGGCTTCATGCTCGAGTTGGGTCCCGTGAGCTCGCTGTTTGACATCGCGACCTTCGTCGTCCTCTTCTTTGTGGTATGCCCCGCCGCCGTGGGCGCAAGCTGGTCCGAGCTTGCCGCCGCGGGCAACGTCGCAGGCATGACGGCCTTTGCAGCACTCTTCCAGAGCGGCTGGTTTGTCGAGTCCATGTGGTCGCAGACACTCGTAATCCACATGCTGCGCTCCCCGCGCCTGCCGAGCGCGCGCGACCACGCCGCGCCCGCGCTGTGCGCCCTCACCGTGCTGGGCCTGGCGCTCGTCACCTGGCTGCCGGCAAGCCCCGTCGCCGATGCGCTGGGCCTCATGCCGCTGCCGCCGAGCTTCTTCGCGCTGCTCATCGGCATCGTCACCGCCTACATCGCGCTCACCCAGCTGGCAAAGCGCCGCCACATTGCCCGCCACGGCGAGCTACTGTAGCGCCCGAATTGTGGCGCGCGACCCATCAGGCGGTCAAAAAGTCCCGTCTCAAGTTAAACCACTCATTTAAGTACGTCCCCAATGAGTGCGGCGGAATGGCTCCCCTTGACAGCTTAAAGCCGTCATGCAGGAACCATTCCGTCGCAGCCTTATGAAAGGGACTGGGTTGTAAATGTTGGAGAAGAGCCGTTAGCGCCCAGGGGTCAGGATCACCAGGGCGTCGTGCTCAAAGGGATGCTGAGCCACGCGCACGGTGCCGTCACCGTTGTCGCGAACGGGCAGCTTGGCGACGCGCTTGTCTTCCATGTCGAGAACCGTCGCCGTCCAGCCACGCGCGCCGTCGAGCTTAAACTTGAGCGCCGTGGTGCGCGGCAGGTACGTGACGACGCGATCGCCAACGCGCGCCACACGAATGGCCTCGCGCGCGTCATCGAGGAGCTCCTGCGCCGGAACCACGGCAAGTGCGTCGTCGCCAGCCGTAGCACCCAGGCCGGCAAGCACATGCTCGATCGCGCCAAAGTCCCAAACGCCCGCAAACTGCAGACACTCCTGCCAGCGGAACGGCATATCGAAGCCCTCGCCCAGCACCGAGCCCTGGCTCTTGCTAGTCTGCCAGTTCCAAACACCGTGCGCGCCATAGGTCACACCCGCGCTGGCGCCGGCAAGGATCGACGACCACACACTCGCGCGGCAGTCCTGCGCGGTGAAGCGCCAGTACACATTGCGCGACGCACCCATCTGCTCGTAACAAGGCTCAGAGTTGACCATCGGCTTTTTGGGATAGTTGGCGATAAAGTCCTGCGGCAAGTGCCAAGCCTCGGGCTGGCCCTCGTAGTTGTGGCCGGGCTGGAACATGTAGAAGTCCAAGCGGTCCAGGTACCGTGCCGGGATGGTGCGGTTGCCGCGGTTGATATGCATGGTGCGCAACGCCTCGGGCGCGCGATTGACGACTTCGTCGAGGGCATCCTCGTAATAGGCGATCGCCTCGTCGCTGGTAAAGTCGGTATCGCCCGTCACCACGTAAACGGGGTCGAACTCACCCAGGTTCTCGACGACGCGGGCAACGTGGGCACGGACCTCCTCGCGCGGCATAACCTCGGCACCGCAATGCTCGGCAATCTTGGCGCCCCAGGTACCGGGCACGTAGTTGCACCACATAAGCACGAGTGCCGGACGAATGCCGTGCTCGACGGCAGCGCGACACATGGCGGCGGCACGATCCCAGTACGCTTGGTTGGGTCGGGACCAATCAAAATGCACGCCATCCTCGCTGGCATAGGGCCAAATGCCCAGATCGGGGCAGCAGCGATCCCACTGCGGCAGCGTGTTGATCTGCAGCACGTTCATGCCCTGCTCGGCGCGACGGGTCAGATAGTAGTCCCAATCGGCCTCGGCAATGCTCGTAAACGCGCTCCAGCACGTATCGGCAAACCAAAAGAACGGTTTGCCCTCGCACAAAAAGCCATCCTGGCGACCGTTGACGGTCAGCGTTCCCAAACTCATCTGCATGTCCTTTCGTTCGATAAAGGATTTGCGAACCGCCGGAAACTTTCGCGGTAACCCCGCGCGAAAGCCCCCGCCGCTTGGCAAACCCTCGCGGGCGAATCTCACCCGCCCCCCATCAGTCTACCTTGCAAGAAGGGCCCCGCCGGGCTTGCGCCTGACGGGGCCCTGTCGTGTAGGTGAGGTCATATGCAACCGAATGGTTTGGCCTTAGGCCTCCATCTCGGCGAGTTCCTCCTTGGAGAAGCCGCAGGCAAAGACGACGGCAGCGGCGATGACAAAGGAGATTGCCATACCAACGATAGCCCAGACGGTGTTCATCTGGCCACCCTGCAGGTAGTTGGTGAAGACCAGGAAGTTGGAGGCACCGCCTGCGAGGTAGTAGGTAACACCCATGAGGCCGGAGAACACAGCGCCGATAGCACCGCCGATGAACATGCCAAACATGGTGCGACGGAAGCGCATGAGGATGCCGAAGAGCGCGGGCTCGGTGACGCCGCCGGCGATGGCGGAGATGACGTAACCGATGGCGAGAGACTTCTCGTCGGGGTTCTTCATCTTGAGGAAGGCACCGAAGGCGCAGCCCCAGACAGCGGCCATAGCGCAGTTGGTGGAAACGAAGACGAAGGGATCGTAACCGGCAGCGATGATCTGAACCTGGGCGAGCAGGATGACGGGCATGTGCATGCCGCAGACCACGAAGAGCTGCCAGAAGGCGCCGAGGATGGCCATGACGATCAGGATGCCGATGCCGCCAAGGTCAGCAAGGCCGAAGAGGGCGTTGGCGATCAGCGTACCGATCTCGTTGCCGATCGGAGCGAGGACGATGAAGGCAATGGGGATCGTGACGATCATGGTGCAGAACGGCGTGAAGACCGTGGACAGCACGTCGGGCATAACCTTCTTAAAGAACTTCTCGATGAAGTACAGGACGGGCACCGAAAGGATGATCGGCAGGACGGACTGCTGGTAGTTGGCAGCGGCGATCTGGATGCCGTAGACGGAGATGATTCCGCCGCCCTCCTGGGTGGCGACGCTCACCACGGAAGGAGCCATGAGGGCGCCACCGAGCAGCATGCCGAGCACCGGGCTGGCGCCGAGCTTCTTAGCGGCGGCATAACCCAGGTAGATGGGGATAAAGGTGAACGTGGCCTCGTACAGCGTGGTGTAGAGGAACGTATAGGTCGGGTCGTCGGCCGAGAGCACACCGAGCATGGTGGGGCCGAGGACGGCCGCGATGGTACGGAACAGACCACCGGCCATGAGCAGCGGGATGAGCTGGGTCATGGAGCCCGACAGATAGTCGAGGATGATGTTAGGCAGGTTCTTGAGCTCGAACTTCTCCTTGGGAGCGTCGAGGTTCTCGTTGACCGCCTCGCCCTGTTTGACGCCGGAGATGGCGACGAACTCGGCGAGCACCTTGGGCACGTTCTGGCCGATGATGACCTGGAGCTGGGCGCCGGCGAACTGGCAACCCAGAACACCCTTGACCTTCTTGATCTTCTCCACGTCGACCTTGTTGTTATCCTTGAGCGTCAGACGCAGGCGCGTCATGCAGTTGGTGGCAACGGAAACATTCTCCGCGCCGCCCACGAGCTCGAGGACATCGGTGGCAATCTGCTTGTTATCTACTGCCATGGGACCCCTCCCCATATCTTCGTGTGCCAGCCCCCTTGGGCTTAGGCACGCCTTTGGCCCGGCGACTATAACCCCTTACGGTTGCCGGACCCTTGGATACGCTGTCGTAAACAAAGTGTTTACTGAACGTTTACGGGCTTTAGTTTACACGGAGCGCCTCATTTGTGGCAATTTTACCGTGCAGAGTCCGGCGAACGGTAGGAAATCGGGGGTGAACGTATTCCAATGGCGGGAGATAGTCTCTTTGACTGTCTATTGATAAATGGCTCTTTACGTGGGCTTTTATTTTGATAAACACCTCTATGACCTGTTAACTCATCAACAGAAGCCCTGCTAGAAGCTAGTAAACATATGTTTAGTAGTTCATGGCGTGTTAAATTTTGCCGTTTACCGAGTTTATCAGCTTGTTCTGCAATTCTGGATTAAACTAAACATGTTTAGATTGTATTGCCGCTTTTGTTTCCCACTAGCGGCGCAAGGGAGGCAGCTCATGGAACTCAAATTGTGTACCTACGCAACCGTCACCACCTTGGGCGACTTTGGCCCCTGGATCAGCAAGGTCGTACTCGACCTGCCCTGCACCGTGCGTGCCAACGACATCGACGCGAACACCTTCCATATATATGTAGAGCGTCACGAACGCTCGGGCGAAGTTCTGATGCGCAAGGAGCGCGGCGCCGACCATGCCGCGCCCTCCGTGGGTTACATCGACGTTCTCGCCGCATATCCGTGCGACGAAAACGGACGTAAGCTCGCCGTGGGCACCCATGTGGCGCTCGAGGTCGCCGAGCAGCGCCTGACCAAGACCATCGAAGGCGGCGTCATGGGCTCGCGCATGCTCGATGACCAGCTGCGCATCACGCAGCTCGCGGCTCTTCCCGGCAACGACGGCGACGATCCCACCTGCGGCCTGGTCTTCGACACCTGCCGTGGCGATATCTGCCCTGCGCTCAAAGGCTGGAGCAACGACACGCAAAAGACCGCCGTCGACGGTATCGCGCTCGAATACGGCTTCTTTGAGCCCAGCTTTAAGGCCGAGGACTCGGCATGCTTCAACCCCTTTGCGCCCGAGGCCACGGCCGTGCCCCAAAAGGCACCGCTCGTGGTGTATCTACACGGCGCCGGCGAGGGCAAGGGCGCCACGCAGGGCGAAGGCGCCACGCGCGCCTATATCGGCAACCGCGTGACGGCCATCAGCCAGGCGCAGATCCAGCGCTACTTTGGCGGCTTTGCCTGGGTGCTCGTGCCGCAGTCGCCCACGTTTTGGATGGACAACGGCGTCGAGCAGCTTGGTCACTCCAACCAGAGCATCTACTCCCCCGTGCTCATGGCACTTATCGATGAGTTTGTCGCCGAGCATGCCGACCGCATCGACACCGACCGCATCGTGGTCGCCGGTCTTTCCAACGGCGGCTTTATGACCCTGCGCCTGTGCGCCGACTACCCCGATTTCTTCGCCGCGGGCCTTCCCTGCTGCGCCCCGTGGTACAACGCCACGGACGAGGACGTAGCCGCGCTCGCCAAGACGCCGCTGTGGTTTACGCACTCCAAGGGCGACGAGCTCGTGTGCCCGCAGCAGACCGTGCTGCCGCTGTTCGCGCGCCTGCGCGATGCCGGCGCCAACGTGCATCTCACCTACTTTAGCCATGTCGAGGACCTGACCGGCGTGTATCGCGAGGCCGACGGCTCGGCCAAGAAGACGTTCAACCACGGCGTGTGGATCCACCAATTCAACGACCTGTGTTATCAAGACTTCGACGGGGGCAACGTACTCATCGACGGCGAGCCGGTGGGCTGCTGGGAGTGGTCGGCCAGGGTCGACCGCTAAGCCCTCCCATCGCGGGGACCGGGGTTTAGTCTTGCAAACGTCCTCGGGCATGCATGGGCTGGCGCTTTGCGCTTCGCGCTGCGCCTGCCCATGCCCCCTGCGGAATGTTTGCAAGACTAAACCCCGGTCTCCGCTGCGTTGACGTTGCTGTGACCCTGGCCGGCCGCTTCTAGCGGGCCGCCGGGTCGGTGGCGATGGGGGCATGGGTCCCGTCTTGCCTTGCGCGTAACTGGCTGAATTGATTTTGATTGGAGCTGTTCCTATGTCCCAGAAGTTGACTCGAGTGATTGTTACCACTGATATGGAAGTCGATGATATGAACTCGCTTGTTCATTTGGCTCTGTATCTCAACTTGCTTGATGTTCAGGCTGTGGTGTATACGGCTTCGCAGTATCACTTTCTTGGGGATGGGGTTCATACGCTCGGCGAGGTGAATTCGCATTGGCGGACCAAAGGGCGGCGCTCTTATGAGTGGGCTGTTGTGCCTCATGAGCCCGATCCGCTAGCCGGCGAGCTTCGTGAGTATCGGCCGTTTCCCGAGCATTGGATTGAGAGTCTCTGGAGTAATGAATATGCCCAGGCTTGGCCGCAGTTGCAAGCAAATGCGGCCGCTGCCGGTGAGCCGCCGTTTCCCACGCCCGCCCAGATGATCGAGCGCACCTTTGTGGGAAATGTTGCCTTTGAGGGTGATGTGACTGAGGAAACTGAGGGGTCTCGCGTAATTGCGCAGGCGATTTTAGATGATGATCCGCGTACGTTATGGTTGCTCAGCTGGGGTGGTATGAATACGATCGTTCGCGCCCTCATGAGTATTGCCGAGCGCTATCGCGCCACGCCCGAGTGGCCCGCCGTGCAGCAGCAGGTCTATCAGAAGGTGCGCGTGATGGGCGTTGCCGATGGCGTGGGACAGGACAACTCGTGGCTCGACCATGGGCGCGAGCTCTTTCCCGAGCTCATCTTTTGGCGTACGCCCTATATGTATGGCAACTATTTCGACGCCAAAACAGCTCAGCCCGATACGCTGCCGCTGTTTAAGGCTCCTTGGCCCAAGCAGAACCTCACGCAGGGCAACGGCCCCCTCATGGCACGCTATATGCTCTATGGCGATGGTAAGGTCTACGAAAACGAGCCTGAGCGCTTTCAGTTTGGCAAGCATGCCCGTCTGGATTGGGGCCTGGAAGGCATGCCCGCGATGCAGTTTGAGCGCGGCGATTTTATGGCCGAAGGCGACAGCATGACCTATATTCCGCTGCTGCCGTTTGGCCTGCGCGGTATCGACGACCGCGGCTTCGATACGCTGCTGGGACGCATGTTTTTTGATGGGCATCCCGATGCGAACGCGCCCGCCGGTTTTGCCTCCATCGGCACGCCCGCAGACGACAATCTCAATCCCTATCTGCGTGCCTATCAGGAAGACTTTGCCGCCCGCGCGCAATGGTGTGCCCATGATCCGGCAGCCTGCTCGCATCCGGCGCATGTTGTCGAGACCACGGCCGACCGCAGCGCCACAGCCGGCGAGCGCGTCGACCTTACAGCGACCATCGTCGACCCCGACGGCAAGGGCTTCGATGTACATTGGGATGTCGCCGTGGACCCGTCGAGCTATGCAGGCGCCCAGGATCTGTCGCTGTGGCAAGAATGCACGGTAGACACCGCTTTCATCGTGCCCGCCGACGCGCGGCCCGGCGACCGCCTTGTGCTCACCCTTACCGTGCAGACGCGCGCCGAGCGCCCCTGCAGCCGCTACGCCCAGGTCGCCGTAACCGTGGCATAGCAAGGACGGCGCCCACATTCGGCAGCCGCCGCATTCGACAAAGAGTGTCCCCAGGCGCCAAACGAGCAAGGATTTTTGGACGTCCAAATGACGAGAGTGGATAATCTCTCACTTTGAGCCCACAAGCAGGCCAAAAATGGGAAATTATCCACTCTCATTCTACGGGTACTCATTGGGGACGTACTTAAATGAGTAGTTTCACTCATTTAAGTACGTCCCCAATGAGTAGGAAAAATGGGCCATGTGTCCCAGTTGTGGAGACTCGTTGAGCCGTCTGGGTATCGTGAAAGGCTGCGCACTCCCCCATCATCAAAAGTGACACACGCTACCAGTTGATGGGAGGCAGCCATGGGCTTCTTTGACAAGATGTTCGAGAAGAAAGAGTGCGCGATTTGCGGTACCGAGCTGGGACTTCTAGGTAAGACAAAAATCAATGAAGGCTACCTGTGCAAAGAGTGCGCCGGCAAGCTCTCCCCCTACTTTCACGGCTATCGCTCCAGCACCGCGGACGATATCCGCGAGCAGCTCGCCTACCGCGAGGCCAACGCCGAGCGCCTGGCGTCGTTCAACCCCACGCGCACGCTTTCTGCCGGGCGCACCAACATCATGCTCGATGAGGACGCGGGCCTGCTGATCATCACCTCGCAGAGCCGCTGGCGCGACGCCAATCCCGACATCATCGAGTTCTCGCAGGTACTCGGCTGCGATATGGATATCGACGAGCATCGCACCGAGATCTATCGCGAGACCGAGGACGGCGAGCGCGAGAGCTACAACCCGCCGCGCTACGACCTGGATTACGACTTTAATCTGACCATTCACGTCAACACGCCGTACTTTACCGAGATCAACCTGCGCGTAAACGACTCCACCATCGATCAGCGCGGCTCCATCGAATACCGCGAGGCCAAGCGCCAGGCAACCGAGGTCCGCGACGCGCTGGTGCAGCTGCGCCAAGAGACGCGCGACAGCGTCGTTGCCGCCAAGGCCCCCAAGACTGCGGTGACCTGCCCCTTCTGCGGTGCAACCACCATTCCCGATGCCAGTGGGCGCTGCGAATACTGCGGCGGCGCCATCGGCGCATAGCCTCCGGCACGGAAAGGACCGATCATGGCCTTCGAGAGCGTTAACTATCAGTGCCCTGCCTGCGGTGGCCCCCTGCATTTTGCAAGCGCCGAGCAAAAGCTTGTCTGCGACTACTGTGACTCACGCTTTGAAGTCGAAGAAGTCGAGGCCCTCTATCGCGAGCGCCAGGACAAGGCCGACGCCAAAGCCGATGCGGCAGCCGCAACGCCCAAGCCCGTCGCCGACGACGCGGTGCAGGAGCTCGCCCAAAACGCCGGCTACATCTGCTCGTCGTGCGGCGCCGAGCTCGTGTCCGACGGCACCGTCGCCGTCACCACCTGCCCGTACTGCGGCAACTCCGCCGTGGCGCCCGGCCAGCTCTCTGGCGACTTCTCGCCCGACCTGGTGATTCCGTTTAAGCTCGGGCGCGATGACGTCACGGGCGCACTCAAGGAACACTACAAGGGCAAGATCTTGCTGCCCACGAGCTTTGTCACCGGCAACCACATCGACGAGGTCCAAGGTGTCTACGTGCCGTTTTGGCTCTACGGCGCCCGCGTTGACGGCGAAGTGTATTTTGACGCGACCAACGAGACCGTGACCGAGGAATCCGATCGCACCGTCACGACCACCGACCACTACGATGCCTATCGCAAGGGCAATATCTCGTTTAAGCGCGTGCCTGTCGACGGATCGTCCAAGATGCCCGACGGCCACATGGACGCCATCGAGCCGTTTGACTACGACGCGCTGCGTCCGTTCTCGGTCGCATATATGCCCGGCTACATCGCCAACCGTTACGATGAGGATTGCGAGACGTGCAAGGCGCGCGCCGAGCGCCGCATGGAGGAAAGCACAATCTCGGCCCTGCGCGAGACCGTCGTCGACGAATACGACGATGCCACGGTCGAAAGCAAGCAGCTCGACTACACCTGGGAAGACAGCGACTACGCCCTGTTCCCCGTCTGGATGCTCTCCACCTCGTGGAACGGCAAGAGCTACCTGTTTGCCATGAACGGCCAGACCGGCCGCTTGGTCGGCGAGCTCCCCTGCTCCAAGCCCAAGCTCGCTATTGCCTCGGTGCTGTTCTTTGTGATCGGATTTATCCTCTCCCAGATTCTCTTTATGGGGGAATACGCCTTCGATCCAGATTACCTCACCTTCGATGTCGAGGGCATTCTCATCAACATCATCGCGCCGCTGATCATCGTGATTATCGGAGACGTGCTACTGGTAGGCCAGCTCAAGACGGCCAACGAAGCCACCCACGCCGACGAGTACTGCGGCGAGCTCGACCTGACCGAGAAGCACGACACCTTCAGCCACACCGAGACCACCGTTGTCATGAAAGACGACAAGGACGACTAAGCAATCCGACCAATACCACCCGGCCTTTGACGAGAAAGGAAGATCACCATGGGACTCTTGAAAGCTGGATTGGGAGCTGCCGGCGGCGTCATGGCCGACCAGTGGAAGGAATTTATCTACTGCGAATCGATGCCTGCTGACGTCTTGGCCTGCAAGGGCAGCAAACGCACCGGTGGCCGCAGCTCCAACACGCGCGGCGAGGACAACGTCATCTCCAACGGCTCGGTCATCGCCGTCAACGACGGCCAGGGCATGCTCGTGGTGCAAAACGGCAAGATCATCGAAGTCGCGCTGGAGCCTGGTGAGTTCGTCTTCGATACCGGCAGCGAGCCGAGCGTCTTTAGCGGCAACCTGGGCGATTCCATCAAGGAGACCTTCGCCAATATCGGCAGCCGCTTTACCTTTGGCGGCGACGCGGGCAAGGACCAGCGTGTCTACTTCATCAACACCAAGGAGATCATCGGCAACAAGTACGGTACCGCCTCGCCTGTGCCCTTCCGCGTGGTCGATAACAACATTGGCCTGGACGTCGACATCTCCGTGCGTTGCAACGGCGAGTATTCGTACCGCATCACCAACCCGCTGCTGTTCTACACCAACGTGTGCGGCAACGTGACCGATAGCTACACGCGCGACAAGATCGACAGCCAGCTTAAGTCCGAGCTGCTCACCGCCCTGCAGCCCGCCTTTGCCAAGATCTCGGAGATGGGCATTCGCTACAGCGCCATCCCCGGTCACACCACCGAGCTCGCCCGCGCGCTCAACGAGGTCCTCTCTGCCGACTGGCGCGACCTGCGTGGTGTCGAGATCGTGAGCTTTGGCGTCAACTCCATCGCAGCCTCGCAAGAAGACGAGCAGATGATCAAGGACCTGCAGAAAGCCGCCGTCATGCGCGATCCCACTATGGCGGCAGCCAACATTGCCAGCGCCCAGAGCGACGCAATGCGCGCGGCAGCCGCCAATCCCAACGGCGCGATGGCAGGCTTTATGGGCATGGGCATGGCAGGTGGCATGGGCGGCATGAACGCCAGCCAGCTGTTCGCCGCCGGCCAAGCACAGCAGCAGGCCGCCCCGCAGCCGGCTCCGGCACCCGCTCCCGCACCGGCTCCTGCCGCTGCCCCCGCGGCCGGCACATGGACCTGCAGCTGCGGCGCCACCAACACCGGCAAGTTCTGCTCCGAGTGCGGCAGTCCCGCACCCGCCCCGGCACCGGCCAAGTGGTTCTGCCCCAACTGCGGCAGCGAAAACGGCGGCAAGTTCTGCAGCAACTGCGGAACGCCCAGGCCCTAGCCCCTCTATCTGGTAATTGGCGGGGGATCCGCCACCCCTGCATTTGCTTCTATGGGTTTCGTTCGATAAAGGAGGACACCATGAAGACAACGTTCAAAAAGTCCGTACTCGCATTTCTGACATGCGTCCTTGCGCTCGCCTTTGCCCTGACGGGCTGCAGCGGCGGCGGCAAAGACCCCAAGGCCAACTTCGTCGGCAGCTGGGAACTCTCGGGTGGAACCCTGGAGGGCGAAGAACTGACCGATGAGTACATGAAGATGCTCGAGGATTGGGGTGTGCACTGCGTCCTGATTCTCGATGAGGATGGTACGGGTGCCCTCGACCTGTTCCTTGAAGTCGTCGACCTTAAATGGGAGGCAAAGGACGCCACCACCGTAACCATCACCGCCGAAGACGAGTCGCATGACATGAAGCTCAAGGACGGCAAGCTCATCCTCGAAGAGGATGACGGCAATCTTGTCTTTAGCAAGTCCGACAAGGACCTGTCCGGCACGGTGAAGAAGGATCGCGAGGCGGCCGAGAAGGAAGAAGAGATCGACGAGGCCGTCGAAGACGACGACGTCCAGAAGATTGAAATCTCCCCCGCCGTCACCGTTGCCGATGACGACCTGTGCACCATTACCATCACCGAGAAGTTCAAGGACGAGTGGGGCGACATCGGTTTTGTCGTCAACATCACCAACAAGAGCGACAAGGACCTGACCTTCTACGCCCCCAGCGGCAAGACCAACGTCAACGGCACCATGAAGGAACCCTGGTTCTCGGCTCACCTGATGCCCGGCACCAACGCCACTGAGGAATTCACGTTCTCGAACGGCACGCTCGATAGCCTTGACGACCTGGTCAATACGACCATCGGCATCGACGCCTACCTGACCGATTCCTACGAGGACGTTGCCTCCTACAGCGCAACCATCGCGTAACGGCACGTAACATCAGCCGCGGATTGGCGGACACATCCGCGCACACCAGACGGGGCCGCAGGAGATGATCCTGCGGCCCCGCCGCTTTATGCCGACAGCACTGCCCATACAAGCAGGCCGCCCGCCGTTTTTAGATGCGAAACGGTGGGCGGCCTATCTTTGCGGTGCCGGAACACGGGTGAGCGCATCGATTACGGGCGCTCCATGTTGGGAACGATGCTGCCCTCGGTCACCGCATGCACGGCCAGGCGCATGATGTTGTCGTAGCCGGTCTTGCTCAGGATCTCCGAGATGCGGCGCTTGATGGTGCCCTCACTCATAAACAGCTCGGCCGCGATCTCGCGACGACTTTTGCCCTCGCAGGCAAGGCGCAAAATCGATAGCTCGACATCGTCGAGGGCTGCCGTGCCCGAAAAAATGCTCTCGGGCGGCTTGGGAAACGTGCAGTAGCCAGCCAACGTGGAGCGCATCACGGCGAACAGCTCGTCGATACCGACGTTCTTGTACACAAAGCTATCGACGCCCGCCTCGCGGGCCTGATCGACAAAGGTGATCTCGGGCATGCCTGTCATGATAATGATGCGACACTCGGGCAGCTGCTCCTTGATGCGTGCCGCCGCCACGATGCCGTTTGAATCGTGTTCGGTGCACACGTCCATCAGTATCATGTCCGGGCGCTCCTTGAGCGCGACACCCAAGGCCTCGGAGGCATCGGCGATCGCGGCAACGACAGTCATATCGGGCTGGTCGCCAACGGAGCGCGCCAGGCTCTCGCGCAGGATGGCCTGATCTTCGACAATTAACACGCGGATCATGAGTTTCTCCTTTGGGACGTGTCGTTGGCGTTAAGCGGAATGGATACCGTAAGCGTAAAGGGCGGGGTGGCGTGGACCTCTAGGCTGCCACCCAGATCTTGCGCGACATGCCTCATACCTGGGATACCCGTTCCCTCGCGATACGATACGGGGGCCGGGGACCCGTCGTTAGAAATCGTCATGTGCGCGACGGCGTCAGCATCCGTCCCCTCCTGCCACAAGCGCACATGGACCCGATGCGTCTGCGCATGCTTGGTGGCATTGGTCGAGGCTTCGCGGATAATCTGCAAAAAGGCTGCCGCGACACGCACGTCGCTTGGCAGCTCGCCCTCCACATCGATCTGCACGCTCACCAGGCCAAAGGCATGGACGATATCGCCCAGTTGCTCTGCCGGTTCGGTGTCGCCCCCGCTGCGCAGATCGGCAGCGATTGAGCGCAGCAGCGGGTCGATCTGCTCGAGTGACTCGTCATCCAGGCGCCCTTCCTCCAAATAGCGATGGAGGATGGACAGGCGCTGGCCGATCACATCGTGCACGCGGGAACGCATGCGCAGGTAGGCCGCATTGTCGGCAACCTTTTTGACTTCTTCGATCTGGGCCTGGAGCTCTTGGCGCGCAAGCTCAAGCAGGTGGTTGGCCTGCGCCAGGCGGTCATGCGCATGCGCATACTCTGTCACATCCAGACCGATTATGCGCTCGAACGAACGGCCCGAGACCATAACGCCATCGCACACAAACAGGCGAATCTCGGCGGGAGAAACCTCGACCACCGCACGCGCCTCACCAAAGCGGTCCAGGTTGATCCGCACGCTGTTCTTACCGCCTCCGGGCATTTGCATGCTGAGCTTGCGCAGGTCGTTCCATGTACCGCTCATATCGCCTAGGTCGGTGGGCATATGAAGCTCCACCAGGTTTTTGCGCATGCAGCGGTTCATGAGCAGTGGACGGCCCCTCGAGTCCAGATACAGGATGCCCACGGGAATCACGTTGATGGTTTCAATCGTCGAGAACGCGGTGATGTCCTCTTGGCGGTTACGGACGTCCATCAAGAGCGCCGCGATGGAGCGGAACAGGAAGAAAGCACCCTCTGCGATAAGGACAACGGCCCACGCCGAGCCCATGGCAAAAACCACCGGCGGTGTAACGGCGACAACAAGCAGCAGCTCGGCCAGCATGACAGGGCGACGATAGTGCACCATAAGCACCACGCCATAGGCAAAGATCGCGGCATTGAGCCACAGCACTCCGCCCATTGCCCTGGCGCAAACGTCAAGCGGCGCCACCAGATACGAGCCAGACGACGCGAATAAGATGAGCGCCGAAATCATCAGGTGAAGCACAAGGCTCGTCTCGTAGGCACAAATCACCTTACGGTTATAGGACGAGCGGCGCGATGCGATGAGCGGGACGTGGATCGTCTGCAGACACGCAGCCAGGGCAAAGACAACATCGAGCGCAACGATTTGGGGAAGGATGAACGAAATCTGCATCGTCACTCACCCGCCCTCGGCATCAAGACGATCATGCGCAGCTGGCCGGGCTCGCCCTCAAGGCGGTATGCCACGTTGCGCCCTTGCAGAGCGCTTTCGAGCTCTTGCGCAGCGGGCGTCTGCGAAAGATCTTCATCATCGTTGGAAAAAAGCGTGGCGCGCAGCTCGACACTGCACCGGTCATGGTCGCCCAAGTGATACATAAGCGCCGGATGGTCGGTGGTGTAGGCAAAAAACGCAAAGTCATACACGCAGTCGTACAGGGCGCTTACCGTACTGGCGTGCATCGGGCGCCGTATGGCGATAATCGAGGCGCAATCGACATCGATGGTGCGCAGGTCACTTGCAAGCTCGTTGGCGATGAGCTGAATGCGGTCGCGGTCAAAACCGCTCTCCCCGTGCTGTGCCAACGTGAGCGACCCCTTGCGTTTGCAATAGGCGACGAGCATCTTGGCGCGCTGCAGCATGCGGTAACGCTCGTGCGAAGATGCCTCGTCGGTCAACGGCGGCAGCGAGCTCAGCAGGTCGTACATCCCTTCGAGCGCACGGGCAAGCGCTTGGTCCACGTCTTGGACCAGTAAGGTCTCGGCCTCTTGGTCTGCCAAATGTGTCTTAAGGTCGTAGTCGGCGGCAAGCAGCTCATTTTGGCGTTGCAGCTCCATGCGACGATGTGCCAGTTCACGGTTAAGCTCGTTGAGCTCCGACACGTCTTGGGCAAGCAGGGCCGATCCACCCAGCAGCGGAAAGGCGCGATACATTACATCGGGATCGGACGCCACGGCAAAGGCGTGAGCGTGCCCGTGCTCTTGGGCCCGCAACTCCTCACGCACGCCTACCGGCATTGGCTTTGACACCGGCGTGACATAGACTTCCTGCAGGTCGCGCGTTAGAACTTTGAGGTCAAGCGGCAAGGTGCCGAAAATACCGGCGATATCGTGGTACGACGGGATGACACCGCAATCGAGACAGATTTCCATCGCCACCACGCACAAGACGCAATAGACGAGCGAGAAGTTGAGCCTCCATGCCCAGGGCACACGCAGCGCATATGAAATGGCAAAGAACGCGCCGCCCAATAGGACAAGCGCGGCCGTGCCCGAGAAACGCTGAATACGAAAAGACGAGGACCGTCCTACCAAGATAAAAAAGGCAACGAAGTTAAAGGCTGTCCATACCAGAACGGTACCGTAGCCCCAACCATATGTGTAATCGTTGCTCCAGGTTCCACTCGATCGATCGAAATGGAAGACCTGCTGATGAACATCGTTAGTAAGCACAAAGCCGATAAGCAGGACAGCCATGACCCACAAAACGGTGCGGTACCGACGCCCCATACGATGCTGTTCCAAACCCGCGAGGCGCAGACCGCACAGCTGGTAGATCAGCGGAATGAGCGTCATGGGCACGTAGTACAGGTACCACAGCACGGTGGCATAGAACGGCGTGAACGACTTATATTTGAGGATGACCTCGATCATCCACAGGGCACAAATGGCGGCGATGGCAACAAGGCGGCGGCGCAAGACGTAGTCCAAGCAGCGTAGGTACGCCAACACACCCCAGATTGAAAATGCAATTGCGGCGACAAGCAGCGGGAGAGAGCTCGAGTGGACGAGCGCATCCACGACCTCTTCGGACACCTCGCTATAGGCGGGCACGGTGTTGGAAAGCTTGGGGTCGGAGGCGAACAGTGCCGGCAAGACTGCCAAAAGCATAAGGAACAGCGCGGTAATGGCGCCGGCGATAACAAAGACGCGGTGGCGATACACGCCATGCGATATGCCAACAAGGAATCGCGGCATGGCGAAGAGCCTGCCGCCCCTGGGATCCGCCACGGGTGCGGATCGGGCGGCCGCGTGGCCGATATGTCGCTCGCGGGTACCCATAGTGCTTTTAGTGTACCGACAGGCGGGCCCAAAAAGCGGGCCACATGTCCCAAAATCCGCAGACGGCAAAGGGTGTCCCCAGCGACTAGTCGTTTAAGAACGTCCCCAATGACTAAGACAAAACGAGCGAGGATTTTTGGACGTCCAAATGGCGAGAGTGGATAATCTCCCACTTTGAGCCCACAAACAGGCTAAAAACGGGAGATTATCCACTCTCATTCTGCGGGTACTCATTTAAGTACGTCCCCAATGAGTGCTTTCGCTTCTTTTAACAAAACGCCCGGCGGGCATTAACTGCTCGCCGGGCGTTTTGGTTAGGAGGCTGTGGTTGTTGGGAAAGCCTTAGGCCAGGTCCTCGCCGTTCGTCTCGATGACGTGTTTGTACCAGTCGAAGCTCTTCTTCTTGGAACGCTTGAGGGTGCCGTTGCCTGCATCGTCGCGGTCCACGTAGATAAAGCCGTAGCGCTTGGACATCTCGCCCGTGCCGGCCGAGACCAGGTCGATCGGACCCCAGGTGGTGTAGCCCAGCAGGTCAACGCCGTCCTCGGTCACCGCATCGCGCATCGCGGCGATATGCTGGCGCAGGTAGTCGATACGGTAGTCGTCGTTGATGGAGCCATCCTCCTCGACAACATCCTTGGCGCCCAGACCGTTCTCGACCACAAACAGCGGCTTCTGATAACGGTCGTACAGGTCGTTGAGGGTGATGCGGAAGCCCAGCGGATCGATGGCCCAGCCCCACTGGCTCTCCTGCAGGTAGGGGTTCTTGGCGCCGGCGAAGGCGTTGCCCTGGGTGCGCTCGACATCGGGGTTATCGGCACCGGCGGAGCAACGGGTGCTGTAGTAGCTAAAGCTGATGAAGTCGACGGTGTTGGCGGCCAGGATCTCGCGGTCCTCATCCGTCATGCCCACATCGATGCCCAAACGCTCGAGCTTCTTGACGGCATAGGCCGGATAGTAGCCGCGGCTCTGAACGTCGACGAAGAAATAGTTGCTCTGGTTGTCAATCTGCGCCTGGCGCACATCGCCCGGACGGCAGCTGTAGGGGTAGTAGCTACCTGCGGCAAGCATGCAACCGATCTTGACCTCAGGGTCGATCTCGTGAGCGATCTTGGTTGCCCAAGCGCTGGCGACGAGCTCGTTGTGGGCGGCCAGGTACTCGACGGCCTCCTTGTTCTCGCCCTCTTCAAAGACCAGACCGGCACCCATAAACGGCAGGTGCAAGATCATATTGATCTCGTTGAAGGTAAGCCAGTACTTTACCAGGCCCTTGTAGCGGGTGAAGATCGTGGTCGCGAGGTTCTTGTAGAAGTCGATGAGCTTGCGGTTGCGCCAGCCGCCGTACTCCTTGATGAGGTGAATCGGGCAGTCGAAGTGCGTGATGGTCACGAGCGGCTCAATGCCGTGCGCCTGACACTCGCGGAACACGTCCTCGTAGAAGGCCAGGCCGGCCTCGTTGGGCTCAGTCTCGTCGCCGTTGGGGAAGATGCGGGTCCAGGCCAGGCTCATGCGGAAGGTCTTAAAGCCCATCTCGGCAAAGAGGGCGATGTCCTCCTTGTAGTGGTGATAGAAATCGATGCCGGTCTGCGCGGGGTAGTAATAGCCGTCCTCGAAGTCGAGCATCTTGCGCTGGCCGGAGACCACCGCATAGCGCTCGGGGCCGTGCGGGGCCACATCCACGTTGGCCAGGCCGCGGCCGTCCACGTCGTAGGCACCCTCGCACTGGTTGGCAGCCGTTGCGCCGCCCCACAGGAAGTCTTTACGGAAAGCCATGCATCAATCCTTTCACACGCTGTTTGTCGTGGCTTCAGTATCCCCGTAAGCAGCGCGCTACTCAACGGCAACGGCGCAGTTCGACACTTCTTTTCGCGCACAGGCGCCCCGCAGCCGCCCCCGTCTGACACTTTCTGATACCGCCGCCCCACACCACCACAAAGGGGACAGGCACCTTTGTGGTGGTTGGGGACGGTTTGTCTCGATCTGTAACAGGTAGGCAGCCAAAACCGGGCTTGGTGTTACAGATCGAGATTTTCGGGCAGCCCCCCGCAGTTTGTCTAAATCTGTAACAGGTAGAGACGATTTAGCCCGCTAGATGTTACAGATCGAGACAAACAGGAAGCCCCTAGTCGCAGGTGATGTCGAGGTTTTTGCCGATGAGGCCCACGTAACCGCCCTCGGCCGCCTTGGGGCTGTCGGCGTGGCAGAGGACCCACTTGTCGGCCTTCCAGTAGCAGTAGCTGTCACCGGCGGCAGGCATGTCGGCTGCAGCCTCGGGGCGCGGGCCGTTGGTGCCCGCCGGCAGCGCCACCATCACCTGAAAGCCGCCGTCGTCGACCATGCAGGGCGTGTAGTGAAGCGTGGTGGCGTAAACCTCGACGAGCGTGCCGGCGGGCGCGCGAAAGGCCTTGACCTGAGCGGTGTCGAGCTTGCCGTCGACAATTTGCTCGCGCTTGGCCAGCAGCAGAATAAAGTCGCGCGCACCCAAATTAAACTCACTGGCACGGTGATACTCCAGACAGTTGAGGCGCGTGTTGTGGCCGTTGCACCAGCCCGGCTGGAACGGACGGCCGCCGTACATGAGCAGGCCGAGCGTGTCGACACCCTCAACCTGCTCGAGCTCGGGTGCGGAGGCCACGTACTTGGTGCCCTCGGGAATGGGAGTAGCCGCAAGCGCCTCGACAAGCGGGGCGGTCAGGTTGGACGGCACGTCGTCCCACACGCGACCATAGGATTTGAACTCGGGATCTGATACAGAGTAGATATGCATGTTCGCTCCTGTTCGTTTATGTGACAGTATGAACATTCTAGAACATCATTCATCCACGACCACGATCAATACCGAAAACATTGCATGACGAAATCACCCGCTCAAAAAGCGACATGCAGCTTCCTAGTCGAGATAATCTTTAAGAAACTCAATAACGCTCATACACCAGTAGTCGGTCTCCGGCGCATGGGGCTTCATCAATGCGTGCCCCCCTTCTGAATACATGACTCCCTCATGGTGTACTCCAGCTGCATCCAGAGCATCGACCATCTTTTCATAATTGTCGGGCGATACAATATCATCGTCAGCGCATTGCCAAAGATATGTCGGAGGATACTGCCCCCACACATGCTGATTAATACAGAAATCATCGAGCGAGTCGCGACCAGCCCCGCCGCACACCGAATCAAGAAATCTATTGTCTGATGCGTTCTCAAAGCCACGAAGATCAATCGGTGCATAACACAGGACCAAGGCTTTGGGTGCCTCGCATCCGTAGGACGCAAATCCCTTGTTGTCCGTCCCCCACTCGGCAGTTAAATGCGCACCAGCAGAAAAGCCGATAACTGCATAACTTTTTGCGACATTAAATTTCGCTGAATTCTCGAAGACAAAACGGACAGCTCGATTTAAATCGTCGATTGGACGCGGCATCAAAGGCTCGACCCTCACCCTGTATGACAGCACGAACACGTTATAGCCCGCATCGTTGAGCTCGGGGGCAACGGGAAAGCCTTCCATTTGATGACAAACGCTCTGATAACCTCCGCCCGAAACCGCAATGATAAAGGGAGCCCCGGGTCTCCCGGGAAAGAAGAACAGTTTCGTGTTGCGTCGAGTCGGATCACGGATGCAGTCGGCTTCATCCCATATATCGTAGGCAACTTGCCTCCCGTCATCCACGAGCTCGACAATCCGATTCAATCCACGCAAAACGCGAGTAGTTTCATATGGATTAGCATCAGAATTCATATGAGACACGATGGGTTTATTCCACATGCGCTCCCAAGTTGAAGGCCGGCAAAGCATAAGGTGCTCGCCAAAGCCAGCGAACTCAGGAAGGAGCGCGATTTCGCCAAACGTCATATCGGCTGTAATTGTCATAGCTAGTCACTCCAAAAATGAGGGTGGGCTCGCGTGAATCAACGGCAAGCCCACCACATGCAATCTGCCGCGGGGTTTTCGGCAGCTTACATCCCAAATAATTGTCTACTCCACTACTGCCTCTTCATCAGGGCGATACAGGATGTAAACGAGAACGAAGTTAAGAATTAAACCGACGACATTGCAAAGAATTGCGCCGATGAGGCTGCTCATATCACCAGAAGGATCCATATAACCGGGGAAGCTAAAAATGCCGCTCGACGTCATAACGAACGTACAGGTGTTGAAAATCGCCGGGATAACAGCACTGATTGCTCCGGCGACCATGGAAGCGATAATGATCTTCTTGTGCTCCAAGATGATGCCGTACAGCGCCGGTTCCGTAATCCCGAAAAAGCCCGTAATGGCACAGCTGAACCCAAGACTCTTTTCACTCGGGTCCTTCGAGCGGAGGGCAAACGCCAAACAAGCGCCGACAACACCCATGCTGCAGCAGAGAAGTCCAAGGATAGGATCGGAGCCGACGGTCATAATATTGTTGATGGAAAGCACGATCAGGGCCCAATGGAGTCCAAGGGGGATCATAACGAGACCGAATATCGGCCCGAGAATAACGCCGCAAAGGACGGGGCTGAACTGATAGACCGCCAGCACT
Organism: uncultured Collinsella sp.; assembly: GCA_958350755.1. GTDB lineage: Bacteria > Actinomycetota > Coriobacteriia > Coriobacteriales > Coriobacteriaceae > Collinsella. The sequence continues at coordinate 56,797 of CATWID010000005.1, forward strand.
GCAGTCGCAAGCAAAGAGCTCGCCTGCTGAATAACGGGGCCGATCACAAGGAGCGAGACGGGGGCGGCAACAGCAACCGTCAGGAACGGGACGAGCGCAAATGCCACAACATCGGGAAGAACCGCCCGCAGCCACTTATTAAGAACGGATGCGAACCAAGCCGCCACGATAGCAGGAAACACCGTGGAGGAATAGCTCACCATTGTGAACTTCATGCCGAGCAAATCCAGCGCATCGCCCGCTCCGGCCGCAGCAACGAAAGTCGGATAAATCAGGATTGCACCGAGTACCGCACCGATATATCGATCGGTTCCAAAGAACTGAGCAGCAGATGATCCGACAAGAACGGGCAGAAAATACATGCAGGCATTTCCCATGCCGTACAGCAGAGTGTATATTCCGCTCTCGGCGGAAACAGCACCCGCCGTCGTCAGAATACTAAGGACGGCGTTTATCATTCCGCATGCGATCAAGGCAGGAAGAACGGGCATCATGATGCCGCTGATGAGCTTCATTAGCTTCCCCAGAAAGCCCTTAGTCTCTCCTTCGCTTGCCTCGGAATCTCCGGCATCAATCCCGGTTTCCTTGGCAACGATTTCATAGACCTTATCGACCTTAGGTCCCACAATCACCTGATATTGCCCCGCGGAATGGCGAATGTCGATCACGCCATCAATCGCCTTGACTTTTGCATCGTCTACGATGCTTTCGTCCTTAAGGTTGAACCTTAAACGAGTCATGCAGTGAGCTACAAATGTAACGTTGTCTGCGCCGCCCACCATCTCGAGAATCTCGGCAGCGAGCTTGGTTGTATCTGCCATAAATACCATTTCTCCCATGTTGAGTTTTATATGTAACCATCAGCAAAGCGCGCGCCTTTGCCAACTAATTACCTTGTTTTCGATGCAATTCGATTGATGTGCATCATGAGGTAGAGTCTTTCTTCGTCTATAAGTTCCCGCCCCGTCAGTCGGCTGAGAACAGAAGCAATATCATCGGCGCACATTGATGCCACCGGATATTCTTTTTTGAGCGAGAGGTACATCTTGCGGTTGTCGCTCACGATGCTTTCGCCAGAGTTCAACCTATTGAATAAGTACTGAAGATGGGTTGCGAACCTTGCGTAATCGAAACCTTCCCGATCAACTTGAATGCCAAGCCGATTTTCAACAGCAACGGTTGACTCCTCCAGAACACGATCGTAGATATCCGCGCTAAACTCTTTAACTACTTCGCATGAGTCCGAATCGGCCATGTTATTGATAAACGCCATGGCAATTCCAACTGCCTCATGAGCTGGAAGCCTAACGTTAAGACGTTTCCTGATTATCTTAAGTGCATACTCGCCGATTCTAAATTCGACGGGATATTGTTGGCGGACATCAAACGATAAAGGCATGCGGACAACGATATTTTGCTCTTTGCGCTTAACCGCATACGCGATATGGTCCGCAAGGATAAACGGCAAATTAGGGCTCACCTCATAAGACAGCAAACCTGTCGACATATCAATAACATCCGAGGTAAGCTCGAGAAGCTCGTCGGGGACCTCGTCAACGAGAGCGATGTAGCGAGAGCTAACGTTATAAAACGTTCGTTGAATCTCCGAAAGAGGGACCTCGTCTCCGACATTCTTAAACCCCAGACCACGGCCGAATGCAACCAACTGTCTGCCATTTCCATCGACGCAGAGGACAGCGCTGGTATTAATTCGTTTAACAATTTCCATGTGTCCCCCCCCTAAACAGAACAAGGCTCCCGAAGCAGAATCCGACAATCAATGTCGACAGATGCTGCTTCAGGAGCCTTGCCTGAATATCACTCTGAGGACTAGTTTAAGCGAGCTAGTGCTAATGACCTCGAATAAACACTTCTAAACAGTTAAACGGTCGATATCTCCGTGTGAACGGTTTGGAGGCAGAGGGCGGCCCTATGCCTGCTGATAGTGCAGGTGCTTCTCGTCGATATCGGCCAGGTCGCGGTCGAGATAACGACGCGCAAGCCAGTTGGCCATGGGGAGGTTCTGGTCCAGGTAGTTGCCGCACTCCTCGGGAGCAGCGCCGGGGATATCGCCCTCAAAGCCAGCAACAAACTCGAACAGCTCACGCACAAGCGGCAAGATTTCCTCGCTCGTCAGCTCACCAAAAACGACGAGGTAAAAGCCCGTGCGGCAGCCCATGGGCCCAAAGTAGACGATACGGCTCGACCACTCGGCATGGTTGCGAAGGAAGGTGGCGCCCAGATGCTCAATGGTGTGGCACTCGGCCGTGTTCATGACTGGCTCCTTGTTGGGCGTGGTCAGGCGCAGGTCAAAGGTGGTGACGGCGGCGCCGGTCGCCGGATCGCGGTCGATGCGGCTCACATACACGCCGGGCTCAAGCAGCAGATGGTCAACGGAAAAACTTGCAATGCGCTCCATGGCAGTTCCTCTCGGTAGTCAATTTGGGACGGGGCTCTTTTAGCTGGTTCGAATGGTCGCACCAATCATACCAGTCAAAAAAGCCCCGTCCCAAATGAGCTGCCCGGGAATAGCCTGCGGGCGCCGCGCAGCCGCCTAGGCAGTGTAAGCGATGGTCGCGTCGACGGCGTGACGCCAGCCGGCGATCTTTTTGGCTCGCTCGTCGGCAGGCATGGCAGGCTCCACGATGCCGCGGGCGCCGTAGACGTCAACGACATCGCGCGTGTACATGCCCAGCGCAATGCCGCAGGCCCAAGCCGCACCCAGACCGCTCATCTCGTCGTTGCTCGCAATGCGGATGGGCGAGCCGACCAGGTCGCTCTCAAACTGCATCAGGTACGCGTCGCGCGTGGGACCGCCGTCAACACGAAGCTCGGCCAGCGCCGCGCCCGAATCCTCGACCATCGCATCGATGACGTCGAAGATCTGATAGGCGATCGACTCATCGGCGGCCTTCACGAACTCCGCGCGGCCCGTGGTGCGTGTCATGCCAAAGACGCAGCCCTCGGCGTCGCTCGCCCAGTGCGGCGCGCCCAGGCCAGTGAACGCCGGCACAAAGTAGACGCGGCTCGCCGGGTTGGCGGCATAGCACAGGTCGGTGACTTCCTCGGGATTGTTGATGAGCTCCAGGTCGTCGCGCAGCCACGTCTTGACGGCGCCGGCGTAGCTCACGTTGCCCTCGAGCACATACTCGGTCACACCGTCCATACGCCATGCGAGCGAGCTCGAAAGCCCATGCGAGCTGGCGACGAACTCGTCGCCGACGTTCATCATGACCGAGCTTCCGGTGCCATAGGTCGCCTTGGCCATGCCGCGGCTATGGCAGCCCTGGGCAAACAAGGCGGCATGGCTGTCGCCGAGCACGCCGTGAATGGGCACGGGCGCCGGCAAAAAGCCGCCCAGGTCCGTTGTACCGAACAGGCCATCGGAATCGGTCACCTGCGGCAGACACGCCGGATTGACACCAAAGGCCTCGCACACCGGCTCGCTCCAGCAGCCACGGCGCAGGTCAAAAAGCTGCGTGCGGCTGGCATTGGACCAGTCGCAGCGGAACTCCGCGCCGCCCGTGAGCGTCCAGACCACCCAGGCATCGATGGTGCCCAGGCACAGCTCGCCCGCCGCCGCGGCCTCGGCAGCCGCGGGAACGTTCGCGAGGATCCAGGCCATCTTGCCCGCCGGATAGTAGGGCGAGAGCACCAGACCCGTCGTGTCACGCACCAGCTCGGCCACGCCTTCGCGCGCAGCCAGCTCGTCGCACAGCTCGCGGGCGCGGGCGCACTGCCACACCACGGCATCGCACAGCGGCTCGCCCGTCGTGCGATTCCAGGCAACGGTAGTCTCGCGCTGGTTGGAGATGCCGATGCCGGCGACGTCGGCCGGATCGACCCCGGTCTCCTCCACCACGGCGCGCGCCACGGCCAGCACGTTGGCGGCGATCTCGGCTGGATCATGGCTCACCCAGCCGGCCTCGTTGACAATCTGGCGATGCGAGCGGTCGGCGCGATGGATCAGATGGCCGCCCTCGTCCACCAGCAGCGCCTTAGTACCCTGTGTGGACTGATCGATTCCGATGATGTATTTGCTCATGTACTCTCCTGTCTCCCCCGTCGATTCAAAAACTAAAACCCGACGGACAAGGAGCGAGCGGCCGTCAAGTGCCGCAGATTGCCGTGAAAGAAGAGCGCCGCGTACTCTGTGTACGCAAGCGACGGTTTGAACGGCAAGGTGCGGTGCTTGGCGGCCGCGCAGCGTTTGTTTCTACTAGTTGCCAAGGAACTCGGCGACCGTCTTGGCGATTCCGGCACCCGTCAGGCCGTAGTGCGCAAAGACCTCGGGGCTCGTGCCGGTGATGACCGGTGCGTCGGGCAGGCTCAGGCATTTGACCGGACGCGGGCAATGCTCGCCCACGACCTGCGCGACCATGGAACCCAGGCCGCCGAAGGGGCTGTGCTCTTCGACCGTCACGACGGCGCGCGTGGCGTCGGCGGCCTCGATCACGGCCTCAGCGTCGAGCGGTTTGACGCAGTACATGTCGAGCACCGTTGCCGAGATGCCCTGCTCGGCCAGCAGATCGGCGGCGTCCACGGCATGGCGGACCATCTCGCCGGTGGCGACAATCGTCACATCGGCGCCGCGACGCACCCAAGTGGCGCGATCCATCTGGAACGGGCACTCGTCCTCGGTGTACACGTCCTCCACCGGGTTGCGGCCCACACGGATGTAGGCCGGCTTGTTGTCGGCGACCAGGGCACGCACGAGCTCGGCGGTCTGGAAGCGATCGCTCGGCAGATACACGCGCATGTTGGGAATCGCGCTCATGGCGGCGATATCCTGTGCGGAGTGATGGCTCATGCCCAAGGCGCCATAGGACACGCCGCCCGAGATGCCGATGAGCTTGACGTTGGTGTTGGAGTACGAAACGTCGACCTTGCACTGCTCATACGAGCGCGTGGTCACAAAGGACGCCGGCGAGGCGGCCCAGGCCTTCTTGCCGCACGAGGCCATACCGGCGGCGATGCTCACCAGGTCCTGCTCGGCGATGCCGACCTCGACGGACTGCTGGGGATACTGATCGAAGAACGGCGTGAGCGACGCGGAGCCGCGGGAGTCGGAGCACAGGACGACGATGTCCTTGTCGGTTGCGGCGGCCTCGAGCAGCGTGTCGCAGATAACCTTGCGGTTGGCGATCTTGTTAGCCATTGATGGCCTCCTTATGGGCAGCGAAATCGGCGATGATCTGGGCATATTCCTCGTCGTTGGGCAGGTGATGATGCCAGGCGGCCTTGTCCTCCATAACGGGCGAGCCATAGCCCTTCACTGTGTTGAGGATGATGACCGTGGGCTTACCCTTGGTCTCGGCGGCCAGCGTCAGCGCGGCGTCGATGGCCTGGACGTCGTTGCCCGGAATGGACAGCACGTTCCAACCGAAGGCGGCCCAGCGCTCCTCCTGCGAATCCTGCTTCATGACGTCCTCGGTGCTGCCGCTGATCTGCAGGCGGTTGCGGTCCACGAGCGCGCACAGGTTATCGAGCTGGTAGTTGCCGCCGCTCATGGCGCCCTCCCAGACCGAGCCCTCGGCAAGCTCGCCGTCGCCCATGATGGTGTAGACGCGGTAGTCGCGGCCATCCATCTTGCCGGCAAGCGCCATCCCGACGGCCACGGGCAGGCCATGACCCAGCGAGCCCGAGTTCATCTCGATGCCCTTGAGCTTGTTGTTGGGGTGGCCGATGTAGGGGCTGCCGAACTTAGAGAAGCGGGCCTTGACGTCGTCGAGGTCCAGATAGCCCTCGTGGCAGAGCACCGCGTAGTAGGCCTCCATGGCGTGGCCCTTGGAGAGCACGAAGCGATCGCGGTTGGGATCGTCGACGGTCTCGGGTGAAACGTTGAGGTGGTTGGCATAGAGGGTCATCAGCGCATCGATGACCGACATGTCGCCGCCGATGTGGCCGCCGGCGCCAGCCATGATGATATCGACGCAATCGCGGCGAAGGTCCCAACGCAGGGATTCAAGCTCTTCGATAGTTGCCATTTCTACTCTCCTCGCAGGTAGGCTTTGACGTCTTCTTCGATGGGGTCGTAAAGATCAGGGGCAATGCCGATGTACTTGCACGCCTCGTAGAGCACCGGCACCACGTTGGCGTGAATGGCGACGCAGTGGTGGATGTAGGGGCCCTCGACGATCTTGGCCTCGAGGCGCTTGAGGTTGTCGACCTCGACCCACAGGTAGGTGCCCATACCGGCCGGGCCGTCGATGCCGCGGGCGTTGCCCAGCAGCAGCGAGTACTCGCCGTTGTCGCCGTCAAAGCGGGCAAGGGTGAGGTCGCCGTGCTTGGCCTCGGCCGTCAGCGCGCCGGGATGATCGAACGCCAGCGGATAGGTGAGCTTGGGCTTGACGGCCGCGCAGCTGCAGGGCCAGGGGCCGCAGTGCTGCAGCAGCTCGCCGTTCTCGTTATCGGGATGGCGCACGGTCCAGTCGGCGAACATGCCGCGGTGACGGCCCAGGTCGGCGGCCTCGACCATCAGCGCGGTGATGGCGCCGTGAATATCGGTCTCGCATACGATAGGGATGCCCATCTCGTTGAGGATTGCGTTGGCGGCGCAGGGCATAATGCCCAACTCGTCCTGCAGGGCGTTCCAGCACTGGATGGCGCCGGCGTTGCAGCCGTACTTCTCGACCAAGCGCTTCATGGCAATGGCGAGTCCTGCGACCGCAGGAACCTTGTCCTCGGGGATGCAGATCTCAAAGCTGTCACCAATGTGGGCGAGCATGGCTGCCATGGCCTGCTCGTCAGCCTGGGCGTCGCGCACGGCCTGGACAAGCTCGGTCATGGGGATGGGCGAAAGCTGGATGTTGAACTTCTCGAGCAGCTCGCCCTCGTTGCACATGGTCGACCAGAAATCGAACGGACGGGTGGCCATCTGCAGGATGCGGGTGTGCTTGAAGGTCTTGACCACGTTGCACACGGCCAAAAAGTCCCAGACGCCGCGCTCGAACTCGGGATCGGTCAGACGGCAGTTGGTCATGTAGGTGAAGGGAACCTGGAAGCGGCGCAGGACCTTGCCGGTGGCGAACAGACCGCACTGGCTATCACGCAGACGGGTGCCGTCGGGCTCGGGGCGCTCGTCGCGCGGCCCCCACAGCAGCACGGGCAAACCGAGCTCGCGGGCAAGGCGGGCGCAGACATACTCGGTACCAAAGTTGGCGTGGCAGAGCATGATGCCGTCGACGCCCTCGGCGCGGAACTTCTCGACGATAGGCGCGATATGGCTGTCGTCGAACAGCAGGCCCTCGTCGTTGATGTCGTCGATATCCACAATCTCGACGCCGATCTCGCGCAGGCGATCAGCCGTCAGACCGCGATACTTGATCGCGTCCGGCGCGCTAAAGATACTGCGGCGCGTGGGCACAAAGCCGAGCTTGATCTTGTCCATGTACGTCCTCCCCTAGTCACATGTTCAGTAAACAGACGCATGTTTCGTTTTGTTCTGTTTACTAAATGTTTTACTCTTTTGTTTAAAAGTTTAGCGCGAAAGTCTCGTAAACGGTAGAGAAATCAGCCTAAACGGTATGTAAACAATCTGAACATACAAGGGCAACAAAAAGAGGGCCCCGAAGGACCCTCTTTTGAATAGCGCTATGTTTACTGCCCTAGCGAGCTTTGGCACGCTGCAGGCGATGCCGTCTCCGCCTAGATTTCGCGCACGCTCTGGCGCTCGACAAAATAGGTCGACACAGCCGTTTTGCAGGTGTAGCTCTTGGGATTGCGGATGTTGCCCACCAGGCGGCGCACCGCGATCTCACCCACCTCGTGCTTGGGAACATGCACCGTGGTGAGCGGCGGGTTGGAAAAAGCGCCAAGAGATAGGTCGTCAAAGCCGATGATCGAGACATCCTCGGGCACGCGAATGCCGTGCTCGTTGAACGCGCGCATGGCACCCACGGCGAGCACGTCGTTCTCGGCAAAGAAAGCCGTCGGCAGGTCGTCGTGCGAGGCATTGTCGAGCCACGCGCCCATGTCGCGATAAGCGCCCTCGAGCGTGGTGCCCAGCGTGACGCGCCATGCCGGATTGGCCTCGAGGTCCGCATCCTCAAGCGCTTGGCGATAGCCGCGCTCGCGGTCCTTAAAGTTGCGGATACGAAGGTCGCCCGCCAGATAGCCGATTTGCTTGTGACCTTTCTCGATAAGGTAGTCCACGGCACGCAGCACCGAATCGGTATTGGCAATGACCACGGCATCGAAGTACTGGCGGTCGCTCCAGCCATCGAGCACAATCAGGTGGGCGGCGGCGTTAGCGAACAGGGCGTAGTCCTCCTCGCCCAACTCGGTGCCCATCAGCACGATGGCGGCAGACGGGTCGGCGATCAGGCCCTCGACCTGCGGACGCACGGCGTCTAGGTCGCTAAAGTCGAGCGAGACAAAGCTCGTGCTCATGCCGTGGCGACGCGCCTGGCGCTCCACGCCCTCGATGACCGCGGGGTGGAAGGTGCTCTCGTCCAGGATGGCGCCCGTCTTGCGCGCGAGCACAAACTGGATGCTCTCGAGCTGCGTCGACTGCTGATAGCCGAGCGACTGCGCGCACTCCAGGATGACTTTGGCGGTCTCCTCGCTCACGCTGCGCTTGCGGTTGAGCGCGTTGGACACGGTCGCAGGCGAAAAACCGGTGATGCGGCTGATCTCGCGAACACTTGCTTTGGCCATTGTTCCCCCTAGTAACGGTCGCGGTCGAGCATCGTGGCCTGACCGCCCCGTGACTCGACAACTAAACGACCGCAAATTCAATCTAAACAGAATAGTAAATGTTTAATAGCTAGTTTAGCCTGTTGTCAAGCGAAGCGACGCGACTATTCCCCCAACGGGCGTATTTACTCGGTAGCTAATCTGGAACGGGGCACAGAAACCGTTTAGCCAAGGATGCGAGCCATGCGTGCCTTAAACTCCGCGAGGAAACGTGGGGCGTCCACGGTGAGCGCCACGAGCGCGCTCTTATCTGGATCGGACAGACGGTGCTCGTCGCAGATGGTGCGGCCGCGATACTCGCCCAGCAGGTCGACACGCAGGTTACAGCCGAGCGCACCCACGAGCGTGGGATCAATCGCCACGGCAACCGCCAGCGGATCGTGCAGCGCGCAGCCGCCCAGGTAGGGCGCGTTCATTTCGTACGAACCGATATAGTGCTCGACCATGCTCGCAAACGCGCAGCCAGCCATAGTGCCCGAGCCCGTCCAGCCGGCAACGTCGCGGCGCGTGAGCACCACGCGGTGCGTCACATCCAAGCCCACCATGGTGAGCTTGCGGCCCGAGCGCAACACGGCGTCGGCAGCCTCGGGGTCGCCCGCCATGTTGGCCTCGGCGCCCGCGCTCACGTTGCCGGGCACGGTAAGCGCACCGCCCATCACGACCACGCGGCCGATGGACATCATCGCCGCCGCATCGCGCTCCAGGGCAAGCGCCAGATTGGTGAGCGGGCCGGTCGCAACGTAGGCCAGATCGGGACCATAGGTACGCGCGGCATCAATCAGGTAATCGACCGCCGCATTGCCATCGGCCGACGTCGCGCCCACCGGCTCGTACGGCGAGGCGGGCACGCTTGCGCCGCCAATGCCGTTCTTGCCGTGGATAAGCGTGGTGGACGCCGGCGGCGTGTAGGGTTCGGTCGCTTTCACGGGACGATCGGCGCCCAGGTACACCGGCACCTCGGGACGACCCAACAGGTCGAGCACCGCCAAGCAGTTGTGCGCCGACTGCTCGACGCGCACGTTGCCAAAGCACGTGGTGATGCCGACGAGCTCCACCTCGGGGCTCGCGATGGCATAGGCGAGCGCCATCGCATCATCCACACCCATATCCAGATCAAGGATCAGCTTCTTGGTTGCCATTGTTCTACTCCGCTTCTCCGTCTACATCCAAACCGTCTAAACCAAACTTGTGCTCGACTTCCGCACGCGTGGGAATTGATTGCTGAGCGCCCAGGCGCGATACCGTCACCGCCGAGGCGCGAGCACCCGCGGCCATGCACTCAAAGAGCGGCAGACCCTCCAGACGAGCTGCAGCAAGCGCACCAATAAACGTATCGCCCGCGGCCGTCGTATCGACCACCGCGCTCGAAAGCGCCGGCATGCGCAGCGGCTCACCGCCATCGCCGAGCGTAACCGAGCCGGCGCCGCCCAGCGTGATGACCGCGGCGCCGGCGCCCTTGTCGAGCAGCGCATTGAGCGCGGCGACGCAACTCGCATCATCTGTGGGCAGAATGCCCGTCAGCATCTGGCACTCGGTCTCGTTGGGGCAGACCAAGTCGACCGCAGGCCACGCTCCTGCCGGCAAATCGCAGGCGGGCGCAGGGTTAAAGACCGTATAGAACCCCAGCTCGTGAGCGCAAGCAAGCGCCTCGGCCGTCGCTGCAAGGTCACATTCGCCCTGGGCGATAAAGACGCTTCCGGCAGCCGGGGCAAACTCGCTGGCATCGCCGTCGAGCTCGTCGGCCACCAAGCGCCTCAGTGCACGGGCAACGTCCTCGCCCGCAAGCGCATGGTTGGCGCCCGGCGACAGCACGATGCGGTTGTCGCTCTCGCAGCGAATGATAGTCGCGGTACCGGTCTCCACGTCATCGCGACGCGCCACAAACTCAACGCCCACGCCGGCATCCTGGAGCCCTGCCACAAGCGCATCGCCAAAGGTATCGCGCCCAACAGCGCCAATCATGCACGTGCGCGCACCCATGCGCGCAGCAGCGACGGCCTGGTTAGCGCCCTTGCCACCAGCGTTGGTGATAAAACCGCTGCCACCGACTGTCTCGCCCGCACGCGGCATGCGCTCGCACGCCACCGAAAGGTCCATGTTCATGCTGCCGAACACCGCAACGATGCTGTGATCCGCCATGGAAACCTCCTCGTCTTCAGGCTTTGCGCCCACCGTCGACCAACGATTGTGCACTCTCGCACCCCCTATAACTTTAGTCCACTTTGATGTGGACGCGCGCTTGAGCTTACGCCAGCAGCAAGCATTCACAGGGGCAGGCAGCTACAATGAATACGTGCTGATTATTCTCGTCATTGGATGATGTTTTATGGAACAATTCTCGCAATCGGGCTCGCGCGGTCGACGCCGCACGGGCAACGAGCCGGCGCCGCACGAACGCGTGAAGGGCGAACGCCGTGCCAACGAGCCGCGACGCACCGCGAGCCCCCATCGCGCTTCTGCCAACAACGCGGGCCGCGCCAACACTCCCGCCGCGGAGCAGACGCCTGCTCGCCCCAAGTCCCGCTACATCCCTGCCCTTGACGGCCTGCGCACGCTTGCCGTCGTCGCGGTGGTGCTCTATCACCTCAACCTCACGTGGGCTCAGGGCGGCCTGCTTGGCGTCACGATCTTCTTTGTGCTTTCGGGCTATCTGATCACGCGCTTGCTGCTCAACGAAGTCGCTAAGACCGGTCGCATCGACCTTAAGAGCTTCTGGATTCGCCGCATCCGTCGCCTGGTCCCCGCCGTGGTAACGGTAGTGTTCGTGACCTGCGCGCTGTGCACCATCTTTAACCACGTGATGCTCACCAAGATGCGTCCCGACATTCTGCCGTCGCTGCTGTTCTTTAACAACTGGTGGCAGATTATGCAGGACGTCTCGTACTTCAACGCCCTGGGCGACCCCTCGCCGCTTACGCACTTTTGGTCGCTCGCCATCGAGGAACAGTTCTACCTGGTTTGGCCACCGCTGCTGTTTGCCATGGTGTCCATGCATGTGAGCAAACCCAACACGCGCCGTGTGGTCCTGGGACTCGCAGCGGTATCCGCCCTTGCCATGATGGTGCTCTACAACCCTGCCGCCGACCCCAGCCGCGTGTACTACGGCACCGACACCCGCGTCTTCTCGCTGCTGCTGGGCGCCTGGATGGCCTTTATCCCCGATCGCGACCTGGCGCCGGTGTGTCTCGCTCATCGTTTGGGGCTCAATCGCCTGGCTGGCGCCGCCAAGCACGGCAAGAACGCCGAGGGCAAGCCTAGCGAGAAGGCCGACAACGCAGCCGAGACCGTCCCGGCACAGCCGAGCGCCCTCGTGCGCTTTTGGTCCTCGCCCGCATCCATCGATGTGTTGGGCGTCGTGGGTCTGGTTGGCCTTGCCGCCATGGTCGCGCTCACCAACGGCTACACCGCGTTCCAGTATCGCGGCGGCACGCTGCTATGCTCCATCCTCACGCTCATGGTCATCGCGGCCTGCGTGCAGCCCCAGGGAATGGTTGCCCGCGCACTGTCCGCCGAGCCGCTCGTGTGGGTTGGCAAGCGCTCGTACAGCATCTACCTGTGGCACTATCCGCTACTGTTGCTCATGAACCCGGTCGCCAACATCAACGATACGCCGTGGTGGCAGTACATTTTGCAGGTGTTGTTGGTGGTCGCCGTAGCCGAATGTTCATATCGCTTTATCGAGACGCCGTTTAGAAAGGGCGCCTTTGGGCGCACCGTATCCGAGTTTCGCGACGGCACCGCCACGCCCGCCAACTGGGTACGCGCGCACGTCCCTGTCTGCGCAGCCTGCGCTGTCGTGTTGGTCGTTGCACTGGGCGGCCTGGTCTTTGTGCCCGAGACGTCTGCACTGAGCGGTGAGGGCGCCGAAGTCCTCAACAAGGAAGCCAAGAACACCGCGCCAACGGACCAACAGGCAGCCGACGACACCGACAAGGACAACGACGGCTTCCCCGATGGCTCCTACGACCTGTTGATGATCGGTGACTCCGTGTCGCTGCGCGCCGTCGATTCCTTTGACGGCGTGTTCCCGCACAGCCATATCGATGCCGAAAAGGGCCGCCAGTTTGATGCGGGCCGCGCGACATTTGAGGGCTATCTCCAACAGAACCTTGCCGGCAAGATCGTGGTCTTTGCACTGGGAACCAATGGCTTGGTAACCGACGACCAGATCGACGCCATCATGGCCGATGCAGGAGATAAGCGTATTGTGGTGTTTGTGAACACGCGCAGCCCGCAGCCGTGGGTTGGCTCTACCAACCAGGCCATCGCCAACGCCGCTACGCGCTACAAGAACGTGCGCGTTATCGACTGGTTCGGATACAGCGCCAATCGCAACGACCTGTTCGATGGCGATGGCACGCACCTATCGACCACTGGCGTGACTGAGTACCTCAACTTGATCCACGATGCAGTCAAGAAGGACCTGCCCGTGCATCCCGAGGATCACGTCAACGATCCGCAGCCGGCAGCCGTCAAGTCTGCCACCGACGCGCTCGTCAATGCGCTCGCTCTCAAGCCGCACAAGCTGGGCACCGACAAGTAACCTGCAACGCAAACTTCCCACATCCGGAGGGGGTGCCTGCCACGGCAGGCACCCCCTCTGGCAGTTAGGGACGTTCCTTATGTGCCAGCACCTAGGGACACTCCTGACACAGCCGAGGAACGCCCTCCTTGCGACCGAATTCTGGGCACCTCGCCACCCCGAACGTTGTTTCCAAGCCCACACCCGCAGCAAACAACCCAAAATCACTCTTTTCGAGCCGGCTCCAGGTAGCGCACAGAGATGTGGTGTAAGAGGCGGGGCATGCCCCGCCTCCGCCCTT
>CATWID010000006.1 GCA_958350755.1 uncultured Collinsella sp.
TGAACACCGAGGCCTACGGCGGCATGATCGACTACACCTGGTTCGACCGCCCGTTGGCGCTTGCGGGCCGCGTGTTGGTGCGCGAAGGCGACCGTATTGAGAGCCGCCTGCTCGCCACCGAGCGCGAGGTCGCTATCATTCCGAGCCTTGCTATCCATATGAACCGTGGCGTCAACGAGGGCTTTGCTCCCAACCGAGCCGTTGACCTGTGCCCGCTCATCAGCGCTGGCGACCTTAAGCAGGGTGACTTCGATGCCCTGATCGCTGACGAACTGGATGTTGAGCCCGAGCAGATTCTGGGCCGTGATCTGTTCCTGGTCAATCGTCAGGATGCGCGCATTTGGGGCTGGGCCGACGAGTTTATCTCGACGCCCAAGCTCGACGACCTGGCCTGCGCCTATACCTCGCTACAGGCATTTTTGGGTGCCGAGAACGCGCATGACGTCTCGGTCTTCTGCTGCTTTGATAACGAGGAGGTTGGCTCCGAGACCAAGCAGGGCGCCATGTCGACGTTCTTGGCCGACGCGCTGCGCCGCATCAACGGATCGCTGGGCTTTGATGACGAGTCGTATCATCGCGCCCTTGCCGCATCGATGCTCGTGAGCTGCGACAACGCGCATGCCGTGCACCCCAACCACGCCGAGAAGTGCGATGCCCGCAACCAGGTGGTGCTTAACGGCGGCATCGTCATCAAGGAAGCCGCCAACCAGCACTACTGCACCGATGCCTTTAGCCGCGCGGTGTTCCAGGCTATTTGCGACGACGCCGACGTGCCCACGCAGGCCTTCGCCAACAAGAGCGATATGGCGGGCGGCTCCACGCTCGGCAATCTGTCCAATATGCAGGCGAGCATGCATGCCGTGGACGTGGGCCTGCCGCAGCTTGCCATGCACTCGAGCTACGAGACCGGCGGCGTGCGCGACGTGATGTACGCCATCCGCGCCCTCACCGCCTTCTACGAGCGTGACCTCCATATCAACGGCGCCGAAAGCGTGGAGCTCTAAACCTGCCAAAAAGGGACAGGTTTATTTTGGCAGGTTTTATCTGGGCGAATGCCGCAACGTCAACAGCTGGACAGAATTGTTAAGACACCGCAGGTTGAGCAAGCGTCAGCGAGCGGTGTCCAGGGCGAACAAGTTGGCATGAAAAAGGCAAGGCATAGACCTTCTGGTCATGCCTTGCCTTTTGAATGACAAATTGTCGCCCTGGGCGGCTCGCAGCGTCGAGGGGTTCCGGCGTTTGGTAAAACGCCGGAACAATCAGTGTTCGATCCAGCAACGCAGGGTTTCGCCGGCCTGCAGGTGACGCAGGTTCTCCGCGGCGATGTCGACCACATTGTTGAGCGTGGCTGCCAGGTGGAACCAACCTGAGACGTGCGGCGTGATGAGCATGTTGGGTGCATCCCACAGTGGGCTTGTCTCAGACAGCGGCTCGGGGTCGGTGACGTCGACCGCGGCGCCGGCGAGATGGCCCGACTCCAGGGCGGCAACCAAGTCGTCGGCGACCACAAGGTCGCCGCGGCCGCCGTTGGCAAAGAAGGCGCCCGGCTTCATCGCGGCGAAGAACTCGGCGTTCGCCAGGCCGCGGGTCTCGGGTGTGCTGGGCATAAAGGATGCGACGATGTCAGCCTCGGCCAGGCGCTCGGGCAGGGCATCCATGCCGTCCATGTCCTCAAACACAATGGGGTAGACGAGTGGATGGCGCTTGATGCCGCGGACATGTGCGCCCATGCTGCGGCAGAGCGTGGCAAAGTGGCCGCCGATATCGCCCGCGCCCAGCACCAGCACGTTGGCATTTTTGAGCGAGGTGACCGGACCTAAATCCTCCCAGCGATGTTCGCGCTGCAGGTCCTGGTAGCCGGGCAGGTGCTTCATCATTGACAGCACCATGGCAAACATGTGCTCGCTTACGGCCTGACCGTAGGCGCCGATCGAGCAAGACAGCTTGGCGTCGGCCGGCACGGTGCCGGCGGCAAGGTAGTCGTCATAGCCGGCGGTCTGCAATTGCAACAGCTGGAGATGCTCGCATGCCGTGAGCATGTCAGGGTCGATGTTGCCCAGGATTACGTCGGCATCGGCGACCTGCTCGCGCGTGGCGGCGTCGGAGCTCGTGTAGATAAAGTCCTCGCCCGGAGCGCTCGACTCAAGAATTGCGCGATGGCGGTCGTTGACGGGCAGCAAAACCAGGATGTTCACAAGCAGTCCTTTCCGCTCGACCTGCCAAAAAGGGACAGGTTTATTTTGGCAGGTTGTATCAGGCAAAACGTTCAAATAAAACGCCGGGTGCAAGACGAGCGTGCCCGTCAGCATCCGGCGCATCCGCGGCTACCAGCTCAGCAGCTCGTAGCCGTCCTCGGTCACCACGAGTTGTACCTCGCACTGGGCCGAATCGCTGCCGTCCTTGGTGCGCACGCACCAACCGTCGCCCTTGCTAATCTTGATGTCGGGCGCTCCGGCATTGACCATGGGCTCGATGGTAAAGACCATGCCCGGAGCCATGATGGTGTCCACATCGGGTGCCTCGGTGGTAAAGCCCACAAACGGGTCCTCGTGGAACTCCTTACCGATGCCGTGTCCGCCGTACTCGCGCACCACGCTAAAGCCGGCGTCCTCGACCGTCTTTTGCACGGCCTCGGCCATAACGGACAGCGGCAGCCATGGCTTGACGGCTGCCAAGCCCGCCTCCACGCTGGCGCGGGTGACATCGACCAGGCGCCGGCGCTCGGCCGAGACCTCGCCGATGCAGAACATGCGGCTCGAATCGCTAAAGTAGCCGTCCAAGATCGTGGAGCAGTCGACGTTGATGATGTCGCCCTCGTGCAGCACGTCCGTATCGCAGGGGATACCGTGACAGACCACGTCGTTGATCGAGGTGCAAACGCTCTTGGGGTAGCCCTCATAGTTGAGGTCGGCCGGCGTGCCACCGTGCTCGACGGTGTAGTCGTAGATCATCTGGTCGATCTGGTTGGTGGTCATGCCCGCGGCGATGTGTTCGCCTACGTAATCGAGCACACCCACGTTGATGGCGGCCGAGCGCTTGATGCCCTCGATGTCGGCGGGCGTTTTGTAGAGCGTGCGGGGCAGAACCTCCCAGCCCTCTTCCCACAAGCGCTCGAGGCGCTCATCAAAGGCGCTATGGCATTTCTTATATTTTTTGCCGCTGCCGCACCAGCAGGCGTCGTTGCGGCCGGGCACGGGTCCATTGTCAAACATGGCTAACTTCCTTTCATTCGCAGCTAGTATAGCCCACCCACGCGTCCATAAAAGTTGCGGTGATATAGTTCCGATTTAAGCGGTTTAACAGCATAAATAGGAACTATATCACCGCAACTGATGGAGCGGGATGGCGGGCACTAGCTGCTGCGTGGTTTCGCTAGTAGCTCACCTGGCAGGGGATGCCGAGGGCGCGCACGCGCGCGGCAATGGCGTCGAGCACCTCGGGTGCTGCCTTGGCAAGGCCGGCGACCGGTGTCTCGCGCGCTACCGTGTAGATGGTTGCTTCTTGTGGGCGAATGCGCTCAAGCGCCGCGAGCCAGGGGGCAACGTACTCCTCGCCGGTGTTGTCGATGGGCTTGCCCTGATACTCACCGGTCAAAAAGATCGTCTGGATAATAACGTGACCGTCAAAGCTCGCGAACGCTTCGATCTGGTGCTCGACGTCGTAGGGGCCAACGGGCTGGTCGAGCAGCTGGATAAACGCCGGGTCGACGGTATCGAGCTTAAGAATGTTGTCGTCGACCATCATGAGCGCGTCGTGCACTTCGGGACGGTCGGCGCGCGTGCCGTTGGAGAGCGCGGCGATCTTGGAGTTTGGGGCAAGCTCGTCGCGCAGCGCGACGGCGCCGGCGATGGCCTGCGGAAACTCCGGTGCGGCGGTGGGCTCGCCGTTGCCTGCGAAGGTGATCACATCGGGGAGCTCGCCCTCGGCTGCCATCTCGCGCAGCTTTGCCTCGAGCGCGTCGAGTACCACGGTAGCCGTGTTGTACGGCTCATGGCAGGGGCGTTCGGCGTTGAGGCCGTTTTCGCAGTAAATGCAGTCGAACGTGCAGATTTTGCCGCTGGCCGGCATCATGTTGACGCCGAGCGAGAGACCAAGGCGACGGCTGCGCACCGGTCCAAAGATGGGGCTTGCATTCAAAAACGTAGACATAGGCATATGCTCCTCAAGACAATTGTGCCTAAGCATAGCATCGGCTCCAAAGCAAGGTGCGGGCTCTTGCTTTACAAGTTTCGTTTTTTCACGTCGCTCATTATGCCGTGCCATGAAAAGCCTCGGGTCGGGTAAAGTTAATCTGTTAACAAGGCGTAAGGCAATACGGGTCCATCCAACCGCACTGACGTGCAACCGGATGAGCGTTGATGATGGGGGCACAACATGGATTTTACGGTCGAGAATGCGGGCACCACGATTGCCTGTCGCGAATATGCCGGCCCGGATGTGTCGCCTGATACTCCTGCCTTGGTGTGCGTGCACGGCGCTTGTGTCGACGGCACATTTTTCGACGGTATCGCTTGTGAGCTCAGCCGCAACTACCGCGTAATTGCCTACGACCGCCGCGGCTGCGGTGGCAGCAGCGATGCGGCAGACGGCAGCTATGATCTTGCCGCTCAGGCCGCCGACCTGCAAGCCGTGATCGAACACGTTGGCGCTCCGGCAAATGTGCTTGCGCACAGCGCCGGTACGTTGGTGGCGCTGGAGCTTCTCCGCACCGAACCCCATCTCGTCGCCCGTACGATTCTGCATGAGCCGGCTGTGTCGGCCGAAGGCGTCGGTATGGGCGCAGCTCCGGTTTTGCTCGATATGATTGCGACTGGAAAGGTTTCAAGGGCGCTCCGGCTTTTCTTGGGAGCCCTCGGCGACTTGGACCCCGAGGCTCCTGGGACGACCGAAGCAGAAGCCAAGCATGCCCTGCGCAATGGTCGTTGCTTCATGGCCAATGAATACGGGATTACTATGACCTGCGTTCCCGATTGGGATAGCGTTCGCGCGTCAAAAACGGTGGCCGCCGTGCTCCTGGGCGAGCTCTCGATTGGCACGCCCCGCGAGGCTGGCACGCGAGCGGCTGCCGAATATCTCGATTGCCCTCTCGTGACGATCCCGGGCGCGCATAACGGTCTGCGCGATCGCCCGGCAGCGGCTGCCCGGGCTGTCCGTGGCATCCTGGGGCTCTAACACCCGCAATGGCCAAAGCAGGCTTCACCCGCAAACGTTTCGGCCGTGTTAACAAATGTGCTCAAAACCTCACGTCTGCGACTTCAATCGCGCCGCCTGCCAACTCATAAAAATGTAACAGCATTCACGTACTTACCTGCATCGACAAGGTGTTACCCTTGTAGCATTTGGAACCCACCGCTACCATGCGAAACTATCGAAAGGGCCCCATATGCTCAATAATCACGAGGTCAATCTAACCGACGAGGAGGCTGCCGCTGAGGTCGCCCGTGTCGCGAAGAACTACCCCGTGGTGCGTTTGCTGTCGGCCGATCAGATTAAGAGCGAGCCTAACTGCTTGCTCGCCGGCGATCGCTGCCCTTGTCTGCGTCAGTCGAGTCTTGAGGCTTTGGCAGACTCCGATGAGGTGTCGGAGCAACTGCTCAATGATGGCACTGAGTACCGCGCCCGTCTACGCCCTCTGAAGGTCGAGGGCGAGCCTCACGTCTTGCTGATGGTGCGTCCGATTGATGAGCAAGAGGCCGCGGAAGAGGACCTTGTCTACACCGACGTGCTGACGAGCGTGCGCAATCGCCGATATTACGAGGAAAAGCTTCGCAGCGCCCGCATGAATGCCGGCGTTGCGATGATCGACGTTGATGATTTTAGGGCCTTCAACGATACGTGTGGCCGTCATGCCGGCGACCTTGCGCTCGGTGCTGTGGCGACAGCCATACGCAGCGGAATTCGTTCGACTGACGAGCTTGTGCGCTATGGCTGCGACAAGTTTGTGGTTGTCATGCCCAATATTCCCTCCGATGACTTCACCCGTCGCCTGCATCAGGTGTCCGATGCCGTTCATTCCACGATTATTCCGGGCCATGAGTACGTGAGCTTGACGGCATGTGTTGGTGGCGTTCGCATTCATGGCGAGACGGTCGATGAGGGCGTTGGCCGCGCTGCTCAGTTACTGAGCCGCGCTAAGGCAAAAGCCGGTACGGTCGTGACCGATGCCGATTCCATCGAGGCCTTCCAAAGCGAAAAGCCTTTGGTGCTTATCGCCGATGACTCCGAGATGAACCGAGCCATTCTCAGCGAGATGCTCAAGGACGAGCATTGCATCCTCGAGGCCGATAACGGTCGTGCGGCGCTCGACATGGTCGACCGCTATGGCGATGAGTTGTCGCTCGTGCTGTTGGACATTGTGATGCCGGGCATAAGCGGCTTTGAGGTGCTGGCCGATCTGTCGCGCCGATCGGGTATCGATAATCTGCCTGTCATCATGATTTCGAGCGAAGATTCCGATGATGCGGTTCTGCGCGCGTACGAGCTGGGCGCCTCAGACTATATCAACCGCCCGTTTGACTCCCGTATAGTGCGCCGCCGCGTAAACAACACCATCCGCCTGTACGCCAAACAGCGCCGCCTGACGAGCCTGCTGTCCCAGCAGTACAACGAGCGCGTCAAGAACAGTCGCATGCTCATCGACATCATGGCTGGCGTCATGGAGCTTCGCAACGGCGAGAGCGGCAGGCACGTTACGAACATCGAAAAGCTGACCGAGCCGCTGCTTGGCTGTCTGGTCCAGCGTAGCGGCACGATCTTCCTCGACAATGAGGAACGCTCCACGATCGCCCTGGCTTCGGCGCTGCACGATATCGGCAAGATGTCGATTGACGATGCGATTCTCAACAAGCCCGGACGCCTTACGCCCGAGGAGTTCGAGATCATGAAGACGCATACCACGATCGGCGCCGATATGCTGCTTGAGCTGGGTAGCCATCACGCCGGCAATACGCTTATGGAATATGCGTACCAGATTGCGCGTTGGCATCACGAGCGCTGGGACGGCAAGGGTTATCCCGATGGCCTCAAGGGCGACGATATCCCCATCGCCGCGCAGGTAGTTTCGGTGGCCGACGTGTACGATGCACTGACGAGTGTGCGCGTGTACAAGGACGCTATCCCGCACGAGGAGGCAATCCAGATGATCCTGGACGGTAAGTGCGGCACCTTTAACCCGCTGCTGCTCGATTGCCTGCTCGAGGTGCAAGACCAAATTGCCGAGACGTTGGCACGCCCCGCCGACGTCGTCGCGTTTCCCACGATTTAGTTTGACCAAAGGAGTTTTTAATCCATGATTTCCATGCGTGAGGCGTATGAGAAGATCGGCGCTAATTATGACGATGCGTGCGCTCGGCTGATGGGCGAGGAAATGCTTGCCCGCTTTGCCCTCAAGTTTTTGGATGACGAGAGCATGGACAAGCTGGAGGCTGCCATGGCGGCAGGAGACGCCAAGAGTGCGTTTATGGCAGCGCACACGCTCAAGGGCGTGAGCCAGAACCTGGGATTCGATAATCTGTACGAGCCGGCGGCCGTGGTGACCGAAGCGCTGCGCGGCGCCGATGCCGTTGACGGCGCTCGCGAGGGAATGCATGCGCTGCAGCAGCAATATGCGGCAACGATGTCGGCCTTGCGCGAGGCGGCCGAGTAAGAGCTCGCGAGCTTTGATGACTATGAGAGTTGATAATCTCCCGTTTTAGGCCCGGTGGCGGCCTCAAAGTGGGAGATTGTCCACTCTCGTTCGATACATGTCCAAAAATCCACTCTCACCCCTTCTGATTAGTGAATGGCCCATGCGCACTGGCTGGGCTTCCCACATGCAATCCATATCGTTGTTCGATAAACTATTCCGATAACGATAGATTCGATGAGGGTGAGTGTATGTCCAACAGCGTTCAGCGTATGGCCAAGGCGGGCGAGACTGTAAGGAAGCTTGGCTTTTGCATGGCGGTCGTTTTTGCGGGAATGCTCATCGCTTTTGCCGCGTTGGTTGTTTACGTGATCTGGTATGCGGTTGCAAACGTTGTTTCTGTCGATTCTTTCGGTGTCGTGACGCTTCTCGATGGCGGGAGCATCGTTATCCCAAGCGGGCTGTGCCTGGCACTCGTCGTGGGTGTTTCGCTTGTCGTTTTGTGCGGAATCAGCCATAACATCTCTCGGGGCGTCTCGCCCTTTACCAAGGCGCATGTGCGGCTTATCCGTGTTCTCGCGCTTGCCTTTGCTGTTAACGCCGTGGTTTCGTTTGTTGGTGCCTATGAATCGGTCAATCTCACCATTGGCGGACTGGAGCTTTACATCGTGCCTCATTCCTTCGTTATTGAGATTTGCCAAGGCGCTACCTTTGATGCGGGGTCGGTTATCGGCGCAGTTGTCTGTCTGTTTATCTCGGCGATCTGGAGTTATGCCTCGCTGCTCCAAGAGCAGTCTGACGAGCTTGTGTAGGAGGAAACATGAGCTATCTCATCATCGAGCTTGAGACGCAGCTGCTTAAGACCGGAAAGACCAGCGCTGATCTGATTCGGGCGACGGGGCATACTCCGGCTAATATTTCAAAGCTAAGAAACGGAAAAATAAAAGCTATTCGCCTTAAGACGCTTCTCGAAATCTGTGATGAGCTTGATTGTCAACCGGGAGATATTATTCAGCGCGTGAGCGAGAGGGAGCTTGAGGAACTTATTGTCGAGCGCGCGAAAAATGCCGTGAGGCAGATGCGGGATGGCGGAGGCAATGAGGCATCGCTTCCGACATCAGTCTTCGCTGTCGATTTGAGCGACGAGTAGCTTAAGGCGAACAACTAAAACGAAATATCAGCGTGAAGGGACCCGTGTCTAACACGGGTTCTTTCTTTTAGACTATCTTGACAAATAGTAGTTATCGAAAAATAATAACAACAATGAAAAACGATAAAGGGAAGAAGGAACGATATGAGCGGTTTTGCTATCAAGCGGAACGGGAGGCCAATGAACGCATCAGCGATAAAGCTATCAAAGGTGTCAAAGCGCTATGGAAAACGGCGTGTGTTGCATGACGTTTCCTTCGAGGTGGGTCAGTCTGAGCTTTGCGCCCTTGTTGGTGCAAACGGGGCGGGTAAAAGCACGCTTATTAAAATAGTGCTGGGCCTCTGTGGGCCATCGTCGGGGAGTGTGGAGCTCTTTGGAGGCAAGTCGAAAAAAGAGCTGAGTCTGATGCGGACGCGTGTCGGCTATGTGCCAGATTCCAGCGGAGCATACCAATCCCTCAGTGCGGCTGAGAATCTTCGGATCCGATGTGCGGAATGGGGGCTCGATGAGAAACGTGAGGTTCCTCGCGTTTTGAGCCTTGTCGGGCTGGACGTCGATGAGAAAAAGAGCGTGGGCAGTTTTTCTCTGGGAATGAAACGGCGGCTGGATATAGCTACGGCTTTGTTGGGCGATACCGACGTACTAATTTTCGATGAGCCGGCAAATGGATTGGATCCGTTGGGCATCGAGAGTATATGGGCCCTTATCGGTCGATTGAATCAAGAACAGGGCAAAACCATGCTTATTTCTAGCCACGACTTGGATGAGCTGGCATCGGTTGCAACATGCTGCCTGTTTCTTCATGACGGCGAACTGCTGAAAAAGGAATCGATGGACATCATAAGGGATGAGGCGTCGTCCTTAAAAGAGTATTACAGGCGCTTGATGAAGGCGGTCTCGCTATGAAGCGGGCGATCCATCCCATAAAGGCAGATATGATGCGTTTGTACAGAATGTTTCCGGCGAAGCTTGGTCTTGCGCTTATGCTGGCGTTCGGCCTTCTCTTCGGTGTCTTTCTAAAAAACGGAACAACGTTGCTCGCCTTTGGCAATAGCGTTTTTGGGGAGGATATTGGTTTCTTCTGGAATGTAATCGATCCTTCTGCACCCGATGAGTCCCTTGTGCGCAGTGCTTTTGCCGGCACCTCTCTGTTCGTTCCACTCATCGTTTGCCTGGCGATTTTACAGGAGCACGGCTATGAAGAGGGATACCGAATTTCTTCAGCAAGAGGTCTTACCCGCTTTTATGGGGTTCTAGCTCATGCGCTTTCGTCTGCTTTAATAATTGGCGCAGCATATAGTGCGCTTTGCTTTCTTCTGTTTGCAATAGCCATAATACGTGGAGGGCATAGCTACGCGCATGGCATGCTGGCTGCATTTTTGCCTGCAATGATAGTCAACACCGTATTGGTGATATCGGTTGCGCTGGAGACGGTGACCATCTATCGGATTACAGGCAGCGCTGTATTGAGCGGGGCTGCAATAATAATCGGATTTGTCATGAGCTTGACGCTCTACGGAGCCTTCCTTCAGGCACCTATACCATCCTTGCGATGGATCTTCTTCCTTCCTGGGCCGTACCTTGGAGTCGGATGCGCCCTTGGGTATAGCGATATGGGGCAACTGGCGCTTCTGGGCTATGGCGTGGCAGCCAGCTGTTTATCGGTATTGATTTACGCTCTCGTGAGCTTTCGTGCTGGGGGTGTGCTCAATGGCTCGTCAGATTAAAAGATTCCTCCATTCAGAATTGAAGCACGTGAGTAAATGGACGTACGCCTTAATCCCGGTAATTTATGCGTGCATGGTGGTATTGCAGCTTAATTCTTTCCCGATGTGGTTCTGCAGCCTCCGTGAGAACAGTTTCTTGGGCTTCTTCCCAGACCCGACGCTTCGGCTATCGGCGGAGGATGTCCTTCTATTTGGTAATGCAGAGGTTTTTCGCGGTCTGCTGTTCAACGTAGCCCCGTTGGCTCATGCATTGTTCTTTCCGTTCATCGCGGCTTGTATTGTGCCGCGCTTTGTCAGTTCGGGCTTTGTCGAGGAACCGTGGGGGCTGTCGGAGGCTCGGGGAGGGAAGCGGGCGTGCGTTACCGTTGCGCGAGCGATGCTGTCTTCTTTCGCCCTATTGGGCGCGTTTATCCTGTCAAGTGTCGTTTTGTACTGTCTTAACTGCGCAATCGTTTTGGATGCTCAACAGTATTTCAACCTGAATATGTTTTGCGATCGACTTCTTCTGGCGAGTGCGGTCTGCCTTGCATACGTGGTCTCTTGCGTGATCGTTGTTTCCTATTTTGGATCCGGCTTCGGTCCTATTGGCATGCTGTTGCTTGTCAACGTCGTAACGATCTACATACAGGTCGGAGCCAATTCCATGCTTCCGTTTCCGTCCTCGATGCTCATGTGGATTTGCGGCGTGACCCCGTTGGGGGACGGTCAATGCGTTTCGATTTTGATTGACTGCCTAATAAACGTAGCAAGCGTTTTTGCCATCTGCTTTACCGTCGACCGATTGCGGCCGAGATTTCTTTGATTGTTTGTGAGGGATGATCATACCGAGCGTATCAAATACAGGGGGCGGGCACCGTAGTTGGTGTCCCCCCCCCTGTATGGGTAGCTTTAGCCTATGTGGTTCGCGAGCTAACGAGCCTGCTTTACCTTAGCCGCTGCCTCGACAAACGACTTCCACAGGTTAAAGTCGGTCTCGAGCGTTTGCCAGGTGTACTCGGGGTGCCATTGCACGCCCAGGCAGAACGGCTGGCCCTCGACCTCGATGCACTCGGGCACGCCGTCGGTTGCCTTGGCGACCAAGCGCGTGCTCTTGCCCAGGCGGTCGACGCAGCAGTGATGTGCCGAGTTGGTCTGGATCAACCTGTGCCCGCCAACCGCGCGCTCCAGCAGCGAGCCCGGCACGACCTCGACAGGATGCACAGGGTCGTTGAGCACGTGGGTATGGCGCCACTGCGTGCGACCCTCGCGCGCACCTAGGCTCGGCACGTCCATGCACAGGGTGCCGCCGGTGGCGACGTTGAGCAGCTGCGTGCCGCGGCAGGTGGTAAAGAGTGGCTTTTTGGCGCAGAGCACCTCGTTAACCAGCTTAAACTCAAAACGGTCGCGAATCTCGCAGCACAGTGTGGGGTCGTAGGGGCGCTCGTCGCCCCAGCGCTTGGGGTTGACGTCCGGGCCGCCGGGAATGGCGATGCCGTCGGCGATGTCGACGTAATGACGGATAACCTCAATGTCCTCGGTGATGGACACCTGCAGCGGCAGGCCGCCGGCGGCAAGAATGGCATCGACAAAGACACTGGCGATTTCCTCGTTGGGGGAGAGCGTCTCGCTCAAAAACGGCTTTGCCTCTTCCCAACGCGGTGCGACGAGGATGAGTGGGCGGTCGGCGGGGTCGACGTTGACATGCGGGGTGTAGGACGATGAGGTGCGGGTTCCGATCATGGGCGTGGCTTTCGAATCCGGGTGGACATGGCGCAGGGGCGGCGCGGGGCAAACGCTGTTGATGAATTTGCCCCGCGTGGCAATGGGGTTAGTGGCCCTTGATGGAGTTGAGGAAGTCCTGGGCGCGCTTGGTCTGGGGATGGTCGAAGAACTCGTCGGGTGTGCCGGTTTCCACGATCTGGCCGTCGGCCATAAACACGACGCGATCGGCAACGCGGCGGGCGAAGTTCATCTCGTGCGTGATGACGATCATCGTCATGCCCTGCTGGGCTAGACGGACCATGACCTCGAGCACCTCGTTGATCATCTCGGGGTCAAGGGCGCTCGTGGGCTCATCGAAGAGCATGGCCTTGGGCTGCATGGCAAGAGAACGGGCGATGGCCACGCGCTGCTGCTGGCCGCCCGAAAGCTGTGCGGGCACCTTATCGGCCTGTTCGGCAACGCCCACGCGGCTCAACAGATCCATGGCGCGCTCACGAGCCTCCTCCTTGGAGACGCCCAGCACATCGACCGGTCCCAGCATGACGTTTTGCAGCACCGTCATATGTGCGAACAGGTTGAACTGTTGGAACACCATGCCCAACTCGGCGCGCATGCGGGCAAGATCCTTGCCTTCCTGCGGCAGGGGCTCGCCTTCGATGAGGATCTCGCCCGAGTCGATGGTTTCCAGGCGGTTGATGGTGCGGCACATGGTCGACTTGCCCGAGCCCGAGGGGCCGATCACGACGACGACCTCGCCACGGTCGACCGAGAGATTGATGTCGTTGAGGACGTGCAGATCGCCGTAGTGCTTATCGACGTGTCTGAGCTCGATCAGCGGCTGATTGCCGGTGGAAGAGGTGCTCTGTGCCATGGTGCTCGGCTCCTTATGACTCGAAATGGTAAATCGTTAGCGGATGATGGTCGCGCCGGTCTTGTGCGAGACGTAGACGGCGGCCTTGTTGATCGCGACGTTGATGAGGATATAGATGACCGCGATCACCAGGTAGACCGACACGAGGGCGTCGTAGTTGGTAATGAGCACGCGGGCGTTTTGCATGAGGTCGGGGTAGCTCACCACGTAGGCGACGGTGGTGTCTTTGACGACGACCACGAGCTGCGAAATCAACGACGGAATGATAAACCGAATAGCCTGGGGCAATACGATTTTAAAGGTGATTTTAGCTTTGGAGAGGCCGAGCGCCTGGGCAGCCTCGACCTGGCCGCGCGGTACGGCGTTGACACCGGCACGGAAGATCTCGGCAAGTACGCCGGCTGCGGCGAGCGCAACGGGAAGCGTGAGCATCCAAAACGACGGCAGCGCGATCTTGTACTGGGGCAGTACCAAAAAGAAGAAGTAGATGAACAGAAGGCTCGGCACGCCGCGGAAGAAATCGGTGAGCACGCGGCAGACCAGCTGCAGCGGCTTGATGTCGCTCGTGCGGCCGAGCATAAGGGCAAGGCCGAGCACCAGCGCGATGGCGCCGGCGGTGAGTGCGACTTTAACGGTGCCCTCAAAGCCGGCAAGCAAGAACTTCCAGGTGGTGAGGTGCGTAAAGAAATACCAATAGTGGACCGAAAGCTGACCGGTCACATAAAAGCGCTGCAACACGAGGACGACGAGCGCGGCGACGGCAACAAGCGAGATGGCGGTGCCGATGCGAATCTTGGCGCGCATCTTGGGGCCGGGAGCCTCGTAGAGCGCATCGCGCATGGTGAGCGCGGGGGAGGAATGCTTGCTCATCGGAGGATCCTCACCTTCTTATCGATGTAGTTGCCAATGTGGCTCACCACAAAGGCCGTGCCCAGGTAGCCGAGCGCCGAGATAAAGAACGCGGCGACGCCGCCGAGCGAGCGCGTGTTGATGTAGCTCACCACGCCGGTGAGCTCCTGCGGTTTAAGCGGTACCTGACTGCCGAGCGCGGTGGTGAGCATGACGGCGATAAAGAGGTTGGTCATGGGCAGCACGCTCGAGCGCAGTGCCTGCGGGATCACGATCTTGGCAAGGATGCGATTGAAGCTCATGCCCAGCGAGCGGGCGGCTTCCACCTGGCCGACACCGACGGTGTTGATGCCGCTCATAAAGTTCTCGGAGCCAAAGGCGGAGCCCAGCAACACCGTGGCGACGATAACGCAGGTACGGTAGGGCAGAACGACCTTGAGTGGCGGCAATGCGTAGACGACGATGATGAGCAGCGCGATGCCGGGGATGTTACGGAAGACCTGGACATACAGGTCGCCAAAGACGCGCAGCGGCTTGAGCGGCGACACGCGCATCACGGTGACGGCGACGGCCAGCACCATGGCGATGGCAAACGACTCAAGCGTCATGCCCCAGGTTGCTAGCAGCGCGTCAATGTAGTTCTGGCCATAGAGCGACCAGAGCTCGGAGAGACTCATGCGGACCTCCCGCCGATAAGGAAAGGGGCTCCCGTGTGTACGGAAGCCCCGACAACTCAGTGAAGAAACAGTTTAGCGCAATAAAGCGCACCGTGCGTTTCCGTATGGTTTCGTTGCGGCCGTTACTAGGCGCGTTGCCTAGGCGCCGATCTCGGGCAGCTCGGGAACATTGGTGTCGCCCGTGCGGTCACCGATGCAGATCTGCCACAGCTCGGTCCAGGTGCCGTCGTCCTCAATCTTCTTAAGAAAGTCGTTGACGAAGGCGACGCCGTCGGAATCGAGCGGCAGGCCGATGCCATAGGGCTCCTTGCTGCCGAAGGGCTTGCCGGCAATCTTGTACTTACCGGGCTCGCGGACCAGGGCGCTCTGCTGCATGTTGTTGTCGATGACGTAGGCGTCAACGCGACCCTGCTGGAGTGCCTGGCGGGCCTCCTCGTCGGTCTTGAACTCCTGCTGGCTGGCCTTGGGAGCGAGCTCCTCCAGGATGGCAGGGCCGTTGGACCCGGACTGGACGGCGACGTTCTTGTCGGCCAGGTCGTCGACGCTCTTGATGTCGTCGTTGTCGGCGAGCACCAGGATGGCCTGCTGCGTGTAGTAATAGGGACCGGCAAAGGAGACGAGCTTCTTGCGATCGTCAGTGATGGTGTAGGTGGCAAAGACGGCGTCGACCTGGCCGTTCTGCAGGACGGACTCACGCGTGTCAGAGGTCACCTGGGTGATCTCGACCTTGTTCTCGCCCAGAATGTAGTTGGACAGGAGCTGTGCGATACCGGCGTCGAAGCCGCGGGTCTGACCGTCCTTCTCGTTGAGGAGGGAGAAGAGCGTGGAGGTCTGGACGCCACCGATCGTAAAGACGCCGGCATCCTTGACGGCCGTAGCCCAGGTGCTGGCGGCGATGGCGTCGTCATCGGCCTTGGGGCCGTCGTTGACGAGCTTGTCGAATGCCTTGGCGTCGAGCGTGGCGGAAACCTCGGTATCATTGGAGCTCTTGGAAGAGCCGGCGGCGGAACCCTTGTCGGCCTCGGCGCTGGTGTCGGAGCAGCCGGCAAGACCAAGGCCGGCGACGGTTGCGAAGGTGGCGGCAACGAAGCCGCGGCGGCCGAGAACGACCTGCTGGGAGAGGTTCTTGCTCATGGTAGAACACCTTTCTCAATAAAATCCCTAGCGGTTGAGTAGAGTTATACCCTATCGCGCTCAAATGGGTCAACACGAAATAACTCAGAAACATACTTACCTTATGGGTTATTCTACCTACCATAAAGGGACAGGCACCTTTGTGGTGGTTCTTGCAGATGCAGCGGCATGCCTTGCTGTTATGTCTCGATCTGTAACATCTGCAGCCATTTTTGCCGAGTAACTGTTACAGATTGAGATTATCTCCTTAGGGGAATTCGAATGTCTCGATCTGTAACAGTTAGACGGCCAAAAGGTCTCTAACTGTTACAGATCGAGACAAAGGTCAGGGGCAAAGACGGTTTGTCTAGATCTGTAACAGTTAGACGGGAATTCGGGCCCTAGATGTTACAGATTGAGATAATCGCGCCGCGAAAATTAAAACCTCCGCAGGGGTGCTTCCCTTGCGGAGGTTTTTTACTCGTTGAGTAGCCTTACAGCTTCGGCGGCCATGTTCTCGACCGTCATGCCGTTCTGAGCGAGCAACTCTTTGGGGTCGTAGCGGTCGGGGAAGCCCTTGGCGATGCCGAAGGTGCGCGTGCGCACGGGTGTGCAGGCCAAGTAGCACGCGACACGCTCGCCCCAGCCACCGTCCAAGATGCCGTCCTCGAGAGTGACGACAACGCGATGCTCGGCGGCAAGGCTGTCGAGGAACTCACGGTCGAGCTCAGTTGCATAGCGCGGGTTGACGAGCGTGGCCTCGATGCCGTACTCGGCAGCCAAGCGGTTTGCCACGCGCTCGCCCAACTCAAAGAAATCGCCAAGCGCGAGCACGGCCACGTCGCGACCCTGGCGCACCACGTTGTAATGAACGGCGCCGTAATCGGCGTCCTCGGCAGGCGCCAGATCGGGGCGGCTTACCAGGCCAATGCCCGGCACACGGATCGCTACGGGATGCTCGCGGTGGTCGAGCGACCAGCTCAGCATGGACAGATATTCCTCCATGCAGGCCGGCGCCAAGTAGTGCATGTTGGGAAGACCGCCCAGCATGGAAATATCAAAGAACGAGAGGTGCGTCTCGGATGTGGTGCCAAAGATCGACGCGCCAAATACCAGGATGGTTGCGGGGGCGTCGTTGAGGCACAGGTCGTGCCACAGTTCGTCGTAGGCACGCTGCAAAAACGTGCCGTACACGCCAAAGACTGGCTTGGCACCGGCGCTGGCGAGCGCGGTGGCAAAGGTGACGGCGTGTTCCTCGGCAATGCCCACGTCGACAAACTGCTTGCCTGCCGCGGCGCGAAGCTCGGGTGTAAAGCCCATGATGTAGGGCGTGGCCGCCGTGATGCCCACGACCTGCGGATCGCGCTCGATGGCAGCGCTCAGGGCCTCGCCCGTAATATCGGCATAGGTGCGCGGCGCAGGCTCGCTCGGATGGCCCGGGCAGAGCTTGCGGCCGGTCGCCATGTCAAAGGGGCCTACGTGATGCCAACGCTCGGGATCGCTCTGGGCTGGCTCAAAGCCCTTGCCCTTGGCGGTGGAGACGTGCAGCACGATGGGATGATCGATATCGCGCAGTTCCTGCAGCGCGTCGACGAGGGCCAACACATCGTTACCGGCGTCCAGATAGCGGTAGTCGAGCCCCATCGCGCGGAAAAGGTTGCGCTCACAGGTGCCGTTGCTGGCGCGTAGCTCGGCCAGATTGCGATACAGGCCACCGTGGTTTTCGGCGATGGACTGGTCGTTATCGTTGACGATGATGATCAGGTTGCTGTCGAGATCGGCGGCATTGTTGAAGCCCTCAAACGCCAAGCCGCCCGAAAGCGAGCCGTCGCCAATGATGGTGATGACGTTGTAGATGTCGCCTGCCAGGTCGCGCGCGTGCGCCAGGCCGCAGCCCAGGCTCACCGACGTGGAGGTATGGCCCATGGCGAACAGGTCGTGCTCGGACTCGTCGGGATTGGCAAAGCCAGAAGCCTCACCATAACGCTCCGGATCGATATAAGTGTACGCGCGCCCCGTCAGCGCCTTGTGGGCGTAGGTCTGGTGCGAAACGTCAAAGACAATCTTGTCGATGGGGGAGTTAAACACACGATGAAGCGCAACCGTGAGCTCAACGACGCCCAGGTTGGGGGCAACGTGCCCGCCGACGGCGGCGGAGCTTTCGAGGATTGCCTGGCGGATCTCGCCGCAGAGCAGCGGAAGCTCGGCGCGGTCGAGAGCCTTGACGTCCTCGGGCGTTGTCGTTTGCGTAAGCAGCATCGTTGTGGGTTACTCCATGCGAATCGAGCGCCGGCGCTCCCTCGGCCGGCACAATTGCACAAGACAGTCTCGCACATTTTGGCGTTTGATATGTGACGGCGGCGCGGTAATTCGCCAACTGGCGGGGCAAAACGTTTTGTCCGATGCCATACTGATATGTTCCATGATGTTTTTATCGATTGTGCACAGGCCGTGGCTTGTCGCCGTGAGTCGCTGGAAGGAGACAGCATGTCCGATGTCGCTCGTGCCGAGAAAATCGCGTGCGAAGTAGACCATGCTGCCCGTCAACTGGCACAGGCGGGCCGTCTGGACCTGACGCGCGAGTTTATCCAGCATGGCGACGTGACGGTCTATGCACATGTGACCTCGGTGGCACGGGCAAGTCTGTCCTTTGCCGAGTGCTTGGGCCGTGCTGGCATTTCGGTCGACCGTGCCTCGCTGTTGCGCGGGGCCCTGCTGCACGATTACTTTCTCTATGATTGGCACGACCCCGATCCGAGCCATCGACTGCATGGCTTTCGTCACCCGTTTTTTGCCCTGGCGCGTGCGGAAGAAGATTTTGAGCTGACGCCGCGCGAGCGGAATATCATCGTGCGCCATATGTTTCCGCTGGTACCGGTTCCACCGACGTGTCGCGAGGCATGGATTGTGTGCCTGGCCGATAAATGGTGCGCTCTGTGCGAGACGGTCGCCGGTCGTCTGCGGCGCAAGGACGAGGCTGACGATGGCGTGAACAGCGAAGCGAGCGAAAAGAGGAGAGGGTAGACGGTGGAAACCGCGATCGGCATGGCATTTGACGGCGCGACGCTTGCCGCTTGTCCGCTCTCGGCGCTGGTACTCTCGTTTGCCTTCTACGGTTTTTGCGGCTGGGTATGGGAGTCGACAGTCTGCGCCATGCTCAACCACGGACGATTTGCCAACAGCGGCTTTTTGCTGGGGCCGTGCTGCCCCATCTATGGCGCGGGCGGCATAGCATGCTGGCTTTTGCTGCGCGGGATTCCGGATGCCTCGAGCCAGTTTGTCGCTGCCGCGCTCGTATGCAGCCTGATCGAATATAGCGTGGGCGTGCTGTTGGAAAAAACGACGGGTGCCCGGTTTTGGGATTACTCGCACCTGCCGTTTAACCTGCACGGACGCATCTGTCTGTACTGGGCCTGCGCGTTTGGCTTGGGTGCGTTGTGCATTTGCCGTTTAGTGGAGCCGGCATTGCTGGGGCTGCTTGGCCATCTGCCGGTGCTGATTGTGCGGCTGTCCGCCTTTATCGTCGCGGTCGCGATGATGGTCGACGCGGTGTGCTCGTTGGCGAGCTGGCGGCGTCTGTCTGATCAGCTGGAGCGCGTCCGGGCCGACCTTGCCGACCGCATCAATGAGTCGCTTGCCGATGCCTCGGACTCAATGCTCGAACGTATTCCCGATTCTACGATTGACTCGGTGGCACAGACGCACATCCGTAGCCGTGCCGTTAACGCGTGGCTGGCCGAGCTGGGTGACGCCGCGCTCGATGCCCTGCGCGAGAAGGCTTCGATGCCGACGTTTATCGCGGATGGCGCTCGCGGCCTGGCGCTTGCCGCCCGCCGCGTGGCCGATGCCGCGCCGAGCATGCCGCGTCCGTCGCTCAGTCGTCGCCTTGCCGGCAAGCGCATGAGCCGTCCGGTGCCGAGTGTGTCACTCAGCCGCCGCGACCTACGCTTCTTTAACGCCTTCCCGCGTCTGCGCATCAATCGCTACGAGGGCGTCATCCGAGCTACCGGCCTCCGCGACCGAGCCCGCGAGCTGTTCCGCCGCTAGCCTGGACGGGCGCGCTCACGGCTTCCTTGCTCGCGTATTTCCCGTTCGTTTCGCGCCCGTTGCCGTGCCGTTTCCAAGATTGCGGCACCGTTTCCATTCGACAACGCAGCGTTTAACAACGCCGTATCTGGTCTACACCAGTTGGCCCTCGGCCGCATCATGAGCGCCGACAACGTTCATGCGACCAAGGGGGAGCGAATGTACGATACGGGATCGACAACGTTTATGCTCATCTGCACCATGCTCGTGTTTTTAATGACACCGGGTCTGGCGTTTTTCTATGGCGGCCTGTCCAGGCGCAAAAATGTCATCAACACCATGCTTATGTGCTTTGGCGCCATTGGCCTGGTTGGTGTGCTGTGGATTGTTGCTGGCTGGTCGCTGGCCTACGGCGGCGACGGTTCCAGCCCGTTTATTGGAGGCCTTGACCAGTTGCTGTGCCTACCGGTGCTCAACCAGGTGCTGCAGGCGGCCGAGGGCAATGCTACGGATGGTGCCGTCTACCCTCAGATCATCAACATCGCCTTCCAGATGGCGTTTGCCATGATCACGGCCGCTATCGTCACAGGCAGCCTGGCAGGTCGCGTTAAGTTTGGTGCCATGACGGCTTTCCTGGGCATTTGGCTGCTCGTGGTTTACGCGCCGCTCGCCCACATGGTTTGGGGCGGCGATGGCTCCTTTATCGGCGACATCATCGGAGCGCTCGACTTTGCCGGCGGCGACGTGGTGCACATTTCGTCCGGTCTTACGGGCCTGATTCTCTGCTTAATGCTCGGCCGTCGTCGCGGCTTTGGCATGATGAGCTACCGTCCGCATAACGTGCCGTTTGTGGCGCTGGGCGCCGGCCTGCTTTGGTTTGGCTGGTTTGGATTTAACGGCGGCAGCGAGTTTAAGGCCGACGCCGTGGCGGCGCTCGCCATCCTCAACACCGTGACGGCCAGCGCGGCGGGCATGGTCTCGTGGCTTGCCGTCGAGCGCGTGCACACCGGTCGCCCCACGCTGGTGGGTGCCAGCACCGGTCTGGTCGCGGGCCTTGTGGTAGTCACGCCGGGCGCGGGCTTTGTCGAGCCGTGGGCGGCGCTGGTTATGGGCCTGATCGTATCGCCCGTCTGCTACCTGGCCATCAGCCATCTTAAGACCAAGTTCGGCTACGACGATGCGCTCGACGCGTTCGGTTGCCACGGCATCGGCGGCATTTTGGGCGGCGTGCTCACGGGCCTGTTCTGCGTGCCGGAGCTTTCGTGGACCGGTAAGGGCGGCCTGTTCTACACGGGCGACGTGTCACTGCTCATCTCGCAGATCTTAGGCATTGTGGTGACGGTCGCTATTGTGCTGGTGCTCGACTTGGTGATCGCCGCGGTGGTCAAGGCGCTGTTCCACGGTAGCCTGCGCGTGGACGAGGCCGACGAGGCGCTGGGCCTGGATGCGAGTCAGCACGGCGAGAGCGCATACCCTTCCTTCTCGGGACTCGATTAGCGGCACGGCTTTCCCAGGCACCCGACCTTGCCCCTCAAACCGTCGCTTGCGTACCGAAGTACGCGGCGCTCCTCTTTCGAGGCAATCTCGGGCACCTGGAAAACCCGTGCCATGTGAAGGTAAATCAATTACTTTTATTGAAGAGAGGAATTCACTATGAAGAAGATTACAGCGATTGTTCGTGCCGAGAAGCTTGAGGTTCTTAAAGACGCGCTGTTTGCTGCTGATGTTCGCGGCATGACCATCAACCAGGTGCAGGGCTGCGGCGCACAGCATGGCTGGAAGGAATACGTACGCGGCAACGAGTTGCTTGTCAACACGATCCCTAAGGTGCAGTTCACCCTTATCTGCGCCGACGAGCATGTCGACGGCATTGTCGAGATTATCTGCAACGCTGCTCGCACCGGTGCCGTTGGAGACGGCAAGATTTGGGTCGAGCCGGTCGAGGAGGTTATCCGCATTCGCACCGGCGAACACGGCCCCGCCGCGGTGTAGAATCGACCGCCTACCATCCGCAACGTTAAAATGCTGCAATGAGGCACAAGACTTGCGTTGCGGATGGGCGGATTATGGGTCGCAATAAATATCCCGAGGAGACGGTCGCGAAGATTCTCGACGCGGCGCTGGAGTTATTCTGCGCACAGGGTTATGAGGGGACGAGCATTCAAGATATCGTCGACCGCCTCGATGGCATGACCAAGGGCGCTGTCTATCATCACTTCAAGAGCAAAGAAGAGATTTTCAACGCCGCGTTTGATCGGGCGATGACTCCGATTGTTGAGCACCGCCGCTCGATGCTTGGCGTCGGTAATATGACCGGAGCCCAAAAGCTCAAGCGACTGTACGCGCCCGAGTCCGTAGTTCCGCAAATTAAGCTATGGGCACGCATGCTTCCTGCAGCAGATCCGGTAAAAAGCTCGCGTCTTCTGGCGATGCAGTACCAGGGCTCGTTTAACGAGTCGGCCGATGGCTGTCTCTTGCCAGTGATCGAGGAGGGCAACGCCGACGGCTCCATTGCGTGCGAATGCCCGCGTGAAGCGGCGGAGGCCGTATCGTTGTTGGCGAATCTTTGGCTGCTGCCGTTGTTCCGTCCGCTCGAGCCCAAGGAGCGAATGCTCGCTCGCGCTCAATGTTTGGCGCAGATGGCCTCTGCGGTGGGACTCGATTTGGGCGAGGAAGTGCTCCAGACAACGGCACGGATTTGGGACGTATGGGACCGTGCCGGGTGGTAATATAGATACTGACGGTATGTAATTGATTTGAGAGGGCAGCTTCGGCTGCCCTTTTCAAGTCGATAAATACATACTAGCGGTATGTATGGGGGGCGGACTTATGGCTGGGCTGAGAGACGTCGGCGTCTCGTTGAAATCAAAAACAGTGCGGTCAATCAGGCTCGCGGAACTTCTGGTTGCGCAGCTGTGCACGTATTCGATGCTGTCGGCGCTGTGCTTTGCGTATCCACTTTACTTGTTCGATTGCAGTGGATCGTCAACGTTATATGGCGTCGTCGTGGCGACGGCGTTCATACCCGGCGTACTTGCAACTCCGGTTGGCGGGATCTTAGCGGATCGGGGAAGACAGCGCGAGGTCCTCGTGGCCCTCGGTATTGCTCTGATGACTGCATCACTGCTGTCTATCCCCATGAAGCGCTCGTTGCCTCTTGCGGTCGTCGTAGTAGCGATACTTTGTGTTCAATATGGTTCTCAATCGCTGTTAAAGCCAATGCTCCAAATTGAGACGGTGCGCATGGCGGGTGAAAAGAAGGTTGAGCGGGCCACTGCATTGGTTTCACAGGTGACCATGGTGAGCAATATCTTGGGTCCTGTGGTCGGGACGGCAGTCTATGGGTGCTTTGGCATCGATGCTCTTTGCACAACCGCGTCGGTGGCGTTTGCGATTTCAGCCCTGCTGTTTGGGGTCGCACTCAAGCAAAATGCCTCATCTGAAATGATGGAGGACGGCGCAACTCGCACGACATGCCGAAACGATTTTCGGGAGTCGATTCGGTACCTGTTGCAAAATGCATCATTGGTCGCTGTGATTTTGCTTGCGGCTGTTTTGAACTTTGCGTTGGTTGGGCTAACGATTGGCGCTCCCATTATTGTTACAAAGCATCTCGGCATGCAATCGTCCTGCGTTGGGATAGTTGAGGCAGCTATGGGCCTGGGTGGCCTCGTCGGCAGCGGCTTGGTCGGCATTTGGCCGCATCGGTTTTCTTTCAATGGCATATGTCGATATGTTGCGATGATTTGTTTTGGAGTCGCGCCGATTAATGTCGCGCTACTGTGCGGCACTGATGTATGTGCGTTCGTCGTGTTTGCAGTTGGTTCGGCATGGGTCATGGTGTGGGCAGCCATTGCGTCGGTTGAAATCATCGCGTTTGTTCAGCGGGCAGCGCCGACTGAGCTCTGCGGAAAAGTGCTTTCGGTCGTTTACATGGTCCTTTCCTGCGCAACGCCTATCGGCCAATTGACGTACGGGGTTGCATATGATCGATGGACACCGGCGATTGTATTCGCAGCCATGTTGGCGGTGCTGACATTGACGACGGCTCTGTTTTATCGGCTGAAAAATCGATTGCGGCGATTGTCTTAACGCGCTGGGGCACCGTGAATTTGTGAAGGCGGTGGTACGCCGCGCCGGGACGGCATTGTTCGGACATGCCTCTCCTTCGTCTACAATATCGGGCAGACGAAGGAGAGGCATGTTCATGATTAAGATGTTCGCGAGTGACTTAGACGGAACGCTGCTGAACGCCCTGCATGAGGCGGATGGGACCATCCGCCGTGCCATTCGTGAGCTGACCGAGGCTGGTCTGCATGTGGTTCCCGCGACTGGACGCTCGACGTTGCCGATCGGCGAGCATGGCTTTACGGGCCTGGCGCTTGACGCCTGCTGCTCCAACGGATCCATCGTGCGCGACAGCCATGGCGAGGTGCTCAAGACTTGGACCATCGATCCGCAGGTCACTGAGGAACTGCTCAAGGCGTTCCCGGACATTTGCTTTGATTGTTCCACGCCCGATGGCATGTACTCGAGCGGTTCGTTCGAGATGCATCAGGCGGGCTTTAAAAAGGACAGCCCCATCAAGCGTATTGTGATGCGCGGTATGCGTGCACGTGGCGGGTATCACGAGGAACAGTATTTTGACCAGTCGATTGGCGACATCCTGCGCCACGATGTGTGCAAGATCAACTGTCGCGTGACCTCACCCGAGCTGGAGCGTGACCTTAAGGCATATTTGGCCGAGCGATCGGACCGCGTGGTCAACGCGCCGTTCGATCCGGTGATGTTCGAGATCACGGACGTAGCGTGCAACAAGGGCGAGAGCGTGGCCTGGTTGGCGGGCTACTACGGTATTGCCGAGGACGAGGTCGCGGTCTATGGAGACGGCGGCAACGACATCGCCATGCTCAAGCGTTTCCGCCACAGCTACGCGACCAAAAACGCTAGCGATGCAGCTAAAGCCGCCGCGAGCGCGACCATCGGCAGCTGCATGGTCCACGCCGTCCCCAAACACATGCTCGCCACCATGCGCAAGCAAAACTCCCGCACCGTCATCGAATAATGTGACAAAGGGACAGCCCCTTTGTCACAGTGGGGACTAGCTTCTTTAAACACGAACATATATTCGCATATTTAACTGCGCTTTGATAGAATTGTTGCTGTTGGCGGCAGTTCCATGTGCCGGGCAGCGCCCTCCATCTGATGGGAGGTGATGCCCATGACCGATTTGATTGATTTCGTGAGGCTCCTGACCGCATTGGTCTCGCTTCTTACGACGCTTATCGGACTTTCCGAGGCACTCAAGCAACGCTCGAAGCAACGAAAGAGGGGTCGCCGCCGCTAAGGCGTTGACCCCTTAATCCACGCAACGGCGCTGCCCAGCTTTGCAGAACTTGGGCTGCCGTCGACACCATTCTACCCACGAATGACATTTTGGACAATCGGCAATGTCGCTTCTAAAAGCTGAGCGCAACCTAATGTGACAAAAAGACAGTCCCTTTGCCACAATCTAAATATTGCCTTTACGTGTTGATACACACGGTGTGCAATAATACTCGCACTGTGCAATAGTGCACAGGTTGAGTAACAGGGAGGACGCTTGTCCCAGCTCGAGAAATGCGATCGCCGATCCCTTCGCTCGCAGCGTGCCCTTCGCCAGGCACTTGCCAGCGAGCTTGCCGAAAGCGGCGACCTTTCGCGCATTAACGTTGCGTCGCTCACCGAGCGCGCCGGTCTTACGCGCCGCACGTTCTATTCGCACTACCGCGATATTCCCGACTTTATCAATCAAATCGAGGACGGCTTGCTGGCCGAGATCCGTGAGCGCATTGAGCTCATCACCTCAGCTCAGCTGCCCGATCTTTACCGTAACATTGACGAGCTCGAGCCGGCGCCCGGTTCGGTTGAGCTGCTGCGTTATCTTGCGGCCAACCGCGACTTAATCGGTGCGCTGCTGGGTCCGGGCGGCGACCAGGCCTTTATTAAAAGGATTATCGACACCGCGCGTGAGGCTGTGGTGCCGCGTGCGCAGACGGGCATTTTGGGCCTGGCGCTGGGCACGTTCTTTGACTACTACGTCACCTACGTCGTGAGCGCCGAGGTCGGCATGATTCAGCGCTGGTTTGAGCGTGGGCTCACCGAATCGCCCGAGGCCATGGCGCGCATTATGACGGTGCTCGCTTTTGTGCGCCCCGGCGACCTGTATGGCCAACCCATCGATATCAACGTGCCGGAATACGGCATGAAGCTATTGAACTTGCAGCTCGAGGACGCGGTCGACACCGCCGCAACCGTCGAGTCCAACAACTAAGAGGAGAGACAATGAGCAAACTCGTCGAGGGCATTAAGGACCGCATGGTCGCTGCCGCACGCGAGGCCGCGCCCGCCGTGGTGGACGCCGCGCAGAAGGCCGCGACCGCGGCAGCCGAGAAAGTTGCCGAGGCAGTTGCCGATGCCAAGAACGCGGCAGGGGAGGCGTCCGTCACTGGCGAGCCCGCTACCGCCGCTGAGCCCGTAGCCGCCGCCCGCGCCCCCGAAGGCGCGATCTTCAACCCCGAGA
Organism: uncultured Collinsella sp.; assembly: GCA_958350755.1. Taxonomy (GTDB): domain Bacteria; phylum Actinomycetota; class Coriobacteriia; order Coriobacteriales; family Coriobacteriaceae; genus Collinsella. The sequence goes on from CATWID010000006.1 coordinate 26,301, forward strand.
ACGCTCGTGGCAACCTGCACCTGGGCATCGACGTGGGTTCCACTACCGTTAAGCTCGCCGTGCTCAACGACGACAACCAGATCGTCTACGCCAAGTACCAGCGCCATCACACCGACGTCCGTGCCTGCGCCCGCGACCTGTTCGAGGGTGCCGCGACCGTGCTGCCGACGGCCCAGATGACCTGCGCCATTACCGGCTCGGGCGGCCTGCTGCTCTCCCAATGGCTCGACCTGGAGTTTGTCCAGGAGGTCATCGCCAGCAAACGCGCCGTCGAGACCATCATCCCGGCCACCGACGTCGCCATCGAGTTGGGCGGCGAGGACGCCAAGATCATCTACTTCGACAACGGCATTGAGCAGCGCATGAACGGCACCTGCGCCGGCGGTACGGGCGCGTTCATCGACCAGATGGCAACCCTGCTGCACACCGACGCGAGCGGCCTCAACAAGCTCGCGGCCAACGCCACCACCATCTATCCCATCGCCAGCCGCTGCGGCGTTTTTGCCAAGACCGACGTGCAGCCGCTGCTCAACGAAGGTGCCCGCCCCGAGGACGTGGCCGCCTCCATCTTCCAGGCCGTCGTGACCCAGACCATCTCGGGCCTGGCGTGCGGCCGCCCCATCCGCGGCAACGTCGCCTTCCTGGGCGGCCCGCTGCAGTATCTCTCCGAGCTGCGCCACCGCTTCTACCTCACGCTCAACCTGGACGAGGAGCACCGTATCGTGCCCCAAAACGCCCACCTGTTTGTGGCGAGCGGCGCTGCCATGGCGCACGAGTCCAACAAGCTCAGCACGTTCCCACAGCTTATCGAGGCCATCGACAGCTTGGGCGACACGCAGGGTGCTGAGGTCGAGCGCCTGGATCCGCTCTTTGCCACCGACGAGGACTTTGCCGAGTTCAAGGGTCGCCACGACCAAGAAGTCGTCCCCAAGGGCAAGCTCGACGGCTACACCGGCCGCGTGTTCATCGGTATCGACGCCGGCTCCACCACCATGAAAGCCGCGCTCGTGGGCGAGGACGGCCAGCTGCTGCACACCTGGTACGGCAACAACAACGGCGATATCCTGGGCACGGCCAAGGTCATCATGGCCGATTTCTACAACCACATCCCCGCCGGCTGCACCATCGGCCACGTGACCACCACGGGCTACGGCGAGGCGCTGCTCATCGAGGCCCTCAAGGCCGACTCCGGCGAGATCGAGACCGTCGCGCACCTGCGCGGTGCCAAGGCATTCCTGCCCGGCGTCGAGTTTATTCTGGACATTGGCGGCCAGGACATGAAGTGCCTGCGCGTCAAGGACGGCGTGATTGAGCACATCATGCTCAACGAGGCCTGCTCGTCGGGTTGCGGTAGCTTTATCGAGAGCTTCGCCGTCTCTATGAACATGGACGTGCGCGCGTTTGCCGATGCCGCCATCCATGCCAAGGCCCCGGTCGATTTGGGCAGCCGCTGCACGGTCTTTATGAACTCGCGCGTCAAGCAGGCGCAAAAGGAAGGCGCCACGGTGGGCGACATCGCGGCCGGCCTGTCCTATTCCGTCATTAAGAATGCCCTGTTCAAGGTCATTAAGCTGCGCGACCCCAAGGAGATCGGCAGCCAGGTGATCGTCCAGGGCGGCACCTTTATGTCCGATGCCACGCTGCGCGCGTTTGAGCAGCTCACGGGCGTTCATGCCGTGCGTCCCGACATCGCCGGCTGCATGGGCGCCTACGGTGCGGCCCTGCTCGCCCGCGATCGCGCCGGCGCCGACGGCACCTCGACCATCCTTTCGGCCGAGGACATCGCGCACCTCACCGTGACGCAAAAGCATGTCCGCTGCGGCCGCTGCTCCAACAACTGCCAGCTTACCGTCAACGACTTTGGCGGCGGCAGGCGCTTTATCACCGGCAACCGCTGCGAGAAGGGCGCCGGCCACAAAAAGCAGAAGACCGAGGCCCCCAACCTCTTCAAAAAGAAAAACGAGTTGCTGTTTAACCGCGAGGTGCTGAGCCCCGACGAGGCCCCGCGCGGCACCGTGGGCATTCCGCGCGCGCTCAACATGTACGAGAACTACCCCTTCTGGCACGCGTTCTTTACGCGTCTGGGCTTTAGCGTGCAGCTGTCCGACCAGTCGAGCAAGAAGACCTACCAGGCGGGCATCGAGTCCATGCCGTCCGAGAGCGTGTGCTATCCGGCCAAGATGAGCCACGGCCACGTGATGAACCTTATCGACCGCGACGTTGACTTTATCTGGATGCCGTGCGTGCGCTGGGAGCGCAAAGAGGACCCGACGGCCGGTAACTGCTACAACTGCCCCATCGTCATGAGTTACCCCACCGCGTTGGCGCTCAACATCGACGAGATCCGCGAGCAGAACATCGAGTTCCTGTACCCGTTTGTGCCCTATCACGATAAGACCGAGCTCAAGCGCCGTCTGTACCAGGTGCTCGCCGTCGACCGTGTGGCCGATGCTGAGGCCGGGCGCGGCCGCGTGCGCGGTCCCAAAATCACGCGTTCCGAGGTCGATGCCGCCGTCAACGCTGCCTTTGAGGCCGATGCGCGTTTCCACGAGGACATCCAGACCATGGGCGAGGAGGCTCTTAAGTGGGTCGAGGACCACGGCGGTCACGGCATCGTGCTCGCCGGTCGTCCCTACCATAACGACCCCGAGATCAACCACGCCCTGCCCGAGCTTATCTCGAGCTTTGGCTTTGCGGTCTTTACCGAGGATTCGCTTGCGCATCTGGTGAAGCCCGAGCGCCCGATCCGCGTCGTCGACCAGTGGATGTACCACAGCCGCCTGTACGCCGTCGCCCGCTTTGTGACCATGCGCAACGACCTGGACCTGATCCAGCTCAATTCCTTCGGCTGCGGCCTCGATGCCCTGACCACCGATCAGGTGCAGGAGATCCTGGAGGCCAGTGGCAAGATCTACACCGTGCTCAAGATCGACGAGGTGTCCAACCTGGGCGCCGCGCGCATTCGCATCCGCTCGCTCATGGCGGCACTCAAGGACCAGGAGGCCGAGCGCTTGGCCGAGGCCACGGCCGCGGGCGAGGCCTACGAGCAGGGCGATGCCGCGCCGGTGACGCCCTCCACGGATGCCCCCGCGTTCGCGAGTCGCAAGTACACGTTTGAGGCTCAGCGCGAGAGTGCTTCGACCGCGTGGCCCAAGGTGCCCTTTACCGAGCAGATGCGCGAGGAGGGCTACACCATTCTGTGCCCGCAGATGGCGCCGATTCACTTTGACCTGGTCAAAGAGGTGTTCCGCGGTGCCGGCTACAACTTGGAGCTGCTGCCCTCGACCGATCACGATGCCGTCGAGGCCGGCCTGCGCTACGTGAATAACGACATCTGCTATCCGTCGATTCTGGTGACGGGCCAGATTATGGAGGCCATCGAGAGCGGTCGGTACGACCTGTCCAAGACGGCCGTGGTCATCAGCCAGACCGGCGGCGGCTGCCGTGCCACCAACTACATCGCCCTCATTCGCAAGGCCCTGCGCGAGAGCGGTCACCCCGAGATCCCCGTGATCTCGCTTTCGGCCGTGGCGCTGGGCGAGGACAACCCCGGCTTCAAGCTGACGCCGGCGCTGCTTAAGCAGGCAGTCTACGCGGTGCTCTTTGGCGACGTGATGATGCAGATGCTCTACCGCTGCCGCCCGTATGAGGCCACGCCCGGTGCCGCCAACGCGCTCTACGAGGAGTACATGGCGCGCGCTCGCAAGCTGGCACCCAAGTTCAACAGGCATAACTACACCAAGCTGTGCCGCGAGGCCATCCGCGCGTTCGACACCATGCCGCTTGTGGGCGAGGGCACCAAGCCGCGCGTGGGCGTGGTCGGTGAGATCTTGGTCAAGTTCCACCCCACGGCCAACAACCACGTGGTCGACGTGATCGAGCGCGAGGGCTGCGAGGCCGTGGTGCCGGGTCTGCTCGACTTCTTCCTGTACTCCATGAGCAACGCCGAGCTGCAAAAGGACGAGCTGGGTAGCTCTGCAACGACGCGTGCGGGCATGCAGGCGCTCATCAAGCTTGTGGACTGGATGCGCACGCCGGTGGAGGAGATGCTCGAGAAGTCCCGCCGCTTCGAGGCACCCGAGCGCATCGGCACCATGGCCGACAAGGCCCGCACGGTGCTTTCGGTGTGCAACAACATGGGCGAGGGCTGGCTGCTCACGGCCGAGATGCTCGACCTGATTGACCATGGTGCACCCAACATTATCTGCACGCAGCCCTTCGCGTGCCTGCCCAACCACGTGGTAGGTAAGGCTGTGATCAAGGAGCTGCGCCGCCAGCATCCCGAGAGCAACATCGTCGCGGTGGACTACGACCCCGGCGCGTCCGAGGTCAACCAGCTCAACCGTATTAAGCTCATGATCAGCGTTGCCAAGGAAAACATGCGCGCCGGCAAGGGCTTTAAGCTCGAGAAGGTGGCGCCGCTCGCGATGGACGAGGTCACCGGCCAGATGCGTGCCCACGATGGCTGCGTGAGCTGCGGACCGGCCAGCGAGGAGGCCGTTGCATCGGTCGCCAAGCGTCTGGGACGCGGCATTAAGAAGTAGCTTGCCCGCTATGGGCTAGATATGAGACAAACGGGTGGTAGCCATACCGGCTACCACCCGTTTTTACTCAAGACTTTAGTCTGCTGGCCGCGCAGCGGCCAGCTTTAAACCACCCGCTACGCGGGTGGAGATAAACGGCTTTACAAAGCCACCCCTCCGACCGATATTGACGATTGTTCAGGCCGTCAGGAATTCGAGTCGAAGGGGTGGTCGCCATGGCCCAGAAGGCCTACAGCCTTTCCCACACGAAGTGGATGTGCAAGTACCACATCGTGTTCACGCCGAAGTATAGGCGCAAAGTGATCTACAACCAAATCAGGAGCGACATAGGGGAGATCCTCAGGAAGCTGTGCGAGTACAAGGGGATCGAGATAATCGAGGGGCACCTGATGCCCGACCACGTGCACGTGCTGCTGGCGATCCCGCCGAAGTACAGCGTCGCGAGCGTCATGGGCTACCTGAAGGGGAAGAGCTCGCTGATGATATTCGACAGGCACGCCAACCTCAAGTACAAGTTCGGCAACAGGAAGTTCTGGGCGGAGGGCTACTACGTGTCCACCGTCGGCCTGAACGAGGCGACGATCGCCAAGTACATCAGGGAGCAGGAGTCCCACGACATCGCGCTGGACAAGCTGAGCGTGAAGGAGTACGAGGACCCCTTCAAGAGGAGGTGATCCTGCCGGTTCGACCGGCGCGCCACGGGTCAAGATGCACTAGGCCTGGACGAAGTCCGGGCCCGCGCCTTTAGACGCGAGCCCGGGGCCCGTGGGTTATACCCTAAGAGCAAACCACCCTTTTTAAGGGTGGTTCTGATTGGACATCTGTTGCGTAAACGCCCCAACTATCACCCTTTGCGAACTTAGATTTCGGAAGTATGCGGCAAAATCTGAATAGACCGAGCACATCGGATATGTCCAAGCTCTGTACCTGCGGTTTTATTGGCGAAAAACCAGGATGTGCTCATGAGTTCCGGAATTTGCCGCATGCTTCCGAAAACGACGTCTCGGTGGCACCAAAAACTGCCCTCGGAACCCTGAGATAATGAACATATGTAGCCGTTTGCCGCGAAATACCGCCCGTTTATAGAACCTACCCCCAGCGCGCGTCATCCTTACGGTTGAATAAATACACATCTATGGAATTACGTAAGAGAGGACCGTCCTATGAGCTACAAGACCGTTTGTGTTGCCGGCGGCGGCGTGTTGGGAAGCCAGATTGCCTTTCAGGCTGCCTACTGCGGCTTTGATGTAACGATTTGGCTGCGCAGCGAGGGCAGCATCGGCCGCACCCGGCCCAAGATCGATCATGTGCGCGAGGAGTACATCGCGGCAATCGAGGGCATGGCGGACGGTACGGGCGAGTGGTGCGCCGGTATCGCCGATGGCACCCAGCCCTTCGACAAGGAAGCGGCGCTCGCCGCCGTCGAGCGTGCCTACTCCACACTCAAGCTGGAGCTCGATCTTGCCAAGGCCGTGGCCGACGCCGACCTGGTCATTGAGTCTATGGCCGAGGACACCCAGGCAAAGATCGACTTCTACAAGAAGCTCGCCCCGGTTCTGCCGCAAAAGACCGTCATCGTGACCAACTCATCCACGCTGCTGCCGAGCACCTTTGCCAAGTACACCGGTCGTCCCGAGAAGTACCTGTCGCTGCACTTTGCCAATTCCATCTGGAAGAACAACATGACCGAGGTCATGGCACAGGACCAAACCGACAAGCGCTACTTCGACGAGCTCGTCGACTTTGCCAACGATATCCGTATGCTTGCCCTGCCCGTCAACAAGGAAAAGAACGGCTACCTGCTCAATTCCATGCTGGTGCCGTGGCTGCTTTCGGGCCTTGACCTGTATGTCTCGGGCGTGAGTGACCCCAAGAGCATCGACCTCGCGTGGACGCGCGGCACCGGCGCTCCCAAGGGCCCGTTCCGCGTATTCGACACGGTGGGTATCCAGACGGCCTACAACATCGTCATGCAGTATCAGAAGGTCCCGGGCCTGGTGAGCCCGCTGCTCAAGAAGATGATGATGCCCTACAACTTTAAGGCTATGGCATCCGTCCTCAAGAAAATGCTCGACGAAGGTAAGCTGGGCGAAAGCTCGGGCGAGGGCTTCTTTACGTACTAAAAATGATCTCTTGGGGGCGGAAGCGTTGAGGATCTACGGTAGTATGCGACAAGATCTGAATAGGTCGAGCAAGAGCTGTAGCGCGCGTTGACGTTTGCCCAATAGAACGCAAAAATGCACCGTTCGCCGATACTCCTCTCGCGAGTGGTTGCCATATGGTTTGATGTTGGAAACATATGATTGCCGACAGGCCGTAGGTGACATTCGCCATGATATCGGAGGTACCAAGTATGTTTCGTGCTCCGTTAAACAAGTATCGGGCTGGCTGACATGAGCCGCCGTTTTGTCTCGATAACCGTTGCAGTGGTTTGCCTGGCAGTGCTTCTGGGCGCTACAGGGCAACTCGCCATAAGTCGAGAAACATCCTATATGCAGGAATGCGTTTCCGAAGGCTTTGCCATTGATGGTTACTATCGTGATGACAAAACAAGTCTGGAAACCCTGGCCTTTCTTGAAGAGGATAACCATCGGTGGCAACTGGTCGGCAAAGGCGGCGACTGCGTTGATGGGCAGTTCGAGCGTATGGACGACCCCAACATTCTGATATTAAAGAAGGAAAACGGCGAAGAATTCGGTACGGTCCACGTGGCGTATATTTCGCGCCGACGCGATCAGGGTTGGCTCTACCTGTTTAGAGATACCAAGGTGACCCGTTTTAATCTGGCGAGCGCCGATCCGGCGTTTATAGTGGAGTCTGGCGATGTCGATGTGGAAAGTTGATTCACGGCAATAAATCAGCGAGCGGAGCGCGGCCATGGACCGCGTCCCGCTATTTGCTCGTGGCCCGCGTCACGTCTGCGCCATGTCGTGACTCGCGGCTGCGCGCATCCATCCCACGTCGCGTATTACTGCACATCAAACTCCACGCGATCGAGCTCGGGCACATTGAGATCGATGAGCTTGCGGGCTACACGGCGGTCGTGTGCCCCAAGCGCCTCGCTTGTCGTCACATGGGCGACAACCTCGCGCTCGACAAGGCCCTCCTCCTCGCCTTCGGTGGCCGAGGTCTCGACGGCAACGGTGTAATCCTTAAAGCCCGGCAGCACCGCGGCAAGCTCGCGCGTGGTTTCGGTGACGCCATAGCCGTCCTGCACGCCGGCCTGCGCCGAGCCAATGGATCCCGCGGTCATAACGATGCAGGGGATGGCAAAGATCACCGTGCCCACGATGATGCGGCGGCGCACCTTGTGTGACAGCTCATCGACCTCGGCATTTTCCTCGGCGGTCACAATGCCGTCGCCGTTGAGGTCGCGCTTGAGCGGCACGCGCAAAAGAAGCAGCACGGCTTCGGCAGCCAGTGCGATAAAGACCACGTTGATGCCAAACTCGTAGAGGGCCGAGAGAAACAGCGACCCGCTTGCGATGGCGATGCCATAGCCCGCCGCGCACAGGGGCGGCATGAGCGCGGTCGCCACGGCCACGCCGGCGATGAGCGTGGCGGGTTCCTGGTCGCGCGAGTTGCCCAGTCCGCCCGCAAAGCCTCCCGCGAGCGCGACGGCAAGGTCCCATACGGTGGGTGTCGAGTTATCGATGATGGCGGCCGTGGTGGTGCCAAGGGGCGAGAGCTTAAAGTACAGCGTGGACGTGATTAGACAAAAGACCATCTGCAGCGCGAGGCCGGCAATTGCCTCGACGGCAATCTCGCGGTCGAGCGTGGCAATGCCATATGCCATGGCAAGGACCGAGCCCATGAGCGGGCAGATGAGCATGGCGCCCACGATGGCGATGTCCGAGTCGATATCGAGGCCGATGCTTGCGATGAGCATGGCGATGATGAGGATGCATAGGTGGGAGCCAGTCAGGCGCGCTCCGTTTACAAAACGCTTGCGGATCACGTGATAGGGCGCGCGTCCCTCGCGAATGTTGAACGCGCGCTTTAAAAAGCGACCAGCCTGCTCGGCAGCCTCACTATGGGCAGGGCGGATGCCGTGGCGCCGGTGATGGCGTTCACGCAGTCGCTTGAGCTGTTGTCTATCGAGTTCCATGTCCACCTCGTTCCAGCGCGGTCCGCGCAACGCGCCCGTTGTCTTAACTCTACACCGTGGCGGGCGGGGTGTCTGTTGGATGCGGAATCCGATAGGGCGGATGACGCGGGAGCAAATACAAATCACAGGCTCAATTCGATCCCGCAAGAATATGATGCACCAGCTCCTACATATGTGACGAAATTGTGAAGCACGAGAGCGCGAATTTCAAAAAATCCGCTGGTGACCAATGTTGCGCAACAGAATTCAAAAATCGGCACCTACAGTTTGAAGCGTATGGATAAATCCGTGTCAAAGGGAGAAAGCCATGGCAAGCTACAGTCCACAACACTTTGAGCCTCGGGCTAAGGCCGTCAACGTCAAGGGCGTTGCCAACCGCGCCGTCGCAACCGTTTTGACGGCGGGCCTCATCGCTCAGCCGCTCATGTCGCCGCTGGCGGCAATCGCCGCACCGACGGCAGATAACGGCGATTCTGTTCAGGGGGGGGGGTAGTTCTGTAGAGAACACCGTTGCCGCCGGTAACCAAGCGGTCGTAAAGACGGCTGCCCAGCTGGCAGAGGAGTCGGCAAAGCAGCTCAAGGACGCTCAGGCCGCCTACGATGCGGCTCAGAAGAAGGCCGACGCGGCGGGCCAGTCTCAAAAGCAGGCACAGCAGCAAAAGAATCAGGCCTCGCAGGCTGTGAGCGACAACGAAATCGAGCAGAACGCAGCAGAAGTCGCCGCGCTCCAGGAGAAGATTGACGAGCTCAAAGCCGCCGTCGAAAAGACCGAGCAGCAGCAGAAGAAGCTGGGCGACCTGAACGATCAGCTCGAACAGGCCAACAAGAGTGTCGAGGATAAGACCCAGGCGCTCAAGGACGCCAAGGCAAAGCAGGATGAGGCCAAGAAGGCCCTCGATGATGCCCAGGCCAAGCTCGAGGCCATGGGTATGGACGAGTACGAGGCCGCCAAGAAGGCTGTCGAGGACGCGCAGGCAAAGCTCGATGACGCCAATAAGGCCGTTACTACTGCACAGGACAATCTGGACCAGGCCAAGGCTGCCGAGGCCAGCGCCCAGCAGGAAAAGCAGAATACCGAGGCCGCTCTGACTTCCGCCCAGGCCAAGAAGCAGGAGACTGCCGCTGCTCTCGCAGCCGCAACCACCGCGCGCGATAACGCCCAGCAGAAGTTCAACCAGGCGCAGGCCGCGCTTGATGCTGCCGTCTCGGGTACGGGTGTTGACCTGAGTGCGCTTGAGGCCGCCAAGAAAGCTGCTGCTGGTGAGCTCAAGACCGCGCAGGCGGAGCTCAATGCCGCGACGGATGCCGACGCCACCGCACAGACAAATCTGCAGGCCGCCCAGGCTGCCGTCGCTGCCGCGCAGGAGAAGGCCAACGCCGCCAACGCTGCTGTGGCATCTGCCCAGTCTGCATACGATGCGGCAAACAAGGAGTACAAGGACGCGGCCAGTAAGCGTGACGCCGCGAAGACGGCATACGAGCAGGCCCAGCAGACCGAAGCAGACAAGAAGGCCGCGTACGATAAGCTTGTCGAAGTTCGCAAGCAGAAGCGCAGCGAGTGGGAGGCAGCCTGCGCCGCTTCGAACGCCGCGGAAAAGGCTTATGACGCCGCTAATGCCCAGGTTGAGGCTCTTGAGCAGCAGATTGCTGACCTCAAGTCCAACATGACCGTTGACCAGGAAGTCATCAATAAGGGCATGCTCGGCTTTATGGCCTACATCAGCAACAGCAGCGATTTCACAGCCACGCAGAAAAAGAACGCCCAGGACGCCGTATCGATGCTGACCGGTGCCGAGGACAAGGCCGAATGGTATGACCAGTACGTCGATCATGACATGTCTCGCGACACCAATCCGCTTTCCTTGGAGCAGATGCGCAACGCCCTGACTTACCTCGATACCCAGAACAACCTCCGCAAGGTGAACGGTCAGTCGGCGCTCAGCGTTAGCCTCCGCATGACTGCGGCAGCCGCCCTTAATACATCATATTCATCGAACATCTGGGGACACTCGAACTGCTATTTCGACAACGGGGAAAATCTTGCCGGCGGAGGCGGCGCATATACCGGCGGCGAGACCGAGGATACACTCGGTTGGCCCTACACCGGCCTCTACACACAGGAGAAGGAGGCATTCGATAAGTACGTCGCGCAGTATGGCGACGCACTTGGAAGCCATCGATATGATTCCTACTATATCTATCAGCACTACAACAGCATCTACCATGAGTGCGGGCACTATCTCAACATTATCGATGCCGGTACGAAGGCTATCGGCATCGCAACCGGTAGCGGTAAGAACACCGATTCCGAGGTAACCATCTTCGATTACAGTGCTGATGACACTCAGGCTGATTTCACTGTCTCCGAGTTCAAGAAGCTCGTCAACGACTACATCGCTTCCGCCTACAATGCAGGCGGCACGCAGGAGCAGAAGGAGCAGCTGAAGCAGCTGCAGAATAAGCTGGCAGAGGCGCAGAAGAACTTCGGGACTGCTGGAACGGCTTATTCTAACGCATTGGATAAGCAAGAAAGCGCTCGCGACGCCTATACCGCGGCCGACACGAACGTGAACACCGCCAAGGGCGAGTACGAGAAGGCTAAGTCCGGCACCGCCGCCGCGAAGACGGCATACGACGCCGCCGAAGCCAAACTCAAGGGTGTCGACGTCAAGACGCCCCAGACCAAGCTCGACGCCGCCAAGGGCGAGGCCGCTACTGCCCAGGCAGCTCTCGATAAGGCAAACGCCACGCTTGCTGACAGCAAGACGAAGGCAGCCGAGGCCGCTGCTCACAAGGCGAAGGCTCGCAGCGCCCGCGACGCCGCCAAGGTAAAGTCCGATCAGGCCAACGAGGCGTATGACAACGCTACCGCTTCGGTCAAGGACCTTGCCGCCAAGTGCGATGCCGCCAAGACGGATCTTGCGAACAAGCAGGGCACGCTTAACGATGCCAAGAAGGCCGACGACATTGCCCAGGCTGGCGTTGACAAGGCTCAGGCCGCAGATGTGCACGCCGCGACCGCTCTTTCGGGCGCCAAGCAGGCAGTTGCCGCCAAGACGCAGACCCTGTCCGACGCACAGGCGAAGGCCAAGGCCGCCGAGGACGAGCTTGCCACCGCAAACAAGGCCTTCGAGCGCTTCGCCGGTGCCCAGAAGGCGGTCGACGACGCCAAGGCCGCCTATGACGCTGCCGTCGCCGGTGTCGCCGATGCCCAGAAGCAGCTCGAGGCCGCCAACGAAGCCGTCGTCGATGCGAACTTCGAGATCGTCACGGCCAAGGCCGAGCTTGCCAGCGATGAGGCACTCAAGGCCGATCTTGAGGCTGTCGACCATAAGGCATCCCTTGCCGCGGGCACGACGGGCAACGAGAAGCTGGTTAAGCTGAACGCTGCCTACGCTCGCTATAAGGCCGCCGTCGATGCCGCCGCTGGTCTCAAGGCTGCTCTGAGCGATGCCGATGCCAAGCTGTCCGATGCCAACGACGCCTATGCCGCCGCGCTTGCCGAGCTTGGCGATGCCAAGGATGCCCTGGCTGCCGCTCAGGCCGAGTACGACAAGTATCATCCCAAGGCTGAGCCGCAGGCCAAGCCTCAGGTTGCGCAGGCTGCTGCAAAGGCTCCTGTTGCCAAGAAGAAGGCCACGTCGGCCGCGCTCGCCCAGACTGGCGATGACTCCGCTCTTGCGGGCGAGGTGTTCGTCATCGGCGGTATCACCCTCGTGGCCGCTGGTGTGACGCTGAGCGATCGTCGTCGCAAGCAGATGTAGCGTTTCGAGCGTAGATTCTGCAACGAACTTCAATTCATAACGGGGCCGTCTCGTTAGCCAAACGATAAGGCCGGCGCGCTGTTAAATGCAGCGCGCCGGCCTTTCTTTGCGTTGGTATAAAAAGCCCGGTCGGCAGCCGCAAAAGCTACCGACCGGGCAAGTCGTAGGCAATATGGTTGCCGTCGAGCAGCTGCTCAGCTTAGCCCAGCAGGCTTAAGCCCACGGAGACAAACGCCAGGATAACGCCGACGATGGACTCGCCGCCGAGCAGGCCGCTGGCGACAACCAGGCCCTGTTCCTGGAAGGCGGCATCCTTGGAGGCCTTCTCCTCGTCCGAAAGACCGGCAGCGGCGTCGCGGTGGGCGGACCACTTGTCGTAGGCGAGCTTGGCGCAGGAGCCCAAGAAGGCCGTGAGCGACATGTAGAACGGCAGGTACACGCCCAGGCCGATCATCATGGCCGGAATGCCGAGCCAGTACATGACGATGCCGGCGATAAAGCCGCCTGCGAACCATGGCACGCTCGGGATGCCCGAGACCATGGTGGCGACGACGCTTGCCTGCGCGGCCACAAAGCTCTTGTCGGGGCCGAAAGCATCCGGACCATAGGCGGTGACGAGCGCGACCATGACGGCAGCGGCGACCAGGGCGCCCACGATGCCGCCGATGGCCTGGCCGATCCACTGCGCACGCGGATTGGTGCCCAGCACGGCGCCGGCCTTAAAGTCGTTCATGACGTCGCCCGCAAGGCCGCATGCCACGGCCACGATGCCGGCGATAAAGAACAGCTTGACCTGGGCGATCTGTGCGAAGGCAGCCACGATGAGCATGACGATGAGGCCGAAGATCTCCATGGGGTCGATGCCCGTCTGGCCGCAGCTCTGCGCGCTCATGATAGTGGTGACAAAGGTGAACAGCGTGACGATGACGGCCGGGACGGGGCCAAGGTCGAGCGCGATGGCGACGATCACGGCGATGGCGGCAGTACCCAGGCCGATGATACCGGCGTCGAGCTTGAGGGAGCCCGAGATGAGCGACTGCTCGTCGGTGTCGGTGGAGCTGTCGGCGGCGAGACCGCGGACGATACCGGCGACCTGCGGCAGGATGTCCTTGAGGACGACGGCGACGCCAAAGCCCATCATGAGGCCCATACCCAAGGACTTGACGATGCCCTGCGCGGTCACAACGTCGAACAGACCGGCAGCGGTGCCGCCCACAATGATGCCAAAGTTGCCTAGCAGGGCACCGGCAAACCAGAAGGCGACCGGGGCGAAGCCCACGAGGAAGCCGACGGAGAGCAGCATGGGCGAGTTGTAGATGCCAAAGGTCACGCCGGGAATATTGAGCGTGCAGAGCATGCTGGGCACCACGCCCAGGGCGTCGCGCAGCACGCTATAGATGCCGGCGATGGCCATGGAACCAAAGAGCTGCTTGCCGGTTTTGCCGCCAGCCTCGGTTGCGCGCAAGGTCTGAGCTGCGGCGTTGCCGGTGGGGAACTCAAGCGCGGCGTCCACGATAAAGTGACGGTGGATGAGCGCGGTGGCCAGCAGACCCAGGATGGTGCCGGCGAGTGCCACGATAAACATGTCGAGCCAGCTGATCTGGTCGGCATAGCCCAGCATCCAGGCGCCCGGGATGGTAAACGCCAGACCGCCGGCGACCATGGCGCCCGCGGACATGATGGTGTGGGTGACGTTGGCCTCGTTGAGGCTGGCGTTGCCCATGAGCTTAAGGAAGAACAGCGAGATGACGGCAGCGAAGACGATCGGCCAGGGGAGTGCGCCCATCTTGAGGGCGGTGTAGGCCGAGCTTGCCGTGATGATCACGCAGCCAAGGACGCCGATGACGACGCCGCGCAGCGTGAGTTGCCCGCGCATCGAGGCGCGGTTCGAGGGATTGCTCATATAAAACTCCTTTGCGTATATCCGCTTCCCCCGGGAGCGCCGCTACGGATACGGTGCGGGAAGTCGGGTTACCAAGGGCCGTCGCGTGAGCTCGCAAACGACCGCGCACCAGTATAACCGCAAGGTAGTCATTTTGGGACGGCTGGTTTAGGTAGGCGATATACTGCTGGGCAGACGAAAGGAGCGCCGACGATGCTTAATGGGTGCGCATATATATTGACGGTCGACGTGGGCAACACGTTCATTCGCTTTGGTCTGTTTGCCGAGGATTCGGCCGCGGCACAGGAATGTCCGCTTGCGACGTGCGAGATCACCACGCCGTTGAGCATCACAGCAGACGAGGCGCGCATGCGTCTCGCACAGGTCATGGGCGCACTTGCCGCCGACGCGGGCATGCCGGGCGCGCTCGTTCCCGCGGCTGCTGTACTGAGCTGTGTGGTCCCCGCGCTCGAGCGCCCGTGGAAGGCGGCGCTTTCCCGTACCTGCACGGGGCGTGTGCTCACGGTGGGGCCGGGCCTCAAGACCGGCATGCCCGTGCACTACGACGATCCGGCCGAGATCGGCCCCGACCGCATTGCCGACGCCGTGGCTGCCCGCGCCGTCTACGGATCGCCGTGCATCGTGATTGACCTGGGCACGACGACTAATATCGAGGTCATCGACGCGTGCGGCACCTTTGTCGGCGGCGTCATCGCGCCGGGTCTGGCGCTTGGCGCCCGCTCGCTTTCGGCTGCTGCGGCGCGCCTGCCGCAGGTCGAGCCCTCGGCACCCACACATGTAATCGGCCGCAACACGCGCGAGGCCATGCGTTCGGGCGTGGTTCTGGGCGAGGTGGCACGCATCGACGGCATGCTCGACATGGTGCTTGCCGAGATGCGCGCGACCAAGGCCGCGGGGGAGGGCAATGTACCCATCGTCATTACCGGCGACGATGCCGAGGCACTTGCGGCGCTGGTCGGCCATAGCCTGACGGTCGATGACGCGCTGACGCTGCGGGGTCTCGCCGAGCTCTACCGCATCAATCAAAAGCCTCGTCGCGCATAAAGCCGAGGACATCGGTGGGAGAGGAAACAGCCCCACCTTTCACCTGCTACAATGGGTCAAATTATTGCGATTACGGAGGTGTCTGCCATGTCGGACGATCTTCATCAAACTTCGTCAGGCAAGCGCCTGGACGTCATTAGCTGGGACGAGTTCTTTATGAGCGTGGCCATCGCCGCGCAGCGCCGCAGTAAGGACCCCAACACGCAGGTGGGCGCGTGCATCGCCAGCACCAACCACCGCATCCTTTCGGTGGGCTACAACGGTACGCCCTCGGCGCTCAACGACGACTTTTTCCCGTGGGGCACGAGCGACGACCCGTTGCAGGACAAGCACAACTACGTGGTGCATGCCGAGGCAAACGCCGTGCTCAACTACCGTGGCTCGCTCAAAGATCTTGAGGGTTCCACGGTCTACGTCACGCTGTTCCCGTGCCACGACTGCGCCAAGATTTTGGCGCAGGTGGGCGTGGGCGAGGTTGTCTACCTGGACAACAAGTACGCCGACACCGATGACGGACGCATCAGCCGCCGCATCCTCGACTCCTGCGGCATCAGCTACCGCCAGGTTATCGTCGATGTTCACATCGGCACCGAGGGGCAGTCTCAGCAGTAGCGCGTGGCAACGCCAGCTGGCAACAAAAGGCAGCCAAAAGAGCCCCGTCCCAAATTGACTACTCGTGAAAGTCGCGTCTGCGCGCATGGACGGCTCGTGAGCGGGTACACGGCTGTAGTAACATAGCTTCTGTCCGCGGGCGCGCCCGCGTAATTGTGAGAAAGGAGCCCCTGTGGCTGTTAACGAAGAGCTGCTTAAGAAGGTTCTTGAAGAGATTCGCCCCAACCTGCAGGCCGACGGCGGCGATATGGAGTATGTGGGCGTTGACGACGAGGGCGTCGTCAAACTGGAGCTGCAGGGTGCCTGCGCCGGCTGCCCCATGAGCTCGCTGACCCTGTCCATGGGTATCGAGCGCATCCTGAAGGAGCACGTACCCGGCGTTACCCGCGTCGAGCAGGTCAATGCCTCTGGCGAGGCCGAGGACCTGTACGACGAGTACGCGCCGTTCTAAGATGTAAAGGCTGCGGACCGTGCGTACCGCATAAACGTTATGCCCAGATATGCGGCTGCGAGCGCAAGGCCCGCGGCCGCATTTGCATGTAGGGAGCAGGGGGATCGATATGCTCAACGACCTCTACCATATGCTTGACCCCGTCGCGATTTCGGCGGGGCCCATCACCATCTACTGGTACGGCTTGGCCTATGTGGTCGGAGCTCTGCTCACGGCGGTCGTCATGTACCGCACGCAGCGCCGCTGGGGTTTCGACATCACGATTGACGACCTGACGAGCGTCGTGGTCGGCGTGGTCTTTGGCCTTATCATTGGCGCCCGCCTGTTCTACGTCATCTTTTATGGCGACGGCTACTACTGGGCGCACCCGCTCGAGATCTTTGCCACCAACGAAGGCGGCATGAGTTTCCACGGCGGCCTGGTGGGCGGCATTATCGGCGGCATCATCGTGTGCCGCATGTATAAGCTCGACGCATGGACTCTGGCAGACCTTGCCGTCATCGGCGCGCCGCTGGCCTTGTGTCTGGGCCGTTGTGCCAACTTTGTCAACGGTGAGCTGTGGGGCAAGCCGACCGATCTGCCCTGGGGTGTGGTCTTTGGCGGGACTGCGGGCGATATGCCGCGTCACCCCTCCCAACTCTACGAGGCATTTCTTGAGGGCATTGTGCTCTTCTGCATCCTGCAGGTGCTCAGCCGCAAAAAGCCGCTGCTGCCCCAGGGCACGTTTATGGGCGTGTTTGTGATGGGTTACGGCATCGTCCGCTTCCTCGTCGAGTTCGTGCGCGTGCCCGATGCCCAGCTGGGTTATCTGCTTGGTGGCGTCATCACCATGGGTCAGCTGCTGAGCCTGCCGCTCGTAATCGCGGGCCTGGCGCTCATCATCTTTGCTCGTCGCCGCAACCAGCCCCAGCGCGTCTACCTGGACGCCTAACCACCACAAAGGGGACAGGCACCTTTGTGGTGGTTCGCTGGGCAACGATGACAGAACCGTAACGTTTCCCCAGATAAAACCTGCTAAAATAAACCTGTCCCTTTTTGGCGGGTTTCTAGAAAGGCTTTTTGGACTGTGAAGGATTCCGATCTCTCCACAACGGCTGCGCGCGACGCGGCCCGCATCGTCTGGTTTAAGCGCTACCCCGCCAAGCAGACGCTCATCGCATTTCTGCTCGCGCTGTTGGCGACCACGGCGTTTTCCATCGATCCCGCCCCGGTGTCGAGCAACGCAGTCTTGGCGATTGACCCCAAAGCCTCTGGCATGCTGTACGTGTGCTACGAGGTGCTTCTCTCGTTTGCCGGCCACACCGACGCGGTCATGCTGCTTGCGCTTGCCTGCTTGCTCACGCTGCCGTTTCGCTACGTGTTCTTTGGCCGTGGCGACACCTGGCGTCCGTCGATCATTCTGCCGTCGCTGTTCTTCGCCATCTGCATGGTGTTCGGCCGCAGCTACGACCTCACCGACTCGGCCGAGATTGTTCTTGGCGACAAGGCCCGCATCATCTGCGCCTGGATTGGCGGCGCGGGCTGGATGCTCCTAGCGATCGTGGCCTTCTATCTGGCTTTTGAGTGTCTAGATTGGCTGAGCTCTCGGCGCATCCTGTTTTCCGAGGCGCACTTTGGCCGCATATGGCGTGTGGCTCACGCCGTGCTCTCGGTCCATCCCTTTGCCGGGCCCTTCCTGGTGCTTATGATCGCCTGGGCGCCCACGCTCATCGCTTCGCTGCCCGGCCTTTTTATGGGAGATACGGGTGCGCAGATTCGCCAGTGGTTCAACTATCCCAATGGCACGAGCGACTACCTGCGCCTACTCAACCCCAACGTGCTGCTCAACGGGCATCATCCCGTAGTGCACACGGCCATTATCGGCTCGTGCGTTCAGCTGGGGCTTTCGCTGTTCAACAGCGCTAACGCGGGCCTCATCATCTATACCTGCGCTCAGTTTGTCATCACGGCTGCCTGCATGGCCTATTCCATCTCGTCGCTGCGCAAACTGGGCGTGAGCCTGCCGGTTCGCGGTGCGATCCTGCTGTTCTTTGCGTTTATGCCGATGTTCTCTAACTACGCGGCCCTGCTTACCAAAGACGTGCTCTTTGCCGACGCGTTTTTGGTGCTGCTGGTACAGACCGTCAAGCTCGTGGCATGTGGCTTGCCCCGTCGTGATGCCAATGTCGAGCGAGCGGGCGAGAAAGCCCCCGTGCTCTTTGCGCGCCACGACTGGCTGTTGCTTGCGCTGGCTGCCATGGGTTCCACGTTTTTGCGCAATGGAGGCCTGGTGTTTCCCCTGGCGGTATGCGTAATCGCGGCGGCGTTTTGCGCATGGGATGTACATGTCGCTCGTCGCGCGGCTAAGCAGACGGGCACCGCGGTCTCATGCGCCACACCGCGCTTCCGCTGGGTTGGCGTCCTCGCGGTACTCGCGCTCTGCCTTGCCTCTAATATGTACTTCACCAAGGTCTTTATGCCGGCGCACGACATCACGCCTGGTTCCAAGCGCGAAATCCTCTCGATTCCGTTCCAACAGACGGCTCGTTTCGTCCAAAAGCACGACGGCCTCAACTCGGGCGTCAACCCTACGGTTAAGGAGGACGGCACTATCGTGGAGGCACCCTGCGACGGTTTGGTGACCGATGAGGAGCGCGCCGTGATCGATCGCGTGCTCAAGTACGAGAACCTGGGCCGCCGCTACAACCCCGACAAGTCCGATGCCGTCAAGAACTGCTTTAACGAGTACGCCTCGCAGGAGGACATCAAGGCCTATTTTGAGGTCTGGGCGCAGATGTTCAAAAAGGATCCCGAGTGCTATATCTCGGCGCTCATCAATAACTATTACGGCTACTTTTATCCGAGCGCGCGCGATGCCTGGGTCTACAGCACGGCGCGTAGTGCCGAGATCATGGCGCGTCCCGACAACCTCAAGTACTTCGACTTCCATCCGGTTGACAGCAACGTGGTGCGCTGGTGCGACCACCTGATCAATCTGTACCGTGTGGCGGTGCAGCGCATCCCGTTTATTTCGCTCACCATGAGCTCGGCCACCTATGTGTGGATTATGATCGCCGTGGTGGTCTACCTGCTGCGTCGTCATTCATGGCGTGCGCTGGCGATCTGGGTGCCGCTGTTGGGCGTGCTCGCCGTGTGCCTGATTGGTCCGTGCAACGGCTCGACCTACATGCGCTACCTGTATCCGGTCATCGCCTGCATGCCCTTCGCCATCGGCGCCACCGTCACCCGCAGTGACTTCCTCTGGTCCTAACCTGGTGCATTGGGGTCAGGTTTCTTTGCTGCACCAAAGGGCCCATCATCACGACGCCTTCATTTTGGGGTTTATCTTGCAGGTCAGTAGGTATATCATAACGACGTTTGTTTATATTGCCCGAGCATCTGCGCTGGGCTTTAGGTCGAAACCGATAGGAGACACGTATGTCCGGACACTCTAAGTGGGCCACAACCAAGCATCGTAAGGGCGCGCAGGACGCCAAGCGTTCCGCCCTCTTCTCCAAGCTCAGCCGCAACATCACCGTTGCTGCCCGTCTCGGCGGTGACCCGCTGCCCGAGAACAACGCCAGCCTCGCCGCTGCCGTTGCCAAGGCCAAGGCTCAGTCCATGCCTAAGGACAAGATCAAGTCCGCTATCGACAAGGCTTTTGGTTCGGGTGCTGACGCCGCCGTCTACGAGAACATCGTGTACGAGGGCTACGGTCCCGCCGGTGTCGCCGTCTACGTCGACTGCCTGACCGACAACCGCAACCGTACCGCCGCTGATGTCCGTTCCGCCTTCTCCCACGCTGGTGGCAACCTGGGCACCTCCGGCTCCGTCGCCTTCCAGTTTGAGCGCAAGGGCCAGATCGTCGTCGCCAAGGAGATCCTGGACGAGAACGCCAAGAAGGAGACCATGATCGCCAACGGTGCTGCCGGTGACGAGGATGAGTTCATGATGGCCATCGCCGAGGCCGGTGGCGAGGACTACGAGGATGCCGGCGAGGAGTGGATCGTCTGGACTGCTGCCAACGACGTCATGGCTGTCTCCAAGGCGCTCGAGGAGCAGGGCGTCCAGGTCAAGGGTTCCGAGACCACCATGGTCCCGACCACCCCGACCGAGGTCTCTGGTACCGACGCCAAGAAGGTCCAGCGCCTCATCGACCGTCTTGAGGAGCTCGACGACGTCCAGGATGTTTACAGCACCATGGACATGACCGACGAGGTCATCGCTGCCCTCGAGGAGGAGTAGCGCTCGCACGGGTTAAGCCGTGCATATCTGGGCATAATGAAGCGAGCATGCAAGCCTCGTGGAATAGATGAGCCGGATCCGCGTGCGTAGAGCACCGGACCCGGCTCTTTTATAATGATGCGAACCGTTTTGCATTTCGAGAGCCGAGATTTGAAGGGAGCGCCGCGTGCGCGTACTCAAACGAGCCCTAGCGATCGTGTATCTTGCCGCCACCATCGTGGCGCTGGGTACGCTTGTCTGCCAGTTTTGGGGGCCGTATACGTATCGCTTTATGCTGCTGATGCGCGACCCCATGCCGCGCATCGTCGTCACGGCGTGCGCCGGCGTCGTGGCGATCGGCGTGCTGGTAAGCTTTTTCCGCCTGATGTTCGCCCGTCGCGAACCGTCCTGCGTGCATCCGGCGGGGGAGCGCAATATCGAGGTTACCCTTGCGGCGCTTTCTTCGTGCGCCAGGGCTGCTGCCGAGCGTGACGACCGCGTGATGGTCGAGCATGTCGAGGCCCGCGTCCAAGGCTCCGACGATTCGCACGTCCGTTTTAAGGTCGAGGCCATCGCGCTCGATGATAAGGACGTTGCCGCTCTTGCCACCTCGATGCAGCAGCGCATCGAGAAGGCCTGCGACACCATGCTCGGCACGCCGGGTACGACCGCGCGTGTCCGTTTTTTGCCGTCCAAGACTACCGTCCAGACCGTGGAGGTTTCCGGTGAGTGATACCAATCAAGATAAGACCGCTCGTACGCCGCGCCTGACGATTGACCAGAGCGCCACGTCGGCGAGCGAACCTGTTGATTCCAAAGCAGAGGCAACCGAGTTACAAGACGCGGCAGCCGCGGATTTTGACGAGGCTATGGGTCTCATCAAGGGTACGGGCGCTGCCATCTGGAGCTATGCTGTGCGTCATCCCAACACCACGCTCGGCGCCGTCGCCGGCTTTATCCTCGCCGTGTTGGTGCTCACGTTGGGCCTGTGGGACACGCTCGTCATTGCATTCTTCGTGCTGATCGGCGCCGTAATTGGTCAGATCCGCGACGGCGAGAACGGGATCGTCAACTTCTTCGGCCGTCTGTTTAGCGGCCGCTAATATGTATTCGACTGTCGCATCCGCGGCAGGCATAAGGAGGAACCATGGCTTTTAATACGAAGGTCGATGTAGCCGATACCGAGCTCGAGGAGAACGAGGCGGTCGTCGCCGAAGCTGAGGATGTGACGCTCGAGGATGAGGCTCTCGTCGAGGCCGAGTCCGATACGGATGAGGATGACGAGGAAGCGGACGAGTCCGAGGACTCGCTCACCTATTCCAACGGCGTGATCGAGAAAATCGTCGCCATGGCCACCCGCGAGGTGCCGCACGTTCTGGGCATGAAGGGTAACCTCATGCACTTTGTGCAGGAGCAGTTTGGTGCCGAGAACCTGACCAAGGGCGTGACGGTCGAGGTCACCGATGACAATCGCGTGGTCGTCAACATCTCCGTCATCATCGAGTACGGCGCCTATGCGCCCGCGATCTTCGACGATGTCAAGGCGCGTGTCACCGAGCGCCTTGCCGCGATGACCGGCCTTGAGGTGGCGGGCGTCAACCTGCGCATCGAGGACGTCATCACCCCCGAGGAGTACGAGCATCGCACCAGCCAGCACGAATAACCTTCCAAAAAGGGACAGGTTTGTTTTGGCAGGTTTTATCTGCGAAAACGTTAAACGGCCGACCGCGCAAGCAAAAGCGTGGCCGGCCGTTTCTGTACGCTCCCGATGTAGTCATACCGCTCGTCTAACTAAGGGTTGCAATCCCCACGTTCCGCGTTACTCTAATGGGCGCATTGTTTCCAAATTGTTAACGAGGGGTTGCCGTAATGGCCGACGAGCACGAAACAGAAAGCAAGGCATGGGCAATTGAGGCCGCCGCGGCAGAGGCGGCGTCGCGTGCTGCCGAGGAGGCGCATCGTCCTCCCGTAGTGCCGATGGAGCGCGTGGTCGATCGCGATGTTATCGAGCGGGGCGAGCGCGCTGGTCGCAAGCGCAGCCAGGAGCCGGGCTTTCCGCGCTTTTTTGCCGAGCTCAATTTGGGCCTGATCCTCACGGCCTTTGCCATCGTCGCGTTTAAAACACCTAATCACTTTGCTTTTGGCGGCACCTCGGGCGTGTCGGTCATTCTGTCCACGCTGTTCCCGACCCTGCCCGTCGGCGTCTTTATGTGGATTATCAATGCGGTGCTCGTCATCCTGGGCTTTATCTTTTTGGAGCGCAAGGCAATCCTGTGGAGTGTCTTTGCCTCGTTTGCGCTGTCCGCCTATGTTTCGCTGTTTGAGCTCTTTATTCCGACCGATGTCTCGATGACGGGCGATATGTGGCTCGACCTGTGCTTTGCCGTGATTCTGCCGGCGCTCGGCAGCGCTATCGTCTTTGATATTGGTGCCTCGACGGGCGGCACGGACATTCTCGCCATGATCCTCAAACGTCGCACGACGCTCGAGATTGGCCGCGCCCTGCTACTGGTCGACATCGGCATCGTGACCATCGCGGCCTTCTTGTACGGC
This sequence comes from uncultured Collinsella sp., assembly GCA_958350755.1. Taxonomy (GTDB): domain Bacteria; phylum Actinomycetota; class Coriobacteriia; order Coriobacteriales; family Coriobacteriaceae; genus Collinsella. The sequence continues at coordinate 49,483 of CATWID010000006.1, forward strand.
CCGCGCGTCGGTCTGTATTGCGTGCTTGGCCTGTTTGCCAAGACGCTCGTGGTCGACAAGGCCATCGAGAGCATTCACCTGCGCAAAGTCTGCACAGTCATTTGTTCCGAGCCCCTTAAGGTCGAGGAGTTTATCGTCAAGCATCTCAACCGTACGGCGACTATCAGCCGCGGCTACGGTGCTTTCTCGGGCAAGTGCGTGACGGTGATCATGAGCGTGCTAAGCCGTCGCGAGGCCGTGCAACTGCGTCGCTACGCGCGCGAGATCGATCCGGGTGCCTTTATCACGATTGTCGACAGCTCCGAGATCGTCGGCAAGGGTTTCCGCGGAACGAACTAACGCGGTCGAGCTTATCAAACAATCGAATAGCGCCCTGCGCATTGCAAATGCGTCATGTTGGAGTATTTGTCCCCACATTGGGTGATAATGATGCCAAAGACATCGTTTGCGATCCAGATGATTCGCTCAAGATACGAAGGGATGATCTCGATGTTCTGTTCGCAGTGTGGTGCCCCCATGGGCGACAACGATAAGTTCTGTGGTGCGTGTGGTGCCCCCAATGCCGGTGCCGCAGCCTCTGCCCCTCAGGGTCAGCCCCAGCAGTTTGTTCCGCAACCGCCCGTGGCGAATGCGTCCAAGGGCTGTGTGGCTCAGGCGTTTGAGGACATGACCAAGACGCCGGGCGTGCTGCAGCGCGTGTGCCAGATCGCCTTTTTGCCGGCGCTGATTTGTGTTGTGTCGGTGCTCGTGCTGTTCATTCCCGTTATCGGCGGTATCGCGGCTGCCATCGGCTTTTTGGCAGCTTGCATTGCGAGCGTGTGTGGTTCCGGCTTTGGTATTGAGTGGGGTCGCGATCTGTCGCTCAAGGTTGATGACGGTATGGATCGTCCACTCATGCGTTCCACGTCGTTTGGCCTCGGAGTCTTTTCGAGCGTTATCTCGGTCGTGCTCGAGGTTATCGCTGCCATTCCCGTTATCGGTGTAGTGCTTTCGCTGGTGGAGAGCGTGGTAATTGGCGCCGCGGGCTCGTATTCGTATTACGGCTCTTATGCACTCGAGGCAGCGCTGTTCGGCTCGCTTGGCCTGCTTGTCCTGGCTATGATTGCCACGGCGGTCTTGGGGGTCTTCTTTAAGATGTTCGCCGACATTGCCGTGATGCACTTTGCGGTGACCGGTCGTGTCGAGAGCGCGTTTTCGCTCGATAAGGTCTGGGCGGCCTTTAAGCACAACAAGACCAAACTGTTCTGTGCTTCGTTCCTTCCCGAGTTTTTGACGGGCCTGGTCGCCAACGTTGTCACCTGGATCCTGACGTTCGTCTTTGGCACCATTGCCTCTGTCGGTATGTATAGCTACTACTACCGTCCTACGGCTATTGAGGCGCTTGTTACCGGCGGTGGCATCACGCTCGTATTGTTCTTGGTGCTGACGGCGTTTGTCACGGTATTCCTCACGGTCTTTGGCAAGATGCTCAAGCACCGTGCCGTTGGCTATTGGGTTGCGCGCTACGCAAGCGAGTGGGCCGACGAGGACAAGGACGACGTCCTGACCTTTGTGCTGCCGTTTGAGAAGAAGTCTGCTCCGGCTGGTTTTAGCGCCGACGCAGCGCCCGTATCCGATTCCGCTGCGGCGCCCGAGTCCGAGCCCGCGCCCGAGCCCGAGCCCGCGCCTGAGCCCGAGCCTGCGCCTGAGCCCGAGCCCATGCCGGAACCGGAGCCCGAGCCCATGCCGGAACCGGAGCCCGAGCCCGAGCCTGCACCAAGCTCCGACGAGGACCCGCAGGACGAGTAGCCCTGCCGCCTGCCATTTGGGGACGGGGTAGAAACGGTAGAAATAGCGCTTGACAAATGAGCGGGGGCGGACGTGTCGAAACGTCCGCCCCCGCTTTGATATCGCGATGTGGCTATGACTGCGAGATGGCCGCGAATCGACTACTCGCCGCGCTTCTCCTCGCGGCGAGCGGCGGCACGTGCATCGTGGATGCCCTTGATCGCGGCATGGCGTGCCGTGCGGGCGTCATGGATGGCGTCGCGAGCCTCGGCGGTCGTTGCCTTGGCAGAGCGCAACTTGGCGGCCAGGTCGGGGTTGGTTTCGGCGACCGCGGCAATCGTGGGGCCGTCGAGCTCCTCTTGCGTGGGCTCGGCCAAAAAGTCGATGGCATACTGGGCGGCCACCATGGAGCCCTTTGCCAGCACAGTCTCGTCGATCTTGTAGAAGCAGGAATGTTGGGCGTACGTGGCGCCAATCTTGGGGTTGCGCGTACCTACAAAGGCGAGCACGCCCGGTACACGGCGCAGGTACTCCGAAAAATCCTCGCCCGAAAGTGTGCCGCGATAATGGCCTTCGCCGGCTGCACCCAGGCACTTGACCACGGCCTGACGACAACGCTCGCTCGAGGCGGCATCGTTTTCGACCTTATAATTGGCGATGGTGTAGTCGGTGAGCTCTGCCTCGGCGCCCAAGGCGGCCGCGGTATGCTCCACGATGCGGCGCATGAGCTCCGGCATTTCCTCGTGGGTCGAATCTCCGTAGGTGCGCACCGTGCCGGCGAGGTAGGCCGTGCCGGCGATAACGTTGCGCGCGGTGCCGCCGTGCAGCTCGCCGACGGTAATGACGGCCGGCTCGTAGGGGCTGATCTCGCGCGAAACGATGGTCTGCAGGGCATTGACGATCTCGGCGGCCACCATAACGGCGTCGTGGCCGCGCTGGGGCATGGCACCGTGGCATGAGGTGCCGCGAACATCGATGCGGAACCAGTCGGTATTGGCCATGCGCGGTCCGGGCTCGCAGCTCACGGTGCCGGCGTCGACCTCACTCCAGATGTGCGCGGCGTAGGCGCCATCGACGCCGTCGAGCACGCCCGTGCCGATCATGAGCTTGGCGCCCTGGCCGTTTTCCTCGCTGGGCTGGAAGACGATGCGGACTTCGCCGTGGATGTCGTCGGTCATATGGCGCAGGATCTGCAGCGTGCCGAGCATCATGGCGATGTGGCAGTCGTGGCCGCAGGCGTGCATGCAGCCCTCGTTGACGCTGGCGAAATCCTCGCCGGTCTGCTCGGTGACGGGCAGGGCGTCGATATCCGCGCGCAGTAGGATGCGGCGGCGCGGCGTGCCGTCCTCGCGGTAGGCGTCGGGCGCGGTGCCGCGAAGGGTCGCCACCAGGCCCGTCTTAAGGGGACGCTCGTAGGGGATATTCATGGCGTCGAGCTGGTTGGCGATGTCGGAAGTCGTGCGCTCCTCGGCAAGGCTCAACTCCGGGTGCTTATGGAAGTGCCGGCGCTGCTTAATGATGTAGGGCTCAAACTCGGCGGCGATATCCTGGATAGCCGCGGTGACGTCGTCTGCCGCGCGAACCTCGGTTGCCGCCATAATCTGCTGTGCCTTGGTCTTCGTCATGGTCGATTTGCTCCTTGCTGGTTTTGCAAAATCGTACAAGCTCATTCCAGTATGCCACCTGCCACTTGGCCTGGCAAAGGTGCCGTTTGCCGCTTGGCGTTTTGTAGCTGGAGCGGGGGAGTACACTCGGGGGTGTTGAATTTCCTGCCAGAGATGGGGATGCCCATGCAACATATCGATCGGATTATCCGCTCCAAGAACGTCTTTACCGCGCAAGACGGCATCGATACCGCCCGCGAGCTGGCGATTGCCATCGCAGGCGACCGTATCGTCGCAGTCGGTGCGCCCGATGACGTGATTGCCGCCGCGCCTGCCGCCACGCCGGTTATCGACTACGGCGAGCAGTTTGTCTGCCCAGGTTTCCATGACGCTCATCTGCACTTCTTCCATACCTCGGTCGGCTCCTCGCCGTACATGCTCATGGATATGGGCACGTCCGAGGCGGCGCTGGTGCAACACGCGCTCGAGTTTTCCCAGGACCTGCCCGACGACGCTTGGGTTGTGACTCAGGGCTGGCGCGACTACCGTTGGGACCCGCCCGAGCATCCTACCAAGGCGTCGCTCGATGCGGCATTCCCCGATCGCCCCTGCGTTATGTATTCGGGCGACGGCCATACGCTGTGGCTCAACAGCCGCGCACTCGAGGCGCTCGGCGTCACGCGCGACAGCGAGCCGCCAGCGGGCGGTGGCTACGACAAGGACGCAAGCGGCGAGCTCACGGGCATTGCTCACGAGGCTGCTGCCATGCAGCTGCTACCGCGCTGCCTTGAGTGGCTGGGGGAGGATCGCATTGCAAGCGCTTACGCCGATCAAATGAGGCGTATGGCCGAGCAGGGCATCACCTCGATATGCGATATGTCGCTCATGCCCATGCCGGGCTGCGATTTTATCCGCGACGATGTCTACGGCAAGCTACAGGCAGCCGGCAAGCTGGGCATCCGAGCCCATCTGTTCCCCACGTTGCTGGATGACCAATCGCGCTTAGAAGAACTGCAGACCCGCTACGCGAACAACGCGCTGCTCTCGGCGCCTGGTTTTAAGCAGTTCTTCGACGGCGTCTCGAGCGAGCACACGGCATATCTCACCGAGCCCTATACCAATCCGCGCTTCCCGGGCGATCAAGGTCGCCTGACGGTTCCTGCCGAGCGCATGCGTAAGCTGGTTCTGGCGGCTGCGGAGCGCGGCCACACTGTGCGTATCCACGTCATCGGCGACGGTGCGATTCATGCCGCGCTGGATATCTTCGAGGAGGCCGCCGACCTGTACGGCCTGCCCCAGCACGGCCATAACACACTCGAGCATCTGGAGAACCTCCTGCCCGAGGACATCGACCGCCTGCGCAAGCTCAACGTGGTCGCCTCGAGCCAGCCCTGTCATATCACACTCGACCCGGGTGGTCCGGAGCGCGACCTGGGCTTGGAGCGTAGCCGCATCATGTGGCCGTTTGCGACCTATAAGCAGTGCGGCATCCGCCAAGCCTTCGGCACCGATAGCCCCATCACAGCCGTTACCAGCATGAACGTGCTCTACACGGCTATCACCCGCCAAGACCCCCGCAGCCACTGGCCCGAGGGCGGTTGGCTGCCGAGCGAGCGTATCGATGCGGCAACGGCTCTGCGCAACTACACCCTGGGCAGCGCCTATGCAGCGGGCGACGAGCAAAACCTCGGCAGCCTAGAACCCGGCAAATACGCCGACCTGGTAGTCCTGGACCAAAACCCACTCACCATCGACCCCCAAGAACTCCAAGCCACCAAAGTCCAAGCCACCTACCTAGCCGGCAACCTGATCTACGAGCGCTAAGTATTCATGTCTTACCGTTAAACGCGGCTCGGGCAGCTTATTTTGGGATGGCGCTCGAGCCGCGTTTGCGTTTCGGTGAGGATCCGCCATGTGCGTCCCTGCCCTGTTGGATTTGGGCGCGGGGTTGAGGTGCTGCTCCGTGCGTTCAATTTGGACATCAGCAGTGAAACCTCATGGTGTTTTGCATACTTCCAGTTGCAGATTGCATAAAAAAGCTGAGATGTTCTTTCCGGCCCTGATGTACCCCCGCCTGGGCCGTGCAAAAAACGGAGTATTCAGCACCGCGAGCTCTGCCGGTGCCGCTGCGGCTGAGTAACGTTACGGAGATTGACGTCATTTTGGGCTCCGGTACGGCGCGAAGTACGCCCATTTGTCCCAACGGGGTCTGCCCACCGACCAAAACCGCCCGCTGAAGGCGTTCTTGGGACCAATAAGGTATGTCCGGCGCGTATGCAGCCACCCTGGCCTGTTGAATACTCCCAAAAATGCACGGTGCTCCCCAGGGGACCCGTGCGCGCAGCGAAAACCATGCCCACGTTCCTATCCGCATCGCCATTTTGCTGCACTGACTTTTCTGAATGCCGGGCCCGAATTAGTTAACCTGGCTCCCGGGGCGGACCGGAGGGCATGAAGTTTGCTGCTCTACAGTCCTGCGCAAGACGGAAAGCACATTAAGTGCTTTCCTTTGCGTGCGGAACTCGCGACAAACTTCATGCCCTCCGGTCCGCCCCGGGGCCACTGCTAAGTTATCCCCCGGCATTCAGAAAATCTAAGTGCCAAAAAATAAGATTTTTTGACTCCGTGTTGTATAACCCGCCATTCGTGGGTACCATTCAACGCGTACGCAAACAAAAAGGGTTAATTCGCGTGGTATAACCGCGCGGCCCAAAAAGGAGGAGACAAGCATGTCGTCTTTGAAGCCGCTTGCAGATCGTGTTCTGGTCAAGCCCGACGAGGCCGAGCAGAAGACCGCTTCTGGTCTGTATATCGCCAGCAACGCTCAGGAGAAGCCGCAGCGCGGCACCATCGTTGCCGTTGGCGCCGGCAAGGTCAACGACAAGGGTGAGCGCATCCCCATGGACGTCAAGGTCGGTGACGTTGTCATCTACGGTAAGTTCGGTGGCAACGAGGTCAAGGTCGACGGTGAGAAGTATCTGCTGATGCGCGCCGACGACATCTATGCCGTCGTCGAGGCCTAGTCTCGTCAGAATCTCTGATTCGTCTTTGAACGCGCCCGCCGCATAGGACTCGGAAGCGGCGACGCGAGTCACATTTCTTTTGGAGGATTACCTACCATGGCAAAGAACATTACGTTCAACACCGATGCCCGCGCTAAGCTCGCCAAGGGCGTCAACACTCTGGCCGACGCCGTTACCGTCACCATGGGCCCCAAGGGCCGTTACGTTGCGCTGCAGCGCACGTTCGGCGCCCCGACCATCACCAACGACGGCGTTTCCGTCGCTAAGGAGATCGAGCTCGAGGACAACATCGAGAACATGGGCGCTCAGCTGGTGAAGGAGGTCGCCACCAAGACCAACGACACCGTGGGCGACGGCACCACCACCGCAACCCTGCTCGCTCAGGCCATCGTCAACGACGGTCTGCGCAACGTCGCCGCTGGCGCCAACCCTCTGGCCATCCGTCGCGGCATCGACAAGGCTGTAAACGCCGCCGTCGCCGAGATGAAGAAGCAGGCCAAGCCGGTCGAGACCAAGGAGCAGATCGCTTCCGTCGGTACCATCTCTGCCGGTGACCCCGAGATCGGCGAGAAGATCGCCGAGGCCATGGAGGTCGTGGGCAAGGACGGCGTCATCACCGTCGAGGATTCCCAGACGTTCGACATCACCATCGACACCGTCGAGGGCATGCAGTTCGACAAGGGCTATGTCTCCGCTTACTTCGTCACGGACAACGACCGCATGGAGGCCGTGATGAAGGATCCGTACATCCTCATCACCGACCAGAAGATCTCCAGCGTCCAGGACATCATGCCTGTTCTCGAGGCTGTCCAGCGCGCCGGCTGTGGCCTGCTCATCATCGCTGAGGACATCGACGGCGAGGCTCTGCCGACCCTGGTCCTCAACAAGATCCGTGGCGCCCTCAACGTCTGCGCCGTCAAGGCCCCGGGCTACGGCGATCGCCGCAAGCGCATCCTCGAGGACATCGCCGTCCTCACCGGTGGCCAGGCCGCTCTGGACGAGCTGGGCGTGAAGGTCGCTGACATCACCGCCGATATGCTCGGTACCGCTAAGTCCGTCACCATCTCCAAGGACAACACCGTCGTCGTCGGCGGCGCTGGCTCCAAGGAGGCCATCGACGCCCGCATCGCTCAGATTAAGGGCGAGATGGAGAACACCACCTCTGACTTCGACCGTGAGAAGCTCCAGGAGCGCCTGGCCAAGCTCTCCGGTGGCGTTGCCGTCATCAAGGTCGGCGCTGCTACCGAGTCCGAGCTCAAGGAGATCAAGCACCGCGTCGAGGATGCCCTGCAGGCTACCCGCGCTGCTGTCGAGGAGGGCATCGTCGCCGGCGGTGGCGTCGCCTTCATGGACGCTGCTCCTGCGCTCGATGCTGTCGAGATCGACGACCCCGAGGAGAAGATCGGCGTCGACATCGTCAAGAAGGCTCTGACCGCTCCGGTCGCCACCATCGCCAAGAACGCTGGCTTTGAGGGCGCTGTCGTGGTCGACAAGGTTGCCGAGCTGCCCGCCGGCCAGGGTCTCAACTCTGCCAACGGCGAGTGGGGCGACATGATCGAGATGGGCGTCCTCGACCCCGTCAAGGTCAGCCGCGTCACCCTGCAGAACGCTGCTTCTGTCGCCAGCCTGATCCTCATCACCGAGGCCACCGTCTCCGATGTGCCCAAAAACACTCAGCTTGAGGACGCTATCGCTGCTGCTACCGCTGGTCAGCAGGGCGGCGGTATGTACTAAGGCCGACAAGGTCTAGAACTCCCACCGGGGATCCGGGGGCGTGACGGGGCTTCTCTCCGGAACGTCCTCGGTTAAATTGGGACCCCTTGTCCTGCTCCTTTGGAGCCGCGGACAAGGGGTCCTTTTTGTGTTGATGTCTTTATTTAATGAGGCGCTTTCCGCTTTGTTTGAATGGTGATGTAAGAGGAAAGACGCCGAGGAATCAGAGCAGCCCTCTTGCTCGCTCGTCGTATATTTTATTGAGCTCCGATTGCACGTACTCTTCTTTGAGCTTGGCAATGAAACGCACGTCCGAGAATAGCCGGTAGATGAGTATCGCTGCGCCTCCGAGGTCGAGGCACTTGGGATTCTCTTTGATTAACGCCCGTATGACGCTGCTTGAAGTTGCGATGGTATCGGACAGGAGGATGATTTTCTTGGTACGTGCTTGGAACATCTTGGTGCAGTAATCTGAACCGTCGTCCTTGAATATCAACGAGCACCCGTGAAGTGCCGCTATCAACCAGTTGATAAGAGCGGCCATGCCTGCCTGCGCGCCGACCTTCAGCACATCGCCGGTGCTGACGTATTTGGTAAGCGCCTCGGTATGTGTTTTGTCGAGGATGAGATTGGCGAATGGAATCTGTATCCCACACGGCGTGTACAGGTCTGTGCCGATGTGGATCAGCTGCTTGATTAGAGCAGCCGCGGCGGCATCTGGCTCGCTCACGACGCGTCTTCCCGCCGCAACCAGCATCTCTACAGTCCCAGCGGGCGCCCCAATCTGCGGATTTTTCCCAAAGGCGTCATAGGAGACCGAGTAGGTTGCGGGAATTCGTGCACCAATACCAAAAACATTGGTGTCTTTAACGCAGGTGATGCTGTTGGTCATGATGTTAGATGTTCCGAACACGAGACCGAGCACTGGGTCGTGGCCGAGGGTCGCGAACCGGTGGTTTGCGCCCTTGAAGAGTCCGACGTTTTCTGTCTCGTAGCGTGTCGCGTCGTAGGGCACTCCACGTGAATTAAGAATATGATGTTTTGAGGCGAACAGATGGTTCGATTCCCGTGGCATCCTGTCATCGAAACCAGAGAAGACACGACTTTGGAAGTCGTGCAGAGCATGTTCTTTTACGTTGCCCGCTCCGGCACACTCGACCTCCGTCAGTGAGTTGATGATAAGAATGCGGGCGACTTGGAGCATGGTTGCGGCTACGACGAAGGCCGCGTCGGCATCCTGCAGTCGCGTCCGCTCCTTGAACTCCCGGTCGATGTGCTGAAGGTTCTCGCCATACTCGCGGACGGACTTTTCGACTGCCTGCTCGGCCCGGCTCTCGTCAACGGCCATGCATGCCACCCTCGCCGCCATATAGTCGGCAAAGAGCCTGCAGGCATGCTCCTCTTCTTCTGTTACCTGACCGTCTGCCGCCGCGGCGACTTGCAACTGCTCGGCTATGGAGTCCAGCGACACGATGCTAACGTTGTCCAAACAGTCCTTGACTTGGTCGAAGGACAAACCCTCGTCATCCGCGATAACCTGCACCTTCGTCTTGACGTTATTTGGGAGGCCGCCGTCCAGCTTGAGGTAATCGAGACCATCCTCGAGCCACTTCTGCTCCTCTTGGGAGAAGTCACCGTCGCAGCGCATCAGGAAGCAGAGCGTTGCCACATATGCGTAGATGAAATTGTGTCGCTTCTCTCCCGCAAGGTAGGCGCCCTGCTTGATTCCGTCACGGAAACCTTTGATGCGTGCCCTGCGGAGTCGCGCGGAGAATGAGTTCTCCTTGATGGCATTGATCCCGCCCTCCACGGTCGACGCCGCGTCGGACGCAAGGGACGATGCTCCTTGGGCCAGATTTACGGCGGCACCGATGGCAATTCCGCCTACCGTGTTCGCGGCCCCTGTAATCGTTTTGCCTGCATCGGACGACGCAATTTGCTCGCCGGCACTCGACATGCCTTCCGCAACCGAGCACATGGCGCTGCCGATGGCCTCGGATGCCGAGGTGGCCGTGTCGACGATAACGTTTCCCGCGCCTTCAGCTGCATTCGTGGCGCCTTTGGCGGCGGACTCGATGGCCGCCGATGCGTCTTCTGCCATCTCACCGGCGGCTTGGGCGGCTTGGGATAGAGCCTTCCCGAGATCAAGTTTTGCTGCCAATTTGTTCTCCTGACATACGCGGGTTGCGCAGTGACCTCCTTCATACTACTGCGCGGTGCGGAGCATTGGGTACGTCGGTGGATTGATGATTGCGGAAAATGGGATACTGCATCTTCATCCCGCTTCCGTTTCCCCCGCCATAGATTACCCTCGGCATACTTGCGTGAACGATTGCTCGTGCTACACTTGCAATTGCTGTTTCAGGGCGGGGTGAAATTCCCCACTGGCGGTAAATCGGGCGGTGTCAAAGGGGCGCCGTGGCGCAGGCGAGATGCCTGCGGCCGAGCCGATGAGTCCGCGACCCGTGTGTGCGTTGGTTCGCATGCCGGCTGAACTGGTGAGATTCCAGTACCAACGGTTAGAGTCCGGATGAAAGAGGCAGGTGATCTTATGTCTGAACAGTCGCAGCATATCCATTTTGAGAACACGAATAGGTGGAGTACCAAACAGCTCGTTACCATGGCGCTGATGTGCGCCCTGGGCGCCCTGTTTATGTACGTGCAGCTGCCCATCCTTCCTTCGGCGCCGTTTTTGACGTATGACCCGTCGCTGGTGCCGGCGATGGTGTGCGGTTTTGCGTATGGTCCTGGCGCCGGTACTGCTGTTGCCGCTATGGCGATTGTTATCCATGCGCTTACCACGGGCGATTGGGTCGGTGCGCTTATGAACTTGGTTGCCACGCTGGGCTACATTCTGCCCGCAGCTATCGTCTACCAGAAGATGCACACCTATAAGGGTGCCGTGATTGGCCTGGTGCTCGGCGTCATTGCCGCTACGGCGCTGTCTATGGTCGCAAACCTTACCATTGGCGTATGGTTCTGGTATGGCTCGGTCGATGTGATCGCCCCGCTCATGATTCCTGCCGTACTGCCGTTCAACCTTATCAAGACCGTGCTTAACTCGGTGTTGACGCTGGCGGTGTATAAAGCAGTTTCCAACCTCATCACGCCTAAAAAGGATCAGGTCAAAGGCCGCGCATGATTGAGTGTCGGGGCGTTTCCTTTAGCTATGACGGTGCCGTGTCGGCACTCGACGGTGTCGATCTGAACATCGAGGACGGCGAGTTTTTCTGCATCCTCGGTGGCAATGGGTCGGGCAAGTCGACGTTTGCCAAGCATTTGAACGCGCTGCTGCAGCCCGATACGGGAACGGTGCGCGTCAACGGCATGGACGCGTCCGATCCCGAGCTGGTCTACGACATTCGCTCGACCGCGGGCATGGTATTCCAGAACCCGGATGATCAGCTGGTGGCGACGCTTGTCGAGGACGATGTTGCCTTTGGTCCCGAAAACTTGGGCGTGCCATCGGCCCAGATCGCGCAGCGTGTGCGGGATGTGCTGAAGGCCGTGGGCCTGGTGGGCTTCGAGCGCCACGAGACCCATGCACTTTCGGGCGGACAAAAGCAGCGCGTGGCGCTTGCCGGCGTGCTCGCCATGGAACCGCGCGTGCTCATTTTGGACGAGGCGTCCTCGATGCTCGATCCGCGCGGGCGCAAGGGCCTTATGAAGGCCTGTCACGCGCTGCACGAACGCGGCATGACCATCGTGATGATTACGCACTTTATGGAGGAGGCCGCCGAGGCCGATCGTGTCGCGGTGTTTCGGGCGGGGCACGTTGCCATGCTCGGTACGCCCGAGGAAATTTTGACGCGGGCGGATGAGCTTGCGCAGCTCAACCTGGATATGCCGGAGTCGTGTCGTCTGGGCAGGTCGCTTCGTGCGAAGGGCGTGCCCGTTTGCGCGCAGGTACGTGAGGCGGATATGGTCGCCGAGATTGCGCAGGCTTATGCCGAGCGAAGTGGAGCAGGCATCGCGGGGCAGTCTTCCGTATCCCAGTTGGAAGTCGCTGACGGCACTGTTTCGGCAGACAACGAGGACAACGCGTCGGAGCCCATCATCGAGCTATCCCATGTTTCGTACAGTTATTCGCTCAGTCCGCGCGAGCGCGGCCGCTGGCATAAGCGCTCGGCCACTGCGGGCAAATCGAGCAAACAGGCTCTCTGGGGAAACGACCCCAGCAGCCCGTGGGCACTGCGTGATGTATCGTTGATGGTGCGTCGCGGCGAGTTCCTGGGGCTAGCAGGTCATACCGGTTCGGGTAAGTCGACGCTGGTCCAGCATCTCAACGGTTTGATTCGCCCCCAGGAGGGATCCGTTCGCGCGCTGGGGCTCGATCTGTCAAACAAGAAAGACGCCGCCGCGGTTAAGGCCAAGGTCGGCGTGGTGTTTCAATATCCCGAGCGTCAGCTGTTTGCCGAAACCGTGGCGCAGGACGTGGCGTTTGGTCCGCACAACCTTGGCTTGCCGCAAGATGAAGTCGACCGTCGTGTCGATTCATCACTCTCACGCGTGGGCCTCGACCTTTCCACGGTCGGCGACAAGAGTCCCTTTGAGCTTTCGGGCGGTCAGCAACGGCGCGTGGCATTCGCCGGCGTGCTCGCCATGGAGCCCGAAGTCCTGGTGCTCGATGAACCCATGGCGGGGCTCGATCCGGCTGCGCGCAGGGATTTCCTTGAGCTTATCGATCGACTTCACCGCGATGGCCTGACCGTTGTCATGGTTTCGCACAGCATGGATGACCTGGCCAATTGCTGCGACCGTATTGTCGTGATGAACGAGGGCGCGGTGTTTGCCGAGGGCACGCCCGCTCAGGTTTTTGCGCATGCGGATGAGCTTAAATCAATCGGCTTGGGTGTTCCCGCTGCCCAGCGCATGGCGCTGGCGCTTGCGAAGGCAGGCGTGCCGCTGCGCTTTGACGGCCTCTATACGGTTGAGTCGCTGGCAGACGAGTTAGTGGACCTGCTGATCGGTCGCTCAGAGGGTTCTTCTAACGTCTCGGACATTGCTAAATCCAAGACGGTCGCGCGAGAGGAGGGCTGCTGATGGAGGCGTTTTCGTTTGGCAGTTACTATCCCGGCGATAGTGCAATCCACCGCCTGGACCCGCGAACCAAGTTGCTCTTGGGCTTTGTGTTTCTGATCACGACGCTCACGGTCAATGGCTTCCGCGGACTGGCCCCGGTCGCAATTTTCGTTGTGCTGATCTATGCCGTGTCCCGGGTGCCGGCTCGTCGCGTTCTGTCGTCGATGGCGCCACTGCTGGCAATCGTCGTCGTGGTCGCGGTGCTCAACTTGTTTACCGACCAGAACGGGCGCATTCTGTGGCAGCTCGGCTTTTTGCAGATAAGCGAGGGCTCGCTGCATTCCGCCGCCTTTATGGCGTGCCGCCTGAGCTTGATGATGGCCGGCATGAGCGCCATTACGCTCACCACACCGACACTCGACCTCACCGCGGGCTTTGAGCGCCTGCTCGCGCCGTTTGCGCGTGTGGGACTTCCTGCGCACGAGCTCGGCATGATTATGGGTATCGCGCTGCGCTTTATGCCGCAGTTTGCCACCGAGATGAAGCAGACGGCCGATGCGCAGGCGAGCCGCGGTGCGCGTGTGACGGGAGGCCCGCTCGGTGGCGTGCGTATGCTCGGCAGTGTGGCGATTCCGCTGTTCACGGGCGTGTTCCGCCATGCCGAGACGCTGTCTGCTGCCATGGATGCACGCTGCTATCACGGCGAGCAGGGCCGCACGCGCCTGCATGCGCTTGCATTTCGCCGCGGGGATGCGCTGGCTGCGGTGGTGACGGCGCTGCTGGTGGTATGCGTTGTCGTTATCAATCTTCAATTTGTCTAAGCTCGATTCGAGCGCAAGAAAGGGGTCTCTATGACCGACATCGATCGCACGGCTCAGCTCGAGCGCGTCTGCTCGTATCTCAGGCGCATTCCGGCGTGGTATCTTGCTACGACCGATGCGAGCGACGGGCATCAGCCCCGCGTGAGGCCGTTTTCGTTTGCCATGGTCGATGACGGCAAGCTGTGGTTTTGCACGTCGCGCGACAAGGACGTGTGGGCGGAGTTGAGCGCGAATCCCAAGTTTGAGGTATCGGGCTGGAAGCCGGGGGAGTGCTGGATCGTGTTAACCGGTGAGGCCGCGCTCGAGGACGATGCAGTCGTGAGCGACAAGGTGCGCCAGGCGGGCTTTAGGCACATGGTGGGCATTGGCGAGCAACACGATAGCGCCAACGACGGCCGCCTTGCATTCTTCTCGGTCCGCAACATCGCCGCACGGTTCTGCGATATCGACGGCAGCGAAGAGCGCCTCGAGCTCTGATTTCCCAAATTGACTACCCATTGCAAAAAGACTGGTCAGGCGACAGGAGGAAACGTGGACGGATTGAATACGGTGCTGGAGTATCTGACGTCGGTGCCGGCGTGGTATCTGGCGACGAGCGTGGACGGGCAGCCGCATGTGCGTCCGTTCTCGTTTGCACAGATTCAGGACGGCAGGCTGTGGTTTGTGACAGCGCGCACCAAAGATGTGTGGCAGGAGCTGCTGCAAAACCAGCGCTTTGAGGCCACGAGTTGGTGGCCGGGCCACGGTTGGTTGATCCTGCGCGGGCGTGCGGGACTGGAAGACCGGGCTTCGAGCGAAATGCGCGAGGCCGGATGGAAGCATCTTGAGCGCTTGAGCGAGCACTATGAGGGGCCTAACGACCCTGCGCTCGTCTTCTTTAGCGTCGAGGATCCCGAGGCATTTATCTGCAATCACGACGAATGGGCGCCGGTCGAGCTCTAGCCGGCTGGCTTATCCTAACAACTTGGTTTTCGCATGGGCGGGCCCCGTGTTGCCTGGCGCCGTAAGGAGTGCCGGTCAATACGGGGCCCGCTCTATTTGTCAATTCCTTCAAGCGAATGTGTCGGGAATGTTTCAATGCATGAACATGCAAGCTATTTACGTATTCATGCATCTTTTGGTGCTAAAGTTTCAACCCACTTCATAACAAGCGCTGCGAAATGCGCATCGGTGCATAAATCGCAGACAAGGAGTCTGATATGTCTTTAAAGGTTGGAATCGTCGGTGCGGCTGGATATGCCGGCGCCGAGCTCATTCGCCTCGTCCTCGGTCATCCCGAGTTTGAACTTGCTGCCATTACGTCCAACGCCGATGCCGGCCAGCCGCTGTCCGCGGTGTATCCGAGCTTTGCTGGTGTGAGCGATCTGGTTTTCACCACGCATGACGCCCCCGAGCTCAAGAGCTGCGATGCGGTTTTTCTTGCCGTGCCGCACACGGCTGCCATGGCACAGGTGCCCGCGCTGCTTGCATCGGGCGTCTCCTGCTTTGATCTTTCGGCCGACTACCGTCTGAACGACGCGTCCGTTTTTGAGGCTTGGTATGCCGCCGAGCATACGAGCCCCGAGCTGCTCAAGACCCGTGCCTTCGGTCTGCCCGAGCTGTTCTGCCAGGACTTGGAGACCGCCGCATCCGACCATGCCGACGGCAAACCCGTGCTGGTCGCCTGCGCCGGTTGCTATCCCACCGCAACGAGCCTTGCCGCCGCGCCCGCCGTGCGCGCGGGCTGGGTGGCCGAGAACGGTCCCGTGATTGTCGATGCCATTAGCGGCGTGACGGGCGCCGGTAAGTCCTGCAACGCCCGCACCCATTTTTGCAGCGCCGACGAGAACTTGGAGGCCTACGGCGTGGGCAAGCATCGCCACACGCCCGAGATTGAGCAAATCCTTGGCCTGACCGATCGCGTCGTCTTTACCCCGCACCTGGCACCGCTCAAGCGCGGTCTGCTCTCCACGGTGACGCTGCCGCTCGCGCCGCAGGCTCTCGACACGCTGGCTCTTGAGGATGTCGTCGACCATTACAAGCAGTTCTACGCCGGTCGCACCTTTGTGCGCGTGCTCGATGCCGGCCAGCAGCCCAAGACGGCTTCGGTCGTCGGCACCAACGCTGCCCAGATTGGCCTCGCGCTCAACAAGCGCGCGGGCGTGCTGGTGGCGACGGGCGCCATCGACAATCTGTGCAAGGGCGCTGCGGGCCAAGCAGTCCAGTGCGCCAATATCGTCTTTGGCTTTGACGAGCGACGAGGCTTGCCTACAGTGGCGTGCCCGGTGTAGCACATTCGATTGTTAACGATTTGGTAGTCGGGCATCGAATGGGGCGCCACTCTTAAGCTGGTCTCATGATCACGACTGGCATGGCGCACCAACCGATGTCCGTTTTTTTGTTTGACATAAGGAGTCATAAAGACGATGGATACCGAGCTGTTTGATATCAAGATTCGCGCCGTCGAGGGTGGCGTTACGGCTGCGGCTGGTTTTAAAGCTGCAGGCATCCACGCTGGGTTCCGCAAGAACCCCGAGCGTCTGGATTACGCGCTCGTCGTGCCCGATAAACCCTGTCCCGGTGCCGGCGTGTTTACCACCAATCGCTTTTGCGCGGCGCCCGTGCAGGTGAGCCGTGCCAACCTGGGCGGTGCCGACAAGGGGCACGGTATCATCGCCGGCATTTCGGTCAACTCTGGCAATGCCAACGCCGCCACGGGTGAGACCGGCCTTGCATGCGCGCGCGAGACGTGCAGCATCGCATCGCAGGTCATCGGCTGCGAACCCCAGCAGATCCTAGTCGCCTCCACGGGCGTGATTGGCCAGATTCTGCCGATCGACACGTTTGAGACCGCCATTCCTGCTGCCTACGAGGCGCTCTCCGCCCACGGTGGCGCCGATGCCGCTCGCGCCATCATGACGACCGACACGCACTCCAAGGAGTACGCCGTATCCTACGTCAGTGAGGCTGCGGGTCATGCGGGCAATGTCTATACGGTAGGCGGAATGTGCAAGGGCTCGGGCATGATCATGCCCAACATGGCCACCATGATCGCAGTTATCACCACCGATGCCCCCGTCGAGCCTGCGGCACTTCATGCCCTGCTGCTCTCGACCGTCAAGCAGACCTTTAACAAGGTAACGGTCGATTCCGACACCTCGACCAACGACACCTGCATCATGCTTGCCTCCGGCGCCGCTGCCGCAGATGCCGAGCCTATCGTCGAGGGCTCCGATGCCTTTGACGAGTTGGCATTTGCCGTGCACGAGGTGTGCGAGAGCCTGGCGCGCAATATCGCCGCCGATGGTGAGGGCGCATCCAAGCTCGTTACGGTCAACGTTACCGGCGCCGCCAACGACGAGGAGGCCGATATCGCCGCCCGTGCCGTTGCCAGCTCGCCGCTCGTTAAGACCTGCATCGCCGGCCACGACTGCAACTGGGGCCGCGTTGCTATGGCGCTTGGCAAGTGCGGCGTGAAGTTTAATCAGGAAGACGTTTCCATCGACATGATGGGCATGCCTGTCTGTCGCGACGGTCTGACTGTTCCCTTTGACGAGGACGAGGCTCTGCGACGTTTTGAGGCGCCCGAGATTGTGATCTCGGCAGACCTGGGCGCGGGCGACGCGGCAACGACCGTGTGGACCTGCGACCTCACGCATGAGTACATCTCCATCAACGGCGACTACCGTTCCTAGATTCCAGACACGCTGCGCATCTTGCCGCGATTGCGGACAGCGGAGCACGGCGCGATAACGATACGAAAGACGAGGCAGATTATGAAATTCGCACGCGATTGTCGTTCGAGCGAATCCAACGAAGCAACCGCGCAGCTGCTGTTCGAAGCGCTGCCGTGGATTAAGAACCTGACCGGCAAGACGGTTGTTATCAAATATGGCGGAGCCGCCATGGTTGATGAGCAGCTGCGCCGCGACGTGATGAGCGACATCGTCCTCCTTAAGATCATCGGCATGCGCCCCGTCATCGTGCATGGTGGCGGCAAGGCCATCAACGAGGCGCTGAGCCACTACGACATCCCCGTCGAGTTTAAGAACGGCCAGCGCGTGACCACGCCGGCGACCATGGATATCGTGCGCGAGGTGCTGGGCGGTAAGGTCAACCAGGAGCTGGTCGCGGCGCTCAACCATCACGGCAACCTGGCCGTGGGCGTGTCGGGCAGCGATGCCGGTACGCTCATCGCCGAGCCGCTCGACCCCGAACTCGGCCGCGTAGGCAAGGTCACGCATGTCAACACCGACTATATCGAGCGCCTGCTCGATAGCGAGTACATCCCCGTCATCGCTACCGTCGCGGCGGGGGAGGACGGCGGTTTCTTCAACATCAACGCCGATACCGCCGCCGGTGCCGTTGCGGCAGCGCTCCACGCGCATAAGGCGATCTTTTTGACCGACGTCGACGGCCTGTACAAGGACTTTAGCGATAAAGACTCACTCATCTCCAACCTAACGCTCGACGAGGTTAACGAAATGCTCTACGGCGGCGAGGTCGATAAGGGCATGATTCCCAAGCTGCGTGCGGCCGTCGATGCGCTTGCCGGCGGCGTATTTCGCGCTCACATCATCAACGGCACCACGCCGCATTCGCTGCTGCTGGAGCTGCTGACCGATGCCGGCGTCGGTACCGCGATCCATTCCACCGAGACGGCTTACGAGTTCGATACGCATCCGCATCCGCTTTCGACGTTTGCTGCGCGTCTGACCGAGAACCTCGACGAGGTCGAGAAGCTTCAGACGGTCTAACTGACTCGCAGCCGCCCCATTCCTGCACCCATAGGCCTGCGCCGTCTGGCGCCCAACGAAAGGCATCCCATGTCACTTGCAGCTCAGCAATCGCTTGAATCCCATTACGTTATGCATACCTTTGGCCGCTCTCCGGTCGAGTTTGTCGAGGGTCACGGCATGAAGCTCACCGGCGACGATGGTCGTGAGTACCTCGACTTTCTTGCCGGCATCGGCGTGTGCAGCCTAGGTCATGGCGACCCGGCTGTGCTCTCGGCGCTCGAGGCACAGACCAAAAAGCTCATGCATGTCTCCAATTACTTCTACATCGAGCAGCGTGGACAGGTCGCGGCGCTGCTGTCCAAGCTTGCTAACGACGACGTAGATGGTGCGCGCGTGCTTGCCGATGCCATTGTCGCCGGCGATGAGACCACGGCAGCTGCTCTTGGTGCCCCGGCCGCGGATGAGCAGGTTTGGAAGACCTTCTTTGCCAACTCCGGCGCCGAGGCCAACGAGGGCTCGATGAAGCTCGCGCGCCTGTACGCCAAGCGTGCCGGTAACGGCGGCAACACTATCGTGTGCATGCGCGGCGGCTTCCACGGCCGTACGCTCGAGACCATTGCCGCCACCATGCAGGATTGGCTGCAGGATAGTTTCCGCCCGCTGCCGGGTGGCTTTGTGGCCTGCACGCCCAACGATATCGATGAACTGCGTGCGATCTTCAAGCAGCTGGGGAGCGAAATTTGTGCCGTGATGCTCGAGCCGATCCAGGGTGAGAGTGGCGTGCACCCCATGACCGAGGAGTTTATGGCGGCAGCGCGCGACCTGGCACACGAAGTGGGCGCCGTGCTTATAGCCGACGAGGTCCAGTGCGGCATCTTCCGCTCCGGCAAGCCGTTTGCATTCCAAACCTATGGCGTGGAACCCGACATCATGAGCCTTGCCAAGGGCATTGCCGATGGCGTGCCCATGGGTGCCGTCGTAGCAAAGAAGGAGATTGCCGACGTGTTTAAGCCGGGCGACCACGGCTCGACCTTTGGCGGTAGCTGCTTGGCTGTCGCGGCGTGCGCCGCGACGCTCTCCGCGCTCGTGCGCGGCGATTATGCCGACCATGCTGCCAAGGTAGGCGCCTATATGGAGGCAAAGCTCGCCAAGCTGCCGAACGTGACCGAGGTGCGTGGCCGCGGCTTGATGCTCGGCTGTGATTTGGATGATGCCGCGGGCGACGCGCATGATATTGTTGCCCGCGCGCTGGCCGCCGGTGCCGTGATTAACGCTACAGGTGCTCATACGCTGCGTTTCCTGCCGCCGCTCGTCTGCGAGGAATCCGACGTGGACAGTCTGATCGAGATCCTGTCGGACGTTTTGGCCTAACACAGCGAAATAACTTAACTTTGACCGGGTTCCGGACTGCGGACGTGCCCTATGTGGCATGATTCAGCGGTCTGGAGCCCGTTTTGCCTTAGATTTGCTAAGGCGGGGAGACCTGCTGGTCAAAAAACATCAAATATGAGTACTGTTATCGATTTGGTAGCAGCAATTTTGGACTAATAAGGCCAGATAGCTAGTCGAAATGGCGATGAATGTACGATTTTGATCCAATTGTTAGTCCTTATAATGGACATATGTTGCGTAACTTAAGCAAATACTATCTTTTGATATGTTGTAAGCAAGGTAGCAGTACTCATTTTTGCCATTTTTTGGCCACGGCCTTTGTGACAGACGTGCTGGCGGGTTCGAATCCCATGCGCTGGGCCTGAAAAAGGAAAGGCCTCCATCGCTGGAGGCCTAACAATTCAGTGGTGGGCGATGAGGGATGTCCGCGTGCGGCCGGCGCCGCCCGCGCCCCGCTTCGCCGCTCCGCTCCTCGCGTGCTGCGCTGGAAAACGCTTGCGCGTTTCCTCAGCTCCGCACCCTGGCGGGTTCGAACCCCATGCGCTGGGCCCAAACAAAAACGGTCCCCTTGCGAGGACCGTTTCCAATTC
>CATWID010000007.1 GCA_958350755.1 uncultured Collinsella sp.
TAAGGGAGCGGGCCCGGCCACTAATAACCTTTTGAACGACTCTGCTTGCAGCCGGAGTGAAAAAGGTTATTAGTGGCCGGGCCCGCGACCGGTGGGACATGTACCCCCAATTAACTGTTCTTCATGACAATCGAATCCACGACATCGGCCACATTCTCGCAGCAGTCGGCGCAGTACTCCAGGAAGGCGTACACGTCACGCCAAGCGATGACCTCGAGCGGGTCCTTGCCGTTAACGTGCAGGTTGCGCATGGCGTTGATGTAGAGCTCGTCGGCCTCGGACTCGATGGTGTTGATCTGGATGACGAGCTCGCGCAGCGTTTTGGACTTGCGGTAGTTGGGAAGCTCGACCATCAGGTCCTTCATGGCGCGACAGGCATCGGTTACCTTGTGGGCGATGACAATGGCGTCGGGATGGATGCTCTGGATGTTGGTGAAGTAGACGCGCTGCACGACGCCCTCGATGCGGTCGAGCACGGTGTCGAGTGAGCAGCTCATCAGATTCAGATCCTCGCGCTCGAGCGGGGTGATAAAGGCGGTGAGCAGGGCGTCTTCGAGCTCATGGTGCTTCTTGTCTGCCGCATGCTCAATCGCATGCATCTTATCGAGCATGTCGTGGATCTGCGCGGGGTCAAAGTTCTCAAAAATCTTGGTAAGCAGCTCGGCGGCCTGGACGGCGAGGTCGGCGCAGGCGACGTAGTTGTCAAAGTAGAACGAATCGGGTTTCTTTGCCATGGGTGGGTCCTTTCGAGGCGAAGACGGGTGGGCGAAGTGTTGCGGTCTGGATGGACACTCGGTTTGACTAGAGGAACATCATGAACAGCTTGGCCATGAAAAAGCTGATGAGTCCGCAAGCGGGGAAGGTGAAGAACCAGGTGAACATCATGTCCTTGACGACGCCGAAGTTGATGGCCGAGAGGCGCTTTACGGCGCCGACGCCCATGATGGCGCAGGTTTTGATGTGGGTGGAGGACACGGGGATGCCGGTAAGGGTGGCAAGCAGCAGGTTCGCGGCACCCGCGAGGTCGGCGGAGAAGCCCTGATACTTCTCGAGCTTGACCATGCTCTGGCCGACGGACTTGATGATGCGCTCGCCGCCCACGCTGGTGCCGATACCCATAGTGGCCGAGCACAGCAGCATAATCCAGATGGGGATGCCGGCATCGCCGACGCTGGTCTGGCCGTTGGCGAAGGCCACGCCTAAAAAGAGCACGCCGATGAACTTCTGTCCATCCTGCGCGCCGTGCATGAAGCTCATGGCCGCGGCACTCGCGATCTGAGCGTATTTAAAGAAGACGTTGGCACGTCGCCTGTTGGCGGCGGCGAAAAGAATCGAGACGAGCTTGCACAGGACCCAGCCCATGACAAAGCCCAGGCCGATGGAGAGCGCCAGGCCGTAGATGACCTTCATCCACTCGTGGACGTTGACGCTGCTCGCGCCGCCGAGGGCGATAGCGGCACCGGTCAGGCCGGCGATAAGGCTGTGGCTTTGCGAGGTGGGGATGCCAAAACGCGATGCCGTGGCGCCGTAGACGACGATGGAGAAGAGCGCCGCGCACAGGCAGGCGAGCGCCATGGTGCTATTTCCGCCAAAGTCGACGATATGTGAGATGGTGTTGGCGACGCTCGCGTTAAAGTGCGTCATGATGAGCACGCCGAGGAAGTTGAATGCGGCGCTCATGAGAATGGCGGCGCGGGCGGGCATGCAGCGCGTGGTGACGCAGGTCGCGATGGCGTTGGGCGCGTCGGTCCATCCGTTGACGAAGATGGCGCCGAGCGCGAGGATCACGGTGACGGCAAGGACTGGGTTCGACACAATTTGGCCGAGGAAGGTTGAGAACGTTACGTCCATATATGGGCTTTCTCGAAGTTTGCAGGCACGTTACAAAAACATGATAAATCGTATCACCTCCTGCGGGTTTCTTTGCCGAGTTCTGATGGGAGAAGTAATTTTTTGGCACTAAAATTGAATATTAGCCCTGTTGACCGCGGGTGTTCTTTTTGCTATCACGCCATGCGGACACGTGCGATTGCTACGACACTCCAAAACCACAGTCTGTTCGCTTTACAATATGCAAACATGCGTTCGATAATAGGAGACATGGAATATCGACAGACAGATGGCAAAACTCGGCGCGTGCACAAGCAGTATGTGGACGTCGTGGCTCGCATCCTCGCGGGCGGACAGGTTGTGCCGGTCACCGTCTGCTGGGTCGACGGTCGTTGCTTTACGATTGACGAGATTGTCTCGACCACTGGGTTTGGCCTGACGGTTCACGGCATCCGTACGGCAACCTATAAGGTGCGTTTTGGCGGGCACGCGACCGAGTTGTATCTGGAGGACCAGACGCGCGAGCGGGCGGACGGCTCGCAGGCGCACGTGATGCGTTGGTGGGTCTGGGCGTTTGATCGTACGCTTGAGGGCGAGCGTCGCAGGTAAGAGCGCGCGGCATTCGGGTACAATGACAGGAATCTTGTTAGCTACTGCGCCGTTATCTGTGGCGCTTTTTGAAAGGACGAACCTATGAACGATATCCAGGGCTATCAGAACGGCCCCGTCGAGAGCGGCGCAAGCCGCGCCAAGGAGATGTCGCCGCGCGCGTACAATCTCGCCATGTCTGCCCTGATCTTCTTGGGCTTTTGCGCCATGGGCGCCGGCGCCTACTTTACGAGCACCATGTCGTTTGCGCGCATGATGATGAGCGGAGCCGCCTTGCCGCTGGTCTTTGGCTCGTTTATTTTGACCATCGTCGGCATGGTCATGATGTCGGCCGCCGCCAGCAAGCAGTCCGTTGGCCTGTCCCTTGTGGGCTACGCAATCTTTGCGAGTACCTTTGGCCTGACCGCGTCGTTTGGCCTTGCCAACTACGACCTGCCCACCATCAACACTGCCTTTATCGCCACGGCCGCCATCACCTTTGTCTTTGGCGCTTTGGGCGTGACGTTCCCCAAGTTTTTCCAGCGCGTATATGGCATCGGTTTTGGCATTCTGCTCGCCACTATTCTGGTTGAGATCGTGCTGATGTTCATGGGCGTCTCGCAGACCATCACCGATCTGATCGTGATCGTGGTGTTCGCCGGCTTTATTGGCTACGACACCTATGTTGCCACGACGGTGCCGCCTACGCTGCCCAACGCCGTGCTCATGGCGTCCAATCTGTTCGTGGACATTATCAACGTGTTCCTGCGCATCCTGAACATCCTTGGCCGTCGCGATTAGTGGCGAATTGCGGCGGTGCTTGCCGTGCGTGCAAATCGATGCGAAAGGCGGTCCTTCGGGGCCGTCTTTTTTGTACGCGGCGGGGTATCATGGATGGGAAAAGCCGATAGCGGCAGCGACAGGAAAGGTGGCCACGTATGGCAGACGTCGACAACAGGAACCGTAACCGCAGGTCCAACCGAGCGGGTCAGCCCAATCCCAAGCGCGAGGCCCGTGCTAAGGCCGCCGAGCGTCACGTGGCAACTGTGTCCGAAGCGTGCGCCAAGGATATCGAGCGTTCGCTTGCCGGTGTTCGCGAGTTTGACGGTATGCCTGCCGGCTTTGTCGCGGCGATGAAGGCCAAGGCCCAAGCGGCTGCGGCTGCCGAGGAGCCGGTTGCCGAGGAGTCTGAGTCCGTCGAGGTCGAGGCCGCTGAGGTTGCGTCCGTCGAGACCGAGGTCACGGACGAGTCTGCGCCTGCCGAGAAACCCGCAGAGACCGAGTCCGCGCCTGCCGAGGAGCCCGCTCCGACCCTGCCCGAGGTCACCGTGCTTGATGCCTCCGCCACGCAGGCCATTCTGGACAACGGCCGTGGCTATGCGCAGTTCTGCGACATGGCAGTGCTTGCCTTTGCCTCGTTCACCAACCCGGGTGGCGGCTACATCCAGGGCTATCTGGGCCAGGAGGCTACGCTCTGCGCCGATTCGTATCTGTACAACGTGCTCGACAAGCAGCGCAAGTGGTATGGCGAGAACCGTCGCCGCAATATCAACTGCGAGCTCTACCGCAACCGTGCGCTGGTAGTGCCTGCGGTGCGTTTTGACCGCAACCACGTGCATGCGTATGCCGATGTGATCGTGGCCGCCGCGCCCAATGCCAAGCGCGCACGCCAGGAGTACCGCGTGAGCGACGATGCGCTGCTGGACGCGCTGCGCGACCGTATCCGCTTTGTGCTCGCCATCTGCGACGAGCTGGGTCGCGAGAAGCTCGTACTGGGCGCTTGGGGCTGCGACAACAACGGTTTTGATGCCGAGGCCGTGGCCGAGATTTTCCGCAAGGAGCTCGCATCGGGCGACTTCAAGGTCAAGCAAGTCTTCTTTGCCGTGCCTTCTACGCGCTGGGATGAGGATTTTGCCAAGTTCGAGCACGTGCTGGCAAACTTCCCCGAGCGCAACGAGGAGTCCTATGCCCAGGTTGCCGCTCGCGCTGCGGCAGCTCGCGCCGCCGAGCAGGCCCAGGCTGCTACCGAGGATGATGAGGACGAGGACGATTGGCGCAAGTACCTGTAATCGGTACGTGCTGACAGATAGGTCGAGCCGACGGGAGAGGCTGCTTCCGTCGGCTTTTTACTGAGCGAGGGGCTTACGATGAAAAACGTTCTATGCTTTGGCGACAGCAACACCTATGGTTACGATCCGGCGGGCATGCGCGACGGCACCGCGGTGCGCTATGCGCAGGATGTGCGCTGGTGCGGCGTGGCCCAACGTGACTTAGGCGAGGGCTGGCATGTAATTGAAGAAGGCCTCAACGGCCGCACGACGGTACGCGACGACATGTGCCATCTGGACACCAATCTTAACGGCATCCGCGCACTTCCGATGCTGCTCGAGGCCCATAAGCCGCTGGACGCCATTGTGATCATGCTGGGCACCAACGACTGTAAGACGGTCTTTGGCGTGACAGCTTCCGATATCGCCCGTGGTGCCATGGCGTTGATTCGCGCCGTCCGTGCGTTTGCCTGGACCGATGCCGCGCCCTGCCCACGGATTCTGCTGATGGCACCTATCAAGATTAAGCCGCAGATCGCCGATGTATATATGACCGACTTTGACGAGCATTCCGTAGAAGCCTCGGAACATTTTGGTGAGTACTACGCGCATGTGGCTGAGCAGTTTGGCTGCGACTTTTTGAATGCCGCCGATTATGCAGAGCCGGGCGATATCGACTATCTGCATATGATGCCCGAAAGCCACGAGAGCTTGGGACATGCCGTGGCAGCCAAGCTCCAAGAGATGCTCGGTGAGTAGCGCGAGCCCAAGCCACCGCAAAGGTGCCTGCCCCCTTTGCGGTGGCTTTGGATCGTTTGTTTGTCTTGATCTGTAACAGTTGTAAGGTCGAAAACGGGCTAGATGTTACAGATTGAGATTATTTAGGTCGATATCGGTCGTTTGTCTCGATCTGTAACATCTAGGGTCGATTTTGCCGAGTTACTGTTACAGATTGAGATTATCTTCTCAGCGGAATTTGAATGTCTCGATCTGTAACAGGTGGGCCGAAAAATGGGCTCTAACTGTTACAGATCGAGATGTTTGTGGGAGCCACCGCAAAGGTGCCTGCCCCCTTTGCGGTGGCTCTGGGCTGTGAATCTTAATACTGCCACATGTGGTTGACGGGGCCGGAACCTTTGCCCATGTCAAAGCCAGCGGCGAGAGCGCCTGTCAGGTATGCCTTGCCCGCATTGACGGCGTCGGCAAGATCCATGCCCTGGGCCAGCGCGCAGGCGATGGCGGACGAAAGCGTGCAGCCGGTGCCGTGTGTGTTGTCGGTCTCGATGCGCTTGTGGCGGAACCACGTGGTGAGCGGATCGCCCAGATGGTTGCCCTCGTCATCGAGTGGCGCGGGTTCGGCCAATACATCGTTGGCCTCGTTGACAAGATGCCCACCCTTAACGAGGGATGCGCAACCAAAGCGGCGGGTGAGGAGCATGGCAGCATTTTGCTGTGTGCGCTCGGAGTCGACCTCGTAGTCAAGCAGGGCCATGGCCTCGGGAATATTGGGCGTGATGACGGTTGCTAGTGGGAACAGGCGGCGGGTGAGCGCCTCGGCGGCATCTTCGGCAATCAGCCGTGCGCCCGAGGTGGCTACCATGACGGGGTCGACGACCACGTTTGTCGCGTTCCAGGCGCTCAGGCGGTCGGCGATAACCTCGATAATCTCGGCAGAGGAAACCATGCCGATCTTGACGGCGCTGGGGCGGATATCGTCAAATACGGCGTCGATCTGCGCAGCGACGATATCAGGGGAGATATTCTGCACGGCGGTGACACCCAGTGTGTTTTGTGCGGTGATGGCGGTGATGGCCGTCTCGGCATACAGGCGGTGCGCCGTGATGGTCTTGATGTCGGCCTGAATGCCGGCGCCACCGCTGGAATCGGATCCTGCGATGGATAAAACGGCAGGTACCTTACTGCGATCCATGTTTGCTCCCTTGTTCGGTCGGAATCAAATGGGTCTTTAAGCCAGCATTATAAAGATGCCCGGGCCGACTCTATGTCGAACCCGGGCGGGCGATGCAATCTTTACGCAAATGTAAGCAAATGTTCACACGTCAACAATTGACGAACACCATGTTACCGATTGTGGCTCCGGTGACGAGTTAGTCCTCCATGCCGAGGTCGATCGTCGTGCCTTCGAACACCTTGTTAACGGTGCGGACGGCGCACATCTTGCCACACATGGTGCAGGTGCCCTCGGTGGCGGCGGGGGACTCCTCGTAGCGCTTCTTACCGGTGACCGGGTCGAGAGCACACTCCCACATGGCATCCCAGTCGAGCTTGCGGCGTGCCTGACCCATCTTGTCGTCCATATCGCGGGCGTGCGGCACCTTTTTGGCGATATCGGCGGCGTGTGCGGCGATCTTGGTGGCCATGAGGCCGTCGAGCACATCCTGGGCGTTAGGCAGGCATAGGTGCTCGGCCGGTGTCACGTAGCACAGGAAGTCGGCACCGGAGCTGGCGGAGATAGCGCCGCCGATGGCAGCGGTGATGTGGTCGTAGCCCACGCCGATATCGGTCACCAGCGGCCCGAGCACATAGAACGGGGCGTTGTGGCACAGGCGCTTCTGCAGTTTCATGTTGGCGGCGATCTCGTCGAGCGCCATGTGACCCGGGCCCTCGACCATGACTTGGACGCCGGCGGCCCAGGCGCGCTTGCACAGCTTGCCCAGCTCGATCATCTCGGCGGTCTCGGTGGCGTCATTGGAGTCGTAGAGACAGCCCGGGCGGCAGGAGTCGCCGAGCGAGATGGTCACGTCGTACTCGTGGCAGATCTCGAGCAGCTCGTCAAAGTACTCGTAGAAGGGGTTTTCGTTGCCGGTAACCTCCATCCAGCCAAATAGCAGCGAGCCGCCGCGGCTGACGATGTTCATGAGGCGGCCGGTCTCCTTAAAGGTCTTGGTGACCGATTTGTTGATGCCGCAGTGGATGGTCATAAAGTCCACGCCGTCCTCGGCGTGCGCGCGCACGACCTCGAACAGGTCGTCCTTGGTGAGCTTGACCAGCGGCTTTTCCATGTAGCCGATGGCGTCGTACATGGGGACGGTGCCTACCATGAGCGGCGTCTCGTCGATGAGCTGCTGGCGGAACTGGCGCGTTTTGCCCGAGTTGGAAAGGTCCATGATGGCGTCGGCGCCAAAGTCCTCGGCGATCTTGACCTTCTTCCATTCCTCGGCGGCATCGGCCTTGTCGCCCGAGATGCCCAGGTTGACGTTGACCTTGGTGGACAGGCCCTCGCCGACACCAAAGGCGCGCATGCCCTTTTTGATATGCACGATGTTGGCGGGAATGGCGATGCGGCCGTCGGCCACGCGCTCGCGGATGTACTCGGGGTCGCGATGCTCGCGCTCGGCGACTTCCTTCATCTGCGGCGTGATCTGCCCGGCGCGGGCGAAGTCGATTTGCGTGACGAGCTTGGGCTCGGTCTGTGTGCTCATTGGCACGGCTCCCTTCGTTGGCATTACCCATATCAGGTTTGCGGGTCAGGGCGGGCGCGCCCAATCTCAGCCTGTCGTCTTGTCCTGCAAGCTCCCCGTTATGTCATGGGCTCAAGTATAGCCTGAATGGGTACGATTGGGCCAACGAGCGTGCCTGTGGGGAGGCGAACATGGAAGACAAGCATCTATATCGAGAGACGCAATGGGATGTATCGGCCGAGGAAAGCCGTGCGCACCATGGCCTTGTCGCGATTGGCTTTGCGGTGCTTGCCGTGCTGGTGATTGCCTTTTGTATCTGGACGTATGGTGGTCGCGGCGGCGCTGCCTGGGAGTTTGAGGCCGACGATGCCCTGCCGATCATGACGGTGAAGGTCGCTGGTGGTAACACGGTGGCCGCGCCGGGCGACTATTGGTATCCGCGCGACGAGTTTGTGCAGCTGCAGCTGAGCGGTGGCTCCATTCCTGGTGAAGAGATCGAGCGCGTGACCTTCGATGCGTCGCTTAAGACGCTGTCGGTCGAGCTCAAAGATCAGGGGGACGTTCCCACGACCATGGACATTGCGCTGACGGAATGGCGCCTGGAGCCTCCGACGGGTGTTGCGGTGTCCGAGGTTGAGCATGTCAAGATTACCTATCAGGACGGCTCGACAAATGAAATTGCCAAAGCCGACGGCTTGGCGGAATAGACGCCGTGCCTAGGCGGCACATTCAAAAGTAGCGGTGATCCTACAAGGCCTGTTCGTTCAGGAAGACCAAAGTGCTCTTATTTGAAAGCTCGGGAAAGTGGCGATAACCAACGTCGAACGCGGTGAGCCCGCTTACATCCTCGAGCTTGTTTTCTGCCATCCAGCGCACCATGGAGCCGCGTGCCTTTTTGCTGGCGGTCGAGCGCTGGATGGGCTTGCCGTTGCGGATGCCTTCGCCAAAGAGGCATGTGACGACCGTGGCATCGGTGGTGAGGCGGGGCAGAACGGCTTTGGCGTATTCCGCGCTGGCGAGGTTGACGATCGTAGCGTTGGAGCCCGCCGGAGCGATGGCCCGTGCGAGCTTGTCGCCCCAAAACGCATACAGGTCTCGGGCATCGTCGACGGCAAGCTTCGCGCCCATCTCCAGCCGATACGGTTCAACGGCATGAAAGGGGCGTACGCATCCGTAAAGGCCCGAGAGGATCCACAGATGGTCTTGCAGCCATGCGAGCTGCGCGGAATCCATCACCTCGGGCGCCATGCTCTGGTATTGGATGCCGTGATAGGACATGACGGCAGGGGAGAGGTGACGGGCTAGTGCGGGATTGTCGAGATCGCCGTTTTTCAGGATGGGCCCAAACTCATGCAGGGTGTTGAGGCAAGGTCCCAGCAGTTTATCACTCACGTTCCAGAGCGCCTGCAGACCTCCGCTGCCTTCATTCCGCTCGATATCTAGCAGTACGCGGTGGAGGCGAGCCGTCTCGTGCGCAAAAGGTGGAATGCCCAGGACTTCAAAAGCATCTTGGGCCGCACGCATCTGCTTGGCGGGCGAAATGATGACCTGCAGCATGGACTCTCCTCTGCCAAAAAGGAAGTTGCGGTGGAATACGGTCTGTTTTGGCCGTTTATGGGCCAGTTTAGTCCGTATTTCACCGCAACTGATGAAGGGTTGGTTAGGCGCGCTCGATGAAGGCCTTGTAGCCGCGATAGGCCTCGTAGATGTCGGCCTTGTTGGCGACCTCCCACAGGGCGTGCATGGACAGGACGGCAACACCGGAGTCGATGACGTTCATGCCGTACTTGGCCATGATGTAGGCGATGGTGCCACCGCCGCCCGCGTTGACGCGACCGAGCTCGCAGGTCTGGAAGTCCACACCGGCCTCGTCCATGATGTCGCGGATGAGGGCCACATACTCGGCGTCGGCGTCGTTAGAGCCGCCCTTGCCGCGGCTGCCCGTGTACTTGTTAAAGCACAGGCCGCGACCCATAAAGGCTGCGTTCTTGGTTTCGAACTTGCCGGCGTAGCCCGGGTCGAAGCCGGCGGACACGTCGGAGGAGAGCATGCGGCTGCGGGCGAGCGCGCGGCGCAGGGCCAGCGGGCTATCCTCGCCGGCGAGCGTCATGATCTCGGCGACGGTGTTCTCGAAGAAGCGGCTCGTCATGCCGGTGGCACCTACGGAACCGATCTCCTCCTTGTCGACGATGAGTGTGATGCTCGTGCGCTCCACGTTGGCGACGTTGATCTGGGCGAGCATGGACGGATAGGCGCAGACACGGTCGTCGTGGCCATAGCCCAGAATCATGGAGCGGTCGAGGCCCATGTCACGGGCGGGGCCGGCGGGCACGACCTCGATCTCGGCGGAGAGGAAGTCCTCCTCCTCGACGTCGTACTGCTCCTTGAGGATATCCAGGAACATCTGCTTGACGGGCTCCTTGGGAGCGTCCTTGTCGTCCTCGTCAAACTTGACGGGGCGGCCGCCCACGATCACGTCGAGGATCTCGGCGTCGACGGCGTCCTTGGCGGGCTTGGCCATCTGCTCGCTCGAGAGGTGGATCAGCAGGTCGGAGATGGTAAAGACCGGGTCGTCGGCCTTGTCACCGATGTTGATGTCGACGGTGGTGCCGTCCTTTTTGCAGATGACGCCCACGAGTGCGAGCGGGGAAGCGACCCAGTGGTAGCTCTTGACGCCGCCATAGTAGTGCGTGTCGAGATAAGCCATGTCGCCGGCCTCGAAGGCGGGGTTCTGCTTGAGGTCCAGGCGCGGCGAGTCCACGTGGGCGCCCAGGATGTTAAAGCCCTGCTCGAGCGGGGCGGTGCCCAGGTTGACGAGCATGAGGTCCTTGCCGTGATTAGCGGCGTACACCTTGTCGCCCGCCTTGAGCGTGCGGCCCTCGGCAATCACGGTCTCCAGATTGACGTAGCCCGCCTCCTCGGCCATCTTGATACCGGTCTTGACGCACAGGCGCTCGGTCTTGTTCTCGCTCAAAAACTGCTTATAGCCGCGGCAAAGCTCCTCGAGCTCCTCGATCTGCTGTGGCGTGTACTTTTTCCATGCGCAGGGACGCTCCATGACGCAGGCTCCTTTCGGATCGATCGTGCTGGTTGATGTACCGTGAGCCATCGTATCACGCTCGGGCCCGCGACGGCAGGGAAGCCTGATGTGCGGTGGCCGTGGGGCGGGGAGCGTGTAAACTGGTGGGAGCAAATCGTGCCCAGCCCAAAGCGAGGTATTCAATATGTCTGACAAGCGCCGCACCTTTGCCGTAATCGACGGCAACTCGCTCATGCACCGCGCCTTCCACGCCGTGCCGCCCACCATGAACGCGCCGGACGGTCGCCCCACCAACGCGATCTTTGGCTTTTTAAACATGTTTCTCAAGATGATCGACGCCTTTAACCCCGACGGTGTGGTCGTGGCGTTTGATAAGGGCAAGCCGCGCGTGCGCATGGAGATGCTGCCGCAGTATAAGGCGCAGCGCCCGCCCATGGACCCCGACCTGCACGCGCAGTTTCCCATGATTAAGGAGCTGCTCGCTGCGCTCAACGTGCCGATTTTGCAGTCCGAGGGCTGGGAAGGTGACGATATCCTGGGCACCATGGCGCGCCTGGGCGAGGAAGCCGGCTGCGACATGCTGCTGGTGACCGGCGACCGCGACATGTATCAGCTCGTGACCGAGCACGTCAACGTGGTCTCGACCCGCAAAGGCCTGTCCGACGTGGCGATTATGACGCCCGAGAGCGTGGACGACCTCTATCACGGCATTACACCGGCGCTCGTGCCCGATTTTTACGGCCTGAAGGGCGATACTTCCGACAACATTCCCGGCGTGCCGGGCATCGGCCCCAAAAAGGCGAGCGCGCTCATCGCGCAGTACGGCAGCTTGGACGAGGTTATCGCGCATGCCGACGAGGTCAAGGGCAAGATGGGCGAGAACCTGCGCGCGCATATCGACGACGCGCTGCTGAGCCGCAAGGTCGCAACCATTCGTACCGATGCGCCTGTCGAGCTCGACTTTGATGCGACGTCCTTCCCGGCGTTTTCTGCCGACGAGGTGTCCGCTGCGCTGGGCACGCTCGGCATTACGGCCATGCAGAACCGTTTTTTGGCGCTGATTGGCGGCGAGGGCGGGGCTGCGGCCGCTGCCAGCACGTTCGAGATGCCTGCTGTTTTGCGTGCCGCCGCCGGCGATGCCGAGGCGCTTGCTGCTGCCGCCGCCGAGGTCGTTCGCGCGATTGATGCCGGCGAGTGGGTCGCCGCCGTGGTGGACGACGACAAGGAAGAGGGCGCGCTCTTTGGCCTGACGCGTACGCTGTGGCTGGCGACGTCCAAGGGGCTGTTTGCGCTCGAGGAGGGCGACGGCGGTGCGGCGGCTGAGGTTGAGGGCTTCAACTTCGCCCACGGCGTGATTGCCGGCGTGCTCGCGCGTCTGTTTATGGAGGGCCGCGTGGCGAGCCCGGACATGAAGGCGCTGTTGCACGAGCTTTCGCCCATCGATTCCTCTGAGCCCGAGCTCATGGATCCGCTCGCTGCCGATTCCACGCGTATCTTCGATACCGTGGTTGCCGCCTACCTGTTGGATTCCGACCGCTCCGAGTTCGATGAGGCGTATCTTGCCGATACGTATCTGCAGATGGCACTGCCTGCGGCGCGCGGCGCAGAGGATGCTGGTGAGGACGCTCCGGCGTCTGCCGCCCGTACTGCGGCCCTGACGTTGGCGCTCGTGGCGCCGTTGCGCGAGTGCATGGCCCGTGAGAATGCCGCCAACGTGTTCGATGGCATCGAGATGCCGCTTGTGCCGGTGCTTGCCAAGATGGAGCGCGCGGGCATGCTTGTGGACCCCGACCGCCTGCACAGTCTGTCCGAGGGCCTGGCGACCCAGATTGCCGAGGTCGAGCGCAGCATTCGCGACCTGGCCGGCGACGAGACCTTTAACATCGGCAGTCCCATGCAGCTCTCGCACGTGCTGTTTGATGTTATGGGGCTTCCGACCAAGGGCCTCAAAAAGACCAAGCGCGGCTACTATTCGACCAACGCCAAGGTGCTGAGCGACCTTGCTCGTGACCACGAGATCGTGCGTCTGATCTTGGACTGGCGTGAGAAGTCCAAGATTAAGTCGACCTATCTGGACACGCTGGGCCCGCTGCGCCGTGGTGACGGTCGCGTGCACACCACGTACAACCAGACCATTACCGCGACGGGGCGTTTGTCTTCGAGCGACCCCAATCTGCAAAACATTCCGACGCGCTCGGAGCTGGGGCGTACCGTCAAGACGGCGTTCTCGGCGGGCGAGGGCAGCGTCTTTTTGGCGGTGGACTACTCGCAGATCGAGCTGCGCCTGCTCGCGCATCTTTCGGGTGATGAACATCTGGTACGTGCCTTTAACGAGGGCGAGGACTTCCATGCCGAGACGGCCGCGCGCGTATTTGGCGTGCCGGTGTCCGAGGTGACGCCCGACCTGCGCAGCCGCGCCAAGGCCGTGAACTTTGGCATTGTGTACGGCCAGCAGGCCTATGGCCTGTCGCAGTCGCTGCACATCTCGATGGCCGAGGCGCGCGACATGATCGATCGCTACTACGAGGCCTACCCGGGCGTGCGCACGTTCCTCGACAACGTGGTGGCACGTGCCAAGCAGACGGGCTATGCCGAGACCATGTATGGCCGCAGACGCCATATTCCCGAGCTCAAGGCCAAAAACCCGCAACTCCGCGGCTTTGGCGAGCGCACGGCCATGAACCACCCCATGCAGGGCACCGCCGCCGACATCATCAAGATCGCGATGGCCCGCGTAAGCCGCCGCCTGGAAGAAGAGGGCTTTGCCGCCCACATGATCCTGCAGGTACACGACGAACTGGACTTTGAGTGTCCCGTCGACGAAGTCGAGCGCCTCACCGCCATGGTCCGCGATGTCATGGAGCACGTAGTAGACCTCCGCGTACCGTTGATCGCCGAAGCCAGTACCGGCATAACCTGGGCAGACGCGAAATAGGAAAGCACTCCGTAAGGCAAGCTCGCCCAGACGCAAGCCCCCACATACTTAAGATTTGGGACAAGCACTACTGATGAATTTGTCCCACAGTAACCAAAACAGAGGGGAGCCCCTTCCAATAAGGGGCTCCCCTCTGCTCAAATCATTTCAGCTAAGTATCTAGACACTCAAGACGCCATCTTGGCGGCAGGTAAGTAAACCTAGGGCCTGGCCGGGCGGCACGGGTTAACTTTTCGTAGATTCCGCACGCAAAGAAAGCCACTTAATGTGGCTTTCGTCTTGCGCAGGACCTGACCGAGCGAAAAGTTAACCCGTGCCGCCCGGCCAGGTCCGACGAGCCACGTTAACGAGCCGCCAAGATGGCGTCGATGAGCGTCAGTACGCCCCCGTCGTTGTTGCTCGGAATGCGCCACTTAGCATGCGCGTTCATATGCTCCTCGGCATTGTCCACGATAAAGCTGTGACCGACGCGCTCAAGCATGGGGATGTCGTTGTAGGTATCGCCCACGGCGGCGGCATCGGCGATACCGATGCCGAGCTGCTCGCACAGGTGCGCGACGCCCGAACCCTTGTCGACGCCCAGGTTCATAAAGTCGATCCACTCGCGGCCGGCATTGGTGACATAGAGCTGATCCGAGAACGCGGGGTTATAGGTCTCGCGGAACGCGGGCTCGGCGTCGTAGCCGGGGAAAAAGATCGAGATCTTATTGGACTCGATATCAAGGCCCTCAAAGGTGTCGACGTAGTTGATCGTGTTGTAGTAGACGCTGATCTCGTCGTGGTACTGATGGTCGCGGGCGAGCACATAGAACTCGTCGTAGCAGCACAGGACGGGGACGGCGCGCGGGTCCTCCGAGGCACGAGCGAGCACCTGCTGATACAGCGCCACATCGATGTTGCTCTTATAGATATAGTTGCCGCGGTAGATAACGCAGGCTCCATTGTCGGGGCAAAAAGCAAGGCGGTTCTTAATGCTCTCGAACATTTCTTCGAGTTTTGGGGCGGGGCGTCCGCTGGCGGGGCAGAACACGATGCCAGCCTCGGCGAGCTTGTCTAGGCGCTCATCAAGACCCTGCGGCAACACGCGCTCGTCGGTGAGAAGCGTCTTGTCCATATCAACGGCGAGAATCTTAATGCTTTCGATATTGGTGTCCGATTCGTAAGTTTGCATAAAAGCGCGCCTTTCGTTTCGAAATTGTTTCAGATGTTATAACCATCAACTCGTAGTCAGGCGTATTTTCGCAGGAACGCAGCGTATTTGCACTGCATTTCACAAACTAATGAAAAAACTTTTCAGAAATTTGAATTTGTCGCTTGTGCAGCAGGCACTTTATCGTAATATAGCGACCATCGAAAACGGAGACGGAAAAACAACCGCTTACCGAGGAAAAGGTACCGTTTACGATACTTGAATTGCGCCCGGCGATACGTGAAAGGAGAGGCAGATGCAGTTCGTAAAGATCATCACCACTGCAGACAATGCCATCCGACGCCAGCGCGCAATTTCCCGACGACGATAACAATCGTCTCTGTCCGCATGGGGCGCAATGCCTCAACAGAGTCATTTTGAGGTCGTTGGGTTTAAGCACGACATAGCCGCATGTTTCTAGGGCATGCCTGTGATGCATTCTGCTGAATAACCTGATATTGCACGGTTTTTGACCTCAAGGTGACTTGCAACTGACCGATGTTCTAATTAGCTACCAAGGGCGAAAGGAAACAGCCATGAGCAAGGAAAAAGTCGTTCTCGCATATTCCGGTGGTCTTGATACATCCGTATGTGTCAAGTGGCTCCAGGACGAGAAGAATCTCGATGTCGTTTGTGTCTGCGGCAACGTGGGCCAGGAAGAGACCGGACTGGATGCCAAGAAGCAGAAGGCGCTCGACCTGGGCGTTCTCGATTGCCAGGTGCTCGACCTGCGCGACGAGTTCTCCGATGAGTTCCTGACCAAGGCCATCGCTGCCAACTCCATGTACGAGAACAAGTATCCGCTGCTCTCCGCTCTGTCCCGTCCGCTGCTCGCCAAGAAGCTCGTCGAGGTTGCTCACGAGTTTGGCGCGACCTACGTCGCCCACGGCTGCACCGGCAAAGGTAACGACCAGGTCCGTTTTGAGGCTGCCGTCAAGGCGCTCGACCCCGAGCTCAAGGTTATCGCCCCGGTTCGCGAGTGGGATCTGAAGTGCCGTCCCGACGAGGTCGCCTATGCCCACGCCCACAACGTGCCGGTTCCCGAGGGTGCCAACGACAACCCCTACTCCATTGACGACAACCTGTGGGGTCGTGCCATTGAGTGCGGTCACCTGGAGGATCCCTGGAACGAGCCGCTCGACGACGCTTGGGTTATGACCAAGAACCCCGAGGACACGCCGGACACCCCGACCTACACCGAGATTGAGTTTGAGGCCGGCAAGCCCGTCGCCGTCGACGGCAAGAAGATGAAGCTCTCCGAGATCGTCATCGCCCTCAACAAGATCTCCGGCGACAATGGCTTTGGCCGCCTCGATCTGGTCGAGGATCGTCTGGTGGGCCTCAAGAGCCGTGAGTGCTATGAGGTTCCCGGAGCCCTGACGCTCATCACCGCCCACAAGGCGCTCGAGGACATCTGCGTCGAGGGCGACCTGCTCAAGACCAAGATCAAGCTCGAGCAGGATTGGGCCACCGCCGTGTACAACGGCCAGTGGTACAGTCCGCTCAAAAACGCGCTCGATGCCTTTATGGCCGATACCCAGAAGTTCGTGACCGGCACTGTCCGCCTGAAGTTCTTTAGGGGCAACTGCCATGTCGTCGGCCGCAAGAGCCCCTTCAGCCTCTACGACTACGGTCTGGCTACCTACGACCGCGACACCACGTTTGACGAGAAGGCCAGCGCCGGCTTTATCGAGATCGATACGCTGTCGCTCAAGACGTGGGCAAAGGTCCAGGGCCCCAGCTCTGCTGCCGCCCAGGCCTAGCGCCTCCTTCCCTTGGTATCCGCGCGGCCCATCCGCGTGATACATAACGGGCGCACGGGGTCCCTACCTTTCGTTATGCTTGCTGACACTTCTTAACATCGGTGGCCCCTACGTTCCGCCCGCATATATGACGCCGCGCCTGCGGCTGAGTCCGAGCCCCGCCGGGGTTGTCCGGCGGGGCTCTTTCTATCAATTTGTCGGCCTTGCGCCTATATATATGAGGAGTATCCAATATGTTCAATGCTATCGCGCATGCTTTACTTGCCCTCGCGCCCGAGATCGATGCTGCAAAGGTCGAGGACGTCCCTATGAGCCTGAAGGCTTGGATCGATGGTTCGCAGGGCAACATTCGGAGGGAGACGTTGGGTGCCAAGTGCATGGTGCGTCACTTCTTTGCAAATTAGCTACATGGCCCCGCGTGCGGCGGGGGATGTGCAAAACTAGCAGTTGATAAATCGTTTTAACGGCGCTAAACGCAGCTCGCGGACATCGGCGCATTGGTATTTGATGAAAGGGGACGGTCCCATGGCTCTTTGGGGTGGTCGTTTTGAGGCGGGCGTGGCCGAGGTCACGCAGGAGTTTGGCGCGTCGTTGCCGGTCGACAAGCATCTCTACAAGCAGGATATTGCCGGCTCCAAGGCACACGCCAAGATGCTCGCCGCTCAGGGCATCATTAGTGCCGAGGACGAGCAGGCGATTGCCGAGGGCCTGACCGGAATCGAGCAGGATATCGATGCCGGCAACTTCGCTTTCGATATCAACGACGAGGACATCCATATGTCTATCGAGAGCGAGCTGACGCGTCGCATCGGCGAGGCGGGCAAGCGCCTGCATACCGGGCGCTCGCGCAACGACCAAGTGGCGACCGATACGCGCCTGGGCGTCAAGGCGCTGGCCAAGGAGCTCATGGAGGCCAATCTTGAACTGCGCCATGTGCTGGTGGATGCGGCTAAAAGGTACGACAAGGTGATTCTGCCGGGCTATACGCACATGCAGCATGCTCAGCCCGTGCTGCTCTCGCATCATCTGCTGGCGTATTCCTGGATGTTCGCGCGCGACTTTACGCGTCTGAAGGCCGCTTTTGATGCTGCCGACAACTGCCCGCTGGGTGCTGCCGCGCTTGCCGGTACGAGCTATCCGCTCGATCGCCAGATGACGGCTGCCGAGCTTGGCTTTGCGGACGTGATTCCTAACTCGCTCGACGCTGTTTCCGATCGCGATTTCCTGCTCGATCTGCATTACGCTGGCTCCGTTATGGCCATGCATCTGTCGCGTCTTTCCGAGGAGATCGTGCTGTGGTCGAGCTCCGAATTTGGCTTTATCACGCTTTCCGACTCTTACTCCACCGGCTCGTCCATCATGCCGCAGAAGAAAAATCCCGACTTTGCCGAGCTGATCCGCGGCAAGAGCGGCCGCGTCTACGGCAATCTGGTTCAACTGCTTGTGACCATGAAGGGGCTGCCGCTCGCTTATAACAAGGACCTGCAGGAGGACAAGGAGGGCGCACTCGATACCGCCCATACGCTCATGCAGTGCCTGTCCGTTATGGCTGGCATGATTTCGACCTGGACTGTCAACGAGGATGCCATGGCGCGCGAGTGCGGCGTGGGGCACCTTGCCGCTACCGACGTTGCCGATTACCTGGCCAAGCGTGGTCTTCCGTTCCGTGAGGCGCATGCCGTGGTGGGCCATCTGGTCCTGATGTGCGAGAAGCGCGGCTGCAATCTTGAGGACCTGCCGTTTGAGGTGTTCCAGGAGGCAAGCCCGCTCTTTGAGCGCGATATTACCGAGGCGCTCGACATCCCGTCGATTGTCGCTGCGCGCACGACCGAGGGCGGTACCGCTCCTGCCGCCGTTGCCGTCCAGCTGGAGCGTGCCGAGGCGCAGCTCGTGGCCGACGAGGGCGTGTTTGGATCGCTGACCAAGGTTGTCGAGATGGGTCACGGGGCAAAGTAGAGGTTTGGCTGAAGACGTATTGTCCATTTATTGATAAATCGTTTTTGCTTTACGGGCGTCTGCTGATGCGGGCGCCCCTATTTTGCTGCTATGGGGGAGGGGCTTGTCGAGAACTTCTGTAGGACCTTTGGGCAGGTTGTGAAGGGGGTACGTTCGCGGGTGGCAACCGACCGCCCGCTCTGTTCGATGTGGTTGATGAGCGGTCGGATGGTACTCTAATCGGGCTTCGAAACAGAAGTGACACATATGGAGCGCTTTAATAAATTGCAGCGTTTCAATAAACAGCTTTTTGTTTAACTGCAGCTAAAACTCTGTTACGATGCAGTCCAGGCGGGTGCCGGAATGGGACTTGGGCACGCGCGAACCTACTTGAAAGGCTACCTTATGGCTATCGAGAAGACCTTCATCATGATTAAGCCCGACGCCGTGCGCGACCGCAAGATCGGCGAGATCGTTGCTCGTATTGAGCGCAGCGGCCTTGTCATCGAGCGCATGGAGATGACCACGCTCGAGCGCGCTACCGTCGAGGAGCACTACGCCCATCTGGCCGACAAGCCCTTCTTTGGCGGTCTCTGCGACTTTATGACGAGCGGTCCGGTCGTCAAGATGGTCGTTTCCGGTCTCTCCGCTGTTTCCAAGATGCGCACCCTTATGGGCGCTACCAACCCGCTTGATGCTGCGCCCGGCACCATTCGCGGCGACTTCGCTGTCGATGTCAACGCCAACGTGATCCACGGCTCCGACTGCCTGGAGAACGCCGAGATCGAGATCAAGCGCTTCTTTGGCTAAACCAGCTTTGACTCCTTAAAGCTGTTAGCGTGTGGCTTGGGCGCCGCGGAATTCCAACCGCGGCGCCCTTTTATTCCGGTAGATTTTTGGTAAACGCATAGAAAACTACTAAAGAGCCCCGTCCGGATGTTTCTTCCGGGCGGGGGCTGGCGCTAGCGTATGGCTTTGTAAGTCTTTAGGCCTCGTCGACAATCTTTAGTCCGCGGGTCTGGTCGATCTCGTTGAGGAGATTGACGCGACGCTCGTGGCGGCCGCCCTCAAACTCGGCGTCGAGCCATTCGTCGACAATCATCTTGGCGAGCTCGGAGCCCACGACGCGGGCGCCAAAGGCCAGCACGTTGGTGTTGTTGTGCATACGGGAGAGCTTGGCGCTGAAGGGCTCGGAGCACACGACGGCGCGTACGCCCTCGACCTTGTTGGCAGCCAGGCTAATCCCGACGCCGGTACCGCAGATCAAGATACCCAGGTCGACGTCACCGTTGGCCACGGCCTTGCCCACCTTGTAACCGGCGATGGGGTAGTCGAAGCTCTCGGAGGTGTCGGTGCCATAGTTCACGACCTCGCAGCCGCGCTCCTTCAGGTGCTCGGAAATGATGTTCTTGAGCTCGACGGCGGCGTGGTCGTTACCGATACCGATCTTCATGAGTGGTTCCTCTCTGGTCCGTGCGGCGGAATTGCTAAAGGTTTTACCGCGTTCGACTGCATGATAGCGCGACTTTTGTGTAAACGCTCGGGCGTTTTTTGGTCAAACGCTTAAGCATGCAACAAGACCTGCTTTTCATGAATGAATGCCGCCAGTTTGTGCTTGAGCGCCGTCCGCCGGAACCGTGGTTGCGGTTTTTGATGCATTGTTATCAAATAAAGGAGCTAACTTTTTTGAGAGACCAGCCCGTTATGCAAGCAGGAGATACCTATGCCTACCGATTCCCTTCGTGATGCCGCGTTTTGCGATGTTTTGAACCGCGAGCTTGTCTGTGCGCTCGGCTGCACCGAGCCTATTGCCGTTGCCTATGCAGCGGCGTTGGCGAGCCAGACGCTCGGTTGCGAACCCGATCATATGGACGTTGCCTGCTCGGGCAACATCATCAAGAACGTTAAGAGCGTGACCGTGCCCAACTCGGGCGGTATGCACGGTATTGAAGCTGCAGCCGTGCTGGGTGCCGTGGGCGGTGACGCCAAGAGCGCGCTTGAGGTGCTCGAGAGCGTTAACGATGAAGACCGCGCTCGTGTGGCCGAGCTCCTCGCCGACGCCGGCTACTGCGATGTGTCGCTTGTCGAGGGTGTGCCCAACCTCTACATCAAGGTGACTGCGACGGCCGGGGGCCATACCGCGGTCGTCGAGATTACCGATCACCACACTAATGTCACGTGCCATACGCTCGACGGTATTCCGGTATGCGGCAAGTCGGCGGGGGAGTGCGCCGCCTGCGCCGAGCGCGTGGTGGCCGAGCGTGCGGCAGATAACGCCGATACGCCCATGTCCATTGATTCCATCATCGACTTTATCGAGGACGGTGACATTGAGGGCGCCCGCGCTGCCGTTGAGCGTCAGATTGAGCTGAATGGCGCAATCAGTGCCGAGGGCCTTGCGCACGCTTGGGGCGCCGAGGTGGGTCGTACGCTGCTGGGTGCTCGTGCCGATGACGTCGCCTGCCGTGCCCGTGCCCGTGCGGCCGCCGGGTCCGACGCCCGCATGAACGGTTGCGCGCTGCCGGTCGCCATTGTGTGCGGCTCGGGCAATCAAGGCATTACCTGCGCATTGCCCGTCATGGAGTATGCCGAGTACCTGCGTTGCGACCACGAGCGTCTGGTGCGCGCCGTGATGCTGTCCGATCTTATCGCCGTGCATATCAAGAGCTATATTGGTGCGCTTTCGGCGTTTTGCGGTGCTATTTGCGCCGCGTGCGGCGCCGGCGCTGCGATTACCTGGCTGTGCGGTGGCACGCGCGAGCAGATTGGCGCGACGGTCTCGAATACGCTCGGTAACGTGGGCGGCATCGTGTGCGACGGCGCCAAGGCGAGTTGTGCCGCCAAGATTTCGGCTGCCGTCGATGCGGCGATTCTGGGACATGACATGGCCATGCAGGGGCGTGGCTTCCGTGCCGGCGAGGGTTTGATCCAGGATACCGTCGAGCAGACGATTGCCAGCATGGGCTACGTGGGCCGTGTGGGTATGAAGGACACCGACGTCGAGATCCTCAACATCATGATCGGCAAAACCCAAGTGTGCTAGGACAGTTCGTCGGCTACTTGGTGTTCGTAGAAGGCTTCTACTACGGCGTTAAAGTCGCGGGCGAAGCCTTCCATGGTTCCGCGCCAGGTGACTCGGTTGGGCTTGCCCTGGCCTACATAGGCAGTCTGAATGCCGCAGGCGGGGTTAGGGAAGTCGCGTTTGGGATCGTTGCCCACCATAAGGACCTCGTGCGGTTCGAGCCCCATCACCTGAAGCTGCTCTAGATAGTAGGTGGCATCAGGCTTGCAGCGGGTGGCGTTTCCCATGTGCGTGACGAGCTCAAAGGGGGCGTCGGCCAGGTCGCCCCAACCCATGCGGCACTCGATGGCCCCCTGCGGAAAGCTGGGGTTGGTAAAGAGCGCGCAGCGCAGCCCTGCGTCCTGTACGGCCTGAAGCGCGGCGTGTGCGCCCGGCATGGCATGGGCGTTGATGAGTTCGTCATTCTTGTACGGAAGAACTTCGCGGTCGTAGTAGGTAAACGCCTCGTAGATAAGTGGGTCCGAGAGGCAAATGCCGCATCGGCGCTCGACCTCTTCTTGGTAAAACTCAAGATTGGTGCGATTGTCCGTGCTGCTGCGGCGATTGGCGTTGAGGTCGACCAGGATGGTGCCGAGGCGTGCCATCGTGCCACCGCGGCTGCGGCGCCCGATATCCGCGAGCATCGAAGAGACATCCTTAAAATAGCGAAGGATGAACGCGTTGAGGTTGATGCTAAGAAGCGTTTCGTCCATATCGAAAACGACTGCTTTGAGCACGCGGGCACCTTTCTCGAAAAATCGATCTAGAATCGTTGGCTCCGGATACTTTACCCCAAAGCCGAATGCCTGGCTGGTTATCGTCAAGTTGCGGAGACGTGTGTTCATAAGATTACGAAAAAGTCTCCACACGAGTAAAAAATCGCAGTTCACGCTTGAAATCGAACTCATTTCCCCGTAACCTATACGAACGTGATTGCATAAGCGTCACATTAGTATCTGTCGGCTCCCGAGTGTTCCTAAACGTTGTGTGCTTGTCGCACCCTTCTGTAGGTCCTAGCAATCGGGGCCCCGTAGTTCGAAAGGGGTCCACCTTTGAGTGAGATTCAGAACTCGTCCATTTTCTCTCTTGACGATGTCAACGAGGAGGAGATGAACAACCTCATCGACGGTACGATTACCGACTTTGATGAGGGCGATCTCGTTAACGGCACTGTCGTTAAGATCGAGCATGACGAGGTGCTCGTTGACATCGGATTCAAGTCCGAGGGCGTTATCCCGGTCCGCGAGCTGTCCATCCGCAAGGACGCTAACCCTGCAGACATCGTTGCACTCGGTGATCCCATCGAGGCCCTGGTTCTCCAGAAGGAGGACAAGGACGGTCGTCTGGTCCTGTCCAAGAAGCGTGCCGAGTACGAGCGTGCTTGGAACCGCATCGAGGAGAAGTTCAACTCCGGCGAGAACGTCGAGGGCGAGGTTATCGAGGTTGTCAAGGGCGGCCTGATCCTCGACATCGGCCTGCGTGGCTTCCTGCCCGCTTCCCTCGTCGACCTCCGTCGCGTCAAGGACCTCACCTCTTACATGGGCACCCGCATCGAGGCCCGCGTCATCGAGATGGACCGCAACCGCAACAACGTCGTCCTCTCCCGTCGCGTCGTGCTCGAGGAGTCCCGTAAGGCCG
Source organism: uncultured Collinsella sp. (assembly GCA_958350755.1). GTDB lineage: Bacteria > Actinomycetota > Coriobacteriia > Coriobacteriales > Coriobacteriaceae > Collinsella. The sequence goes on from CATWID010000007.1 coordinate 23,450, forward strand.
AGCGCTCCGAGATCCTGTCCAAGCTCAAGTCTGGCATGCGTCTCCAGGGCACCGTTTCCTCCATCGTCGACTTCGGCGCCTTCGTCGACCTCGGCGGTATCGACGGCCTCATCCACATCTCCGAGCTCTCTTGGAACCACGTCAACCATCCTTCCGAGGTTGTCAAGGTCGGCCAGGAGGTCGAGGTCGAGGTTCTCGACGTCGATCTCAACCGCGAGCGCATCTCCCTGGGTCTCAAGCAGACCACCGAGGATCCGTGGCGCGCACTGGTCAAGAAGTACCCCGTCGGCGCTATCGTCGAGGGCACTGTGACCAAGCTTGTCCCGTTCGGCGCTTTTGTCGACCTGGGCGAGGGCATCGAGGGCCTGGTGCACATCTCCGAGATGGCCAACAAACACGTCGACCAGCCTTCTCAGGTTACCCACGTGGGCGACAAGGTTCAGGTCAAGGTCATGGAGATCGACCTCGACCGTCGTCGTATCTCCCTGTCCATGAAGTCCGCTGCTGAGACTCTGGGCGTTGAGATCGAGGTTACCCCGCTGCCTTCCGAGAAGAAGGACGAGGAGACCGACGCCGAGTAAATCGGTTTGACGATCACTTGTTTTAAGGGATCCGTCCGTAATGGACGGGTCCCTTTTTGCATTTGCTGCTGAGGTGCGCGATGTCGTCCGCGCGCAATGCTGTCCGAGCTGTCCACAGGCTATTAGGTTTTCGGTGCATGAAAAAATGCCGACATCCCGCCTCGGGGAGGAGGCGGGAACGCACCGAGTAGACGGAGGGGTGCGGAGCGCGGTCGCGTCTCGACTGACGACGTTGCCCATCGACAGGACCATTGTAGCGCATGGCGGTTCTTGGTTTATCGTGTCGAGCGTTTGCGTTGTGCCATTGCCTGCGGCAACGGTGTGTTACACTCTTGCACTGCTGAGTGGGCCAGACGGTCGCGCGATGTGCTGCTTGCAGTACGCGTGAGGAAAGTCCGGGCTCCAGAGGGCGGGATGCCGGCTAACGGCCGGGCGGAGTGATCCGACGGAAAGCGCCGCAGAAAAGAAGACTCCCACCTGCGCCGCAAGGCGTAAAGGGAAAAGCTGAAACGGTGGTGTAAGAGACCACCAGCGTCGTGGCAACATGGCGGCTTGGCAAGCCCCATCCGGAGCAAGCGCGAATAGGAACGCTATGGGCCGGCCCGGTCCGCGTTCGGGTAGCGTGCGTGGAGCTGCACGGTAACGTGCAGACAAGATAAATGACCGTTCACGACAGAACCCGGCTTATCGGCCCACTTGGCACTTTGTTGACGCTGCGAACCCGTCAGCGCGGCAATCTGCCTTTCAAACCTTCGGGCATGACCATAAGGTCAATGCCCTCGGCTTTCAAGGCACCTTGCTCGCGCTGACGGGTTCTCGCTTTCGTTGACGGAATCATCGGCGTTGCCATTCTTTTTACTAGGGTTATCGTATTATTGAGGCTGTTTGTTGCCGCGCTTAGTTTTGTTGAGGGGCTTTGTTGGACAGCTATTTTACTCTGCAATCGAATATTGAGGTTTCGGGCGAGTTTGTGGACCGCAAGAGTCGGTTTATTGCCCAGCTGGTCCATATTGAGTCCGAGGACGAGGCGAATGCCTTTATCGAGATGGTTCGCAAGCGTCATTACGACGCTCGACACAATGTTCCCGCGTGGATTTTGGTCGATGGACGCGAGCGCCAGAGCGATGATGGTGAGCCGAGCCGCACGAGCGGTATGCCGACACTCGAGGTGTTGCGCGGTGCGGAGCTCAAAAATGTTTGCTGCGTAGTGACACGCTATTTTGGTGGTACGTTGTTGGGGCCCGGTGGCTTGGTACGCGCCTATACCGCGGCGACGCAGGCGGCGGTGGCCGCGGCTCAGGAGGCCGGGCAGATCGTCGAGATGACGAGTGTCGTGCCTGTTGACGTGCATGTGGCCTATCCGCAGTATGAGCAGGTGCTTCGCTTGGCCCAGGATTCCGGTGCCAAGGTTTCGGATACCGAGTACGCGGATGCCGTGACGATTCATTTGGTGTTTAAGGCGGGGGAGCAGGAGCCGTTTTGCGTTAAGATGCGCGAGCTTATGGCGGGGCGCGAGGAGATTGAGGTCGGCGCTCCCGAATTTGCCGAGTTCTAACGACGACGGCCGGCGTGCTTTTGGATGAATCCCAAGCGCGCCGGCCGTCGTTTTATGTTGTCGCCGTTTACTCGGCGAGCTGCTTTAGCACATCGCAGGCGATGTCGACGGCGTCGTCGATGCAGCCGGGGCAGCTGCGGAGCGGACCCTGGTCCGATCCGACGCCTTTGAGCGTGCCGCAGACGGTCGTGGTGTTCTTCTCGCCAAAGCGCTTGGCAATCTCGCGCGACAGCTTGTAGGTCTGGCCCTTGGTCTTGGGGTTCTCCATACCGTCGCTCATCACAAAGCCCATGATGGCCACGGCGCCCGAGATGGCGCCGCAGGTCTCGGTCATGCCGCCCATGCCGGCGCCAAAGCCCTCGGTGAGGGTAAAGGCGATCTGGGGGTCGAGCCCCACAGCGGGCGCGAGCGTGCAAGCGACAGCCTGGGCGCAGTTAAAGCCGCGGGCGTGGTACTCGGCAGCCTGAGCCTGACAGGCGGTGATGTCGAGCTGGGTTGTATCGATTTGCTTCATCGGTGTCTCCTTGATTACGGTGTACCCGCCTATGGTACCCTTGCTGGCGCATTCGCTTATCGAGACCGCAGTGCATATCTCATTGTTTTTCGCCATCGAACACTTTCTTAAGATTTGGGACAAATAAACCTGATTTATTTGTCTCATAACCTATCGGCGGGATGGGTTGAGAGGGGTGCGGGGTAGCGGTATCGTGAACCGAATAAAATCAAAACCCAAGTAAGGGAGTTGGATATGAGCGAGCAGACCATCGGTACCACGTGTGTTCAGGGCGGTTATCGCCCGGGCGATGCAGAGCCGCGTCAGGTGCCTATCTACCAGTCAACCACGTGGAAGTACGACACGTCCGAGCACATGAGCAAGCTGTTTGACCTGGAGGAGTCGGGCTACTTCTACAGCCGTCTGCAGAATCCCACGTGTGATCTGGTTGCCGCCAAGATCTGCGAGATGGAGGGCGGCACTGCTGCGATGCTCACGAGCTCGGGCATGGCTGCGAACTTCCTCGCGATCTTTAACGTGGCCGGTGCCGGCGATCACGTGGTCGCGAGCTCTGCCATCTACGGCGGTACCTACAACCTGCTTGCCCATACCATGGGCCGTATGGGCGTTACCTGCACGTTCGTTGCTCCCGACTGCACCGATGAGGAGCTGGAAGCAGCCTTCCGGCCCAACACCAAGCTCGTCTTTGGCGAGACCATCGCCAACCCCGCCCTCGCCGTGCTCGATATTGAGCGCTTTGCCAAGGCCGCGCATGACCACGGCGTGCCGCTGATGGTCGACAACACCTTCCCGACGCCCGTGATGTGCCGTCCCTTTGAGTGGGGCGCCGACATCGTTACGCACTCCACCACCAAGTATATGGATGGCCACGCTGCCTACCTGGGCGGCGTGATCGTCGACCACGGCCAGTTTGACTGGATGGCTCATGCGGACAAGTTCCCGGGCCTCACCACGCCCGACGAGAGCTACCACGGCGTGACCTATGCCGAGAAGTTCGGTCGCGAGGGCGCCTTCATTACCAAGGCCACCGCTCAGCTCATGCGCGATCTTGGCCCCATGCAGAACCCGCAGGCGGCGTTTTTCCTGAACAGCTCGCTCGAGAGCCTGCATGTGCGCATGCCGCGTCATTGCGAGAACGGCCTGGCCGTTGCCAAGTTCCTGCAGAGCCATCCCAAGGTACGCTTTGTGAGCTATCCGGGCCTGGAGGGCGACAAGTACTATGACCTGGCTCAGAAGTACATGCCCAACGGTACCTGCGGCGTCGTGAGCTTTGGCTTTAACGGCGGTCGCGCGGCAGCTGAGACCTTTATGAAGAGCCTCAAGCTCGCCCAGATCGCCACGCATGTGGCCGACGCCCGCACTTGCTGCCTGCATCCCGCTAACGCCACGCATCGCCAGATGAACGATGAGGAGCTCATCGCCTGTGGCATCTCCGCCGACATGGTGCGCCTGTCGTGCGGCCTCGAGGACACGGCCGACCTGATTGCCGACCTTGAGCAGGCTCTCGAGCAGTGCTAGGCTAGCGTTCGCATAAGTCGCCGATGCCGACAGAGGGCTTCGGCGACCTTTACGTTCCGATTCCGTAGGCGGGACCCCAATCGCGGCTGTTTGCAGGCGATTGGGGCCCCGTTTTTGTGTTGCGCCACTCGAAAGGATGGATATGGAGAAAACCGCAGAGCAGCTGCGCCGCGAGCACATTGCCCTAGAGGGCGACACCCATGGCAAGAACAAATGGGCGATTCTGTTTACCGTGCTCATCATGACGTTTATGGTGTGTCTGGATTCGACCGTCGTGACCGTGGCGCTGCCCGTGATGCAAAAGGAGCTGGGCGTGGGCCTCGATCGCATTCAGCTGGTGAGCTCGGTGTATCTGCTTGCGACATGCGTGGCTATGTTGCCGTTTGGCCGTCTGGGCGACGTGCGCGGCAAGGTGAATGTGTTCCAGCTGGGCGTCATCGTCTTTTCGGTCGGTTCGCTGCTGTGCGGCCTTTCGGCCTCGCTCGAGATTCTTATCCTGGCACGCATTGTTCAGGGCGTCGGTTGCGCGGCGGCCATGGCTAACAACATGGGTATCATCACCGAGTCGTTTCCGGCGCGCGAGCGCGGTCGTGCCATGGGTATTCTCGCGACCTTCGTGGCCCTCGGCATGATGTGCGGCCCCGTGCTCGGCGGCATGCTGGTGGCAAGCTTTCCCTGGGAGAGCATCTTCCTCATCAACCTGCCCATTGGCGTCATCTCGTTTATCGTGGGACTCTATACACTACCGCATGTTAAGCCGGAGGCCGGCGAGCGCCCCATGTCCCTGATTGAGGCTGCTCGTCGCTGCTTTGCAAATTCGGCCTTCACCATCAACCTTGCTTGCATGCTCATCGTGTTCGTTGGTATTGGCGCATCCGAGTTTATTCTGCCGTTCTATTTTCAGGACGCCCACGGCTTTGGTTCCGATATTTCCGGATTGCTCTTTTTGGCGCTGCCGATGGTGAATGCCTTTATCGGCCCGCTTTCGGGCACGGTTTCGGACCGTGTTGGCTGCGAGGGCCCCACGGCAGTCGGCCTGGGTGTGTACGTGTGCGGTCTCTTTGCGGTGAGCACGCTCAACGAGCATTCCTCCATCCTTGTGATCGTGTGCTGCGTCGCATTTATGTCGCTCGGTACGTCGATTTTCCAAAGCCCTAACAACTCCCTGTATATGGGTTCGGCCCCGCGCGAGGCGCTCGGTTTTGCGGGCAGCTTGGGCAGTTTGGCGCGCTACGCTGGCATGGCATTCGGCATTACGGTGGCGTCGCATATCCTGTATGGGCAGATGAGCGTGGCGATGGGCGAGGCCGTAACCAGTTTCGTTGCAGGCCGTCCGGATGTATTCCTATTCGGCTTTCGCTCGGTATTCTACGTGCTCATGGCTGTGGCCGCTGTGGGCTTTGCGCTCGCCATGGTGCGTTTGGTGAGGATGCGCGCCCGCCATTAGTGCGCTGGGAGGCTGCCTGCCACGTGTTCGCGCCGTCTCAAAAAAACTGGTTTGTGGTGCGATGCGGCTTGTGGGACGGGCGGGGGTCGGTCCGTGGTAGACTATCGAACAACGTTTATTAATCGCGCGGTATCGTTGCCGCGAGAAGGGGTTGCGCCATGCAGGAGCTTGAGGATCGTATTCGCCATGACGGCATCGTAAAGGCCGGTAACGTCCTTAAGGTTGATGCCTTCCTCAACCACCAATGCGACGTTGAGCTGTTCGACCACATGGGCGCCGAGTGGGCCCATCTGTTCAAGGATGTCGAGATCAACAAGATCCTGACGATCGAGGCTTCGGGCATTGGCATGGCCTGCATCGCAGCTCAGCATTTTGGCGGCGTGCCGGTGGTCTTTGCCAAGAAGGCCCAGTCCATTAACCTCGACGGCGAGCAGTATGCCACGACCATCTACTCCTTTACCAAGCAGAAGGAGTACCCGGTCATCGTTGGCAAGCGCTTCCTGTCCGAGGGCGACAAGGTCCTGATTATCGACGACTTTTTGGCCAACGGCTGCGCGCTCGAGGGTCTTATCAAGATCTGTGAGGCTGCGGGTGCCGAGGTGTCCGGTATTGGCATTGCGGTGGAGAAGGGCTTCCAGGGCGGTGGCGATAAGCTCCGCGAGCGCGGCTTCCGCGTTGAGAGCCTGGCCCGTATCGCCGATATGGACTGCGAGACCGGCGAGATCACCTTCGCCTAAGCGCGCAACACAAGCGATTGGTATGCGATGTGACAAAGGGACCGTCCCTTTGTCACATTTTTTGTATGAGGGGAGGTGTTGATATGGATGAGAACAAGATGGGATGGCGCGAATATGCGCGCTATGCCGAGATGTCGGTCGAGGAGTTGGCGCGCGATTGCGAGGTGCAGGTGTTTCGCGCGACGGGTCCGGGCGGACAAGGCGTCAACACGACGGACTCGGCGGTGCGCATGAAACATATCCCTTCGGGAATTACCGTGACGGCGCGCGAGAGCCGCAGTCAGTTCCAAAACCGTAGTAGCTGCCTGCGTAAGCTGCGCGCTGAGCTTGAGCGTCGCGGGCGTCCACCGCGCCGACGCGTAAAGACCAAGGTGCCTCTGCGCTCTCGCCAGCGCAGGCTCAATGACAAGCACTTCAACGCCATCAAAAAGGCCAACCGTCGCAAACCGGGCGGGGAGGAATAATCTTCTCAATAAGTTGCGGTGAAATAGGGACTGTTTATGCAGCTAAAGCCGCAAAACAGTCCCTATTTCACCGCAACTTAGGGGTGGCTAGCGGGTGGGGTGCCAGACCTGGAGGGCGCCGGCGAGGACGTCGACCTCGATGCGCGAGGCGACAACGGGCTCGCCGTCGGCCTGGATGGGGTAATCGGGCTGCTCGAAGGTGAGCTCGGCATGTCGGCAGCGGCGCATACGAACCGGCGGCAACTTGGTGTGGTGGCCGTCCTTGGCCGAAAGAAACATGGGCAGGGCAACGGCGCGGGGGACGGGGCCGCAGGCGTAGCAGACATCGAGTATGCCATCGCAGGGATCGGCATCGGGGCAGATACGATAACCCGAGCCATACGTGGGCCCCAGCTGAATCGCCATGATGATTGCCCTCACGCGCTCGGTGGGCGCGCCGTCAAAGCTGACTGTCATAGGATAGTTGCGATAGCGCAGGCCAAACTGCTCAAGTCCCGAGAGGGTGTAGAGCGGCGCGCCTGTCAAGCCGGCCTTTTTGCGCAGCTCGGTGGTGCCAAGGCCGATGGCAGCATCGATGCCGACCGAAAGCGTCTGGTCGTAGTACTCAACGGTAGCCTCGCCGCTGCCGCTCGCAGGGCTCCACGAGCGAATGCGCCCGATGTCCTGACGCTGCAGCTCGCAGGTGAGCAGTGCGCCAAAATCCTTGCCGGAGAAATCGTCGATGCCGAGCGTCTGGGCAAAATCGTTGCCGGAGCCCACGGGCAGGACGGCAAGGGCGGGGCGGGCGTCCTCCTTTTGCGTCATAAGCCCGTTGACGACCTCGTGAATCACGCCGTCGCCGCCGAGTGCGATAACGGTGCGATAGCCCTGAGCCTGTGCGGCCAGCTCCTTGGCGTGTCCCATACGCTCGGTCAACACCAGGTCAAACTGGGATGCGCGCGCGGTCATATCCAAAAAGCGTTGCAGGCGCTCGGCAACTTCGCGTGCCGCGCCCGACTGGGCGGCTGGGTTGGCGATGATGAGCGTGCGACCAAAATCAGTTGCGTGCATGGGGCGACTCCCGGCGTGTGACATGACAGTGCGGTCGCGCTCAGGTCGAATTGCCCCCGATTGTGGCTGCACGGCGATTATTACATCTACTCTATCAGGTCGTTGTGGCGCTCGATAGCCTCTGCCACCGTGTGGCCCTCGTCCACGATAAGCGAGCGGCGCTTAGGGGACACAATGCGCTGTGCGGGGTACACGCCACGGTGGCCGCCGGCAAGGTAGCTAATAAACGAAACGATGACAAAGAAGCCCGCGGCCGTTCCGTGGAACAGGTCGATGGCCATCATACAGGTGGTGATGGGCACGTTGAGGCCGGCGCAGAACACGCCGAGCATGCCGAGAGCCGCCAGAAAACTGGGGTCAAGCCCGGTAAGGCAACCGATCCAGCCACCGAGTGCCGCACCGATGCCAAACAGGGGCGTGACCTCGCCGCCTTGGAAGCCTGCGCCCAGGGTAAGCGCTGTGACGACCAACTTGATGGCTGCGTCCGCCAGGGTGGTGTTGCCTGCAAATCCGGCGCCGGAAAGCCACGTGGAAAGGCCGGCGTAGTCCCAGGCGTCAAGGAGGGCATAGGCGGCCAAAACCACGAGTGCGCCTATGAGTGCGCGGACGAGGTAATTGGCGATAAAGCGACCGTACAAGCTTTTGACGGTTCGAACCGACCAGGCAAAGAGGCGTGCCGTCAGGCCGAAGATAATGGCGCTGATAACAACGATGACAACCGTCCGTGGTGTCATGTTGGGAACGCTGGCGATGACATTCGCCTCGTACTCGGTTCCCAAGGCAAGCGACGTAAAGTAGCCGGTAAACGAGGCGACCAGGCAGTAGATGCCCGCGGTGTAGTCGATCTTGCCGATAAAGCACATCTCCATGCCAAAGAAAGCTCCGGCAAGGGGCGAACCGAATACGGCGCCAAAGGCCGACGAGATGCCGGCGAGCATGAGGTCGTGGTGGTCATGCTTTTTGAGGTGGGCGAGGCTCGAGATGTTGCTGGCGATGGTGCCGCCAATCTGCACTGCAGCTCCCTCGCGACCGGCCGATCCGCCCGTTAGGTGCGTGAGCGTGGAGCAGACGAAGGTTAGGACGGCCATGCGCATATGGATGAGGCGTGTGCCCAGAGCGGAGTCGATGACCAGGTTGTTGCCACGCTTGGCGGCGAGACCGTGGTTTTTGTACACCCATGCGGTGGCAACGCCCACAACGGGAAGCAGCGCGTAAATCCACGCATGGTGCTCGCGATAGTCGGTCGCGATATTCAGCGAGGCCAAAAACGCCCAAGCGGCAACGCCCATGGCGAGCGAGACGATGACGACGAGTACGAGCAACTTGGCGCTCGCGAGTAGGTTGCGGGCGTTGCGGCGCGTATCGGCAGCCAAGAGATGCTCGGAGCGGGTGAGCTGATGCCTGCCTGCCATGATGACGTCGTTAAGGGAGAAAAAGCCGCCGTTGTCGAGCGGCTGGGAATGATCCTGCGCCTTGTTTGCGCTTTCGGGTTTGTCGGTAAAAGCCATACGTTCCTCTTTTGGGTTGCAACGCAAGCATTATAAAACGCGGTAAACGCGACGAGCCGGTGGGTTGGTTTCCATTCTGTTTCGCGGCCTGCAACCGACAGGTGTATTTGCGGGTACAGGCCGAGTCGCGGTCGCGCGTCAGGGGATTATACTGAGAAAAGCATAAAGAAACGGCGCCCCTGTTGTGCGCCGTGGTATTAAGAGGTGCATATGGCAGAGAAACTCATTCCGTTGGAGGACGCGCAGTCGATTGTTCTTTCGCACGTTGCTCCGACCGATCTCGTCGAGATTCCCGTGTGGCAGGCCGCCGGTCTTCCCTTGGCCGAGGATGCGGTGGCCGATATCGACATCTCGCCGTTTGCCAACAGCGCTATGGACGGATATGCCGTGCGCTCGTCGGACTTGGCGCAGGCATCTGGCGAGGTGCCGATGACGCTCGACGTTATCGGACACGAGGCCGCGGGCCATGTGTTTGAGGGCGCAATCGGCGCGGGTGAGACGGTCCGCATCATGACGGGCGCTCCGGTACCCGAAGGTGCCGATGCCGTGGTGAAATACGAGATCGTCGACGTGCTCGATGGCGACGGCAACGAGGGCTCGCGTGTGAGGTTCTCGGTGCCTGCCAAAGTAGGGGAGAACGTTCGCTCTGCCGCCGAGGAGGCCCATGCCGGCGATGTTGTGATGCACGCCGGCGAGGTCGTGGCGCCGGCGGGTGCGGGTCTGCTGGCAAGCGCCGGGTATGCGAGCGTGAAGGTGCATGCTGCCCCGCGTGTGGGCATCATCTCGCTGGGCACGGAACTGGTCGCACCGAGCAACGTGCCGGCGCGCGGGCAGATTCGCGACTCCAACTCGTCGGCGTTGATGGCCGAAGCACTCGATGCCGGCGCCGAGCCCGTGTTCTACGGCATTGCGCCCGACGATGAGCGGGCGATTGCCGAGCTGGTGCATCGCGCCGTGCGGGAGTGCGATTTTGTCATTACGAGCGGCGGTGCCTCGGCGGGCGACTACGACTATGTGACGGCGCTCGTCCGGCGCGAGGGCGAGGTGCTGTTTGACCGCATCTCGATGCGTCCGGGCAAGGCCATCACGTTTGGCTTGCTCGGGGGTAAGCCCTACCTGGGGCTTTCGGGCAATCCGGCCGCGGCGTATGTGGGCTTTGAGATGCTCGCCCGTCCGGCGATCCGCAAGATGCGCGGCTTTGCCGAGGGTGCGCGTCCCGTACAGCAGGCGACGCTCACACACGGCGTGAAGAAGCGACAGCATCGCCGCTTCTTCGATCGCGCCACGGTTTTGCGCGACCCCGAGACCGGTGAGCTGTTGGTGACCGAGGCTAAGACGCAGAATTCGGCGCTACTTGGAACTATGCAGCGTGCGAACTGCCTGTTGCGTGTTGATGAAGGACCGTGCGAGCTCATGGTGGGCGATGTCGTGGACGTTGTTCGCGTCGACCTGCCCGAGGGTGCCGTATTGTAGGAGGAATGCTATGGAGCTGAAGATTTCGATCGTGACGTGCTCGGATACGCGCGATCTTGCCCAGGACGAGGCCGGAGCCGCACTCGAGGAGCTTATCGAGACGCAGGGCTGGACGGTCGCCTCACATGTGGTCGTGCGCGACGACGCCAGCGAGATCGGTGATGCCATTGTGGAAGCCGCAGATGAGTGCCACGCCAATGTCGTGCTCACCTGCGGCGGCACGGGGCTTTCGATGCGCGATGTGACGCCCGAGGCGACGCGTGCCGTCTGCGACCGCGATGTGCCGGGTATTGCAGAGGCAATCCGTGCGTACTCCATGACCAAGACGCGCCGCGCCATGCTCTCGCGCGCCGTGTGCATGCAGCGTGGGTATACGCTTGTCATCAACTTTCCGGGATCCACGAAAGCGGCCCGCGAAAGCTGGGAGGCCGTGAGCGACCAGCTGGAGCATGCAGCCCAGATGACGGCGGGCGGCGGGCACGCCAAATAAGCGCACTACCTGCGGCGGAGTAACCTTACGGGCTGCTCTGCCTTTTTTATGCAGCGACAGCGCGGGCCGTCTCGTGGTTATTGGTAAAAGAAAATTATCAGGCGAGAGATATTTATCATATACATTATTCGCGCAAAAGTATAATCTGATTGCAGAATAAAGCCCGCGGTGTGGTGCCCGGGCAAAACGTCCGAAAGGGTTGAATATGTTCGATATGGTTTCACGCCGCGGTTTCGTCTCGCTATCTGCTGCCGCTGCTGCCGGCCTTGGCCTTGCTGGTTGCTCGGGCAACAAGTCTTCCGAGCCCGCCGGCTCCGATGCCGGCTCCGCCAAGGCCTCTTCCAAGAAGGAAACCGTCGAGCTGCAGGTCTTTGCCGCCAACTCGCTCGAGAAGGCTCTGCCCGAGGTCCAGGAGCTTTACACCGAGCAGACCGGGACCACGTTTGCCGACACGCAGTTTAAGGCGTCTGGCGACCTCGTTGAGCAGATGCGTGCCGGCGCCACGGTCGACGTGCTCATCACCGCTTCCAAGGGCACCATGGATGACGCTGAGACCGCCGAACTCATCGACACCGACACCCGTGAGGATATGTTCGTCAACGACCTCGTGATCATTCGCGCCGAGGGCTCCGACACCAAGGTCGAGGCCGTCGCCGACGTCGCGAATCTGGACGGCAAGATCGCCATTGGCGACGCCAAGACCGTTCCCGCCGGCAAGTATGCCAACCAGGCCCTGGCCTCCGTGGGCCTCTACACCGGCACCGAGGGCGACGACGGCGAGTACGCCCCCGAGATCGCCGACATGGTGGCCCTGGCCGATAAAGTTGGTACCGCCGCCGCCTATGTGTCCACAGGTGACTGCGTGGCCGGTTTTGTCTACAGCTCCGATATCTTCCGCTACGACGGTATCGAGGAGGCCTTTGTGTGTCCCGAGGACTCGCATAAGCCCATCGTGTATCCGGGCGCTGTCGCCGATGGCTCCGAACATGCCGACGAGGCCAAGGCGTTTATCGACTTTTGCCTGTCCAATAAGAAGGCTCAGAAGATTTGGGCTAAGTACGGCTTTGAGCTTTCCGCGTAGTGCGGCTTGGCGCGATAATTCCATCGTTTTGTGTTTCACTCCGTCCTTGTATTCTCTTGGAGCTTTTCGTGCTTAATAGATTCCGCATGCTTGTCGCCTGTGCTTTGACCTTCGCGCTTTGCTGGGTGCCGGGATTTGCGTTTGCTGGGGACGCTGAGGACGGGGCTCAGATTGCTGCGACCGCTCATGGGCTTTCCTATGGGATTGAGGGTTTTGAGCGGTTGGCCAAGGGGACCGCTCGTGCCATGGAGGGCCAGCCTGAGGGCTACCGGTTTCCCGTTGACGAGGACGTGGACCTTGTGGTGGCGCCCGCTGCCGATCGCGTTGTGGTATGGATATCGCCTAAGGCGGTCGAGAAGTATGGATTGAATCCGCAGGACAACGAGTGCGTATCGGGTCTCAAAGCCCTCGTCTGTGAGCTCGACAGCGCAAACTGCATGGGAGGTGCCCAGCTGGGGGACGTGGATCTTCCTTGGTATGTCACGGCGAAAACAACGTTTGATGCCGGTGGGTATACCTATGGCTTTGACGAGCGCGGTGCGGATGGGGACCGCTATGTGGTGATTGCATCAGCCTCGGGTGATGCCAAGGGCGGCGCGCGTTGGCTTGATAGCGCTCAAATGGTAGAGGCATCGTCTGTCGCGTTGCGGGATGAGCAGGGGCCCTTGACCTCTCTGGCCTCCTTTTTGGGCGACATCGACTATCGCCCGTTTTGGGTGTCCATAAAAACGAGCGGCCTTGCCCTGCTGATCTCCTTTGCGCTGGGCCTGTTCGCCGCGTGGAAGACTATGGGTACCTCGAGTCGCATCAAGGGCCTGCTCGATTCGGTCTTTACGATTCCCATGGTGTTGCCGCCCACGGTCTGCGGCTTTCTGCTCCTCATGCTGTTTGGTCGCTCGACCGGGGTGGGCCAGTGGCTCATCGCGCACGGCGTCTCGATCGTCTTTACGTGGCCCGCGGCGGTGATATCTGCCGTGGTGGTGTCGTTTCCCCTGGTCTACCGTACGGCGCTCGGAGCCTTCGAGAGCCTCGACACGCAGATGCTCGACGCCGCGCGAACCTTGGGATGGTCCGAACGTCGCATCTTTGCCAAGCTCATGATGCCGCTCGGCTGGCCCTCGATTGCCGCCGGTACGGTGCTCGCCTTTGCCCGCGCGATGGGCGAGTTTGGCTGCACCCTGTTCTTTGCGGGCAACTACGCCGGTATAACGCAGACCATTCCCATCGCCATCTACTTTGAGTGGATGGGCGGCAACACGTCGGTGGCCCTCTTTTGGGTCGTCGTCGTGATCGTGTTTAGTTTCCTGGTCATCCTGTTCATCAACATGTACACGGCGCATTCGCAAAAGTATCGCGAGCGGGGCCTTTCCCGTGCGAAGCGCAAGCAGGCCAAGGAGCTCGTCGGGCAGGACGATTCGCTCGATGCTGTTGGTGGCGATGCTCTGCGTATCGATCGCGAGGCGTTGGCCGAGCTTATGCGCGATGACGCGGTGCCGCAGGGAGGTTGATAAGCTATGTCGCTCGTTCTGGATATCAAAAAACGCTACCCCGGGTTTATGCTCGATATGCAGCTTGAGGCCGGCGAGGAGCGCGTGGCGCTGCTGGGCGCCTCGGGTTGTGGCAAGAGCTGCACCTTGCGTTGCATTGCCGGCGTGGAGACGCCCGACGAGGGCGAGATCGTCGTCAACGGCGTGACCTTCTTTGACTCGGCGGCGGGTATCAACCTGTCGCCCCAGGAGCGCAAGTGTGCCCTGCTGTTCCAAAACTATCAGCTGTTCCCTAATATGACGGTGGCCGATAACGTGTGCGCCGGCGTTGAGGGTGCAGGTGACGCCGCAGCGCGCAGACAACTTGCCGAGCGCTACCTGGGCATCTTTGGACTGGCCGACTTTGCCGACCGTTATCCCGCGCGCCTCTCGGGCGGCCAGCAGCAGCGTGTGGCGCTTGCTCGCATGGTGGCGGCACACCCGGGCATTTTTATGTTCGACGAGCCCATGAGCGCGCTCGACGCGTATCTCAAGAGCGCGCTTGAGCAGAACATGCTCGACCTGTTCGACGTCTGTAACCGTACCGTGCTCTACGTGAGCCACGATATTGACGAGGCATGCCGCCTGTGCGAGCGCATTTGCGTGATGCATAACGGGCATGTGGAGGAGATCGGCTCCGTCGAGGACGTGGTCCGCCGGCCGCAAACCTTGGCTGCGCTGCGTCTGACGGGCTGCAAGAATACGAGCCGCGCGCGTAAGATTGGGCTTCAGGAAGTTGAAGCCCTGGACTGGGGCATGACCTTCAACGTGGGCCGTGAGGTTCCCGATAATGTGGCGTACCTGGGTATTCGTGCGAGCTACTTCCATGTGGACAGCCGCGCTGAGCGCGGTCGTAACAGCTACGATCTGCATGTGGCCCGCGTGAGCGATTCGCGTTTTGAGCGCCTGGTGCTGCTGGACGCGCCGCGTGCCGATGCGCCGACGCGCCTGCAGTGGAAGGTCAACAAAGTGGGCATGCCTGTCGACGAGCTGCCGCAAGCAGGCGAGACGCTGCGCATGCATTTTGATGCCAGCAGGATCCATTTGGTTTGTCGATAGCGCCGGGTAATGCCGTCGGGGATATAAGCCTCGGCGGCTTTGTTTTTGCCGTTCGCCGAATGGGGAATGACAAACTCTTATCAATTAAGATAATTATTTATTAAACAACGGTACATGACGCTGTCGTACGAATGTCAACGGTGTTCGCATGGTCGATGACCGTTGATATAGTTGACCTCAACTTGTAAAGGAGGGTGCGCACATGCCGCAGACGACATATATTCGCCGCGTTGCCGCGCGCGCCCTGTATATGGCTCGGAGTCGCATATGAGCAGGTATGTTCACGGCTCCGGGAGAGACGACGCACAACTAAATAATCGACCGCAAAGCTGGTTCCCTAAAATTCCGGGTTTGAGCACGGTCGGGCAATCGCCGTCCGTCGTGCATCGATACCGCTGTTATCCGTTTTTGGTTCGAGAGGGGAACCGTTATGGCTGAAGAATTTGATTTCCATCCGATGTGGGAGAGCCTCGGCATGAATCTTGCCGACCACGACATGCTGCTGGGCGCCGTGGGCCAGATGTACGGCGATATGTTCCTGACGCAGAACAATCGCCCCAAGTCCACGTCCTACCTGGATTTTGTCGCCACCAACATCCACAGCGGCCGTATTAAGGAGATGCTCGACAAGAAGGAGGCCGGCGAGGCCACCAAGATCGTGGGCAGCTTCTGCGTCTACGTGCCCGAGGAGATTGTGCTCGCCTGCGACGGTATCCCCGTGGGTCTGTGCTCGGGTGCCGATTGGGCGACCGACAAGGTCGAGGAGCACTTGCCGCGCAACACTTGTCCGCTCATCAAGAGCTTTGCCGGCTTTAAGCTGGGCGAGGTCTGCCCCTACATTGAGTCGAGTGACTTGGTGGTAGGCGAGAACACCTGCGACGGCAAGAAGAAAGCCTACGAGTTCTTTGCCACGCAAAAGAACATGTACGTCATGGATATTCCCAACGTACACGACGAGTCGACGCTCGTGACCTGGAAGGCCGAGGTCAAGAAGCTCGCAGCCAAGATCGAGGAAGAGTGTGGCGTCAAGATTACGCCTGAGCGTCTGAAGGCCGCCATCCGCGCCGTCAATGAGAAGCGTCGCGCCCTGCAGCGCCTCGCTGCCACGCGCGCTGCCGACCCAGCGCCCATCAGCGGTCTCGACAGTCTGCTGACCGTTCAGGCCGCCTTTATGGACGACACGCCGCGTCTGACCGGGGCCATCAACGATATGGCGGCTGAGTGCGAGCAGCGTGTCGAGGCCGGCGAGGGCGTGGCGCCCAAGGGGACCAAGCGCATCCTGTACACCGGCACGCCCATGGCCGTGCCCAACTGGAAGCTGTTCAACCTCATCGAGAAGGCCGGCGGCGTTGTGGTAGGCGAGGAGTCCTGCACGGGTTCGCGCTATTACAAGGACCTGGTCGACGAGTCCGGTGAGACGGTTGACAAGATGCTCGATGCCATCGCCGAGCGCTACTTTAAGATCAACTGCGCCGTCTTTACGCCCAACGACCAGCGTATGAAGGACATTGTCCAGATGGCCAAGGACCTGCACGCCGACGGCATCGTCGACGTGGCCCTGCAGTTCTGCACGCTCTACGAGATGGAGTCGTTTGCCGTGGAGAAGGCCGCCGAGGAGGCAGGCATTCCATATATGCACATCACGACCGACTACGCCGGCGAGGACGCAGGCCAACTGCAAACCAGGATTGAGGCTTTCTTGGAAACCATTTAGGACTATTCGTCCCGGCGGCTTCCCCAGGCACCCGATCTTGCTGTTCAAACCGTCGCTTGCGTACCAAAGTACGCGACGCTCCTCTTTCACGGCAACCTCGGGCACCTGGGAAAGCCGTTTCCTTGGTTGGTTAAAAGGTTTGTTAAGGAGTTATATGTCGGAAAATATTGAGCAGCCGTTGCCGCGCACGTTTGAGGAGTTCAACGAGCAACGCAAGGCGGCGTTTATTCGCGTCAAAGATTATAAGCAGGCGGGTAATCGCCTGGTTGGCTTTTTGTGCAGCTATACGCCGCTCGAGATTATCGATGCCGCGGGGGCTGCGAGCGTGGCTCTGTGCGGTACGTCCGATGAGGTGATTCCCGAGGCCGAGAAGGTGCTGCCGGCAAACCTGTGCCCGCTCATCAAGTCGACCTACGGTTTTGCCTACTCGCAAAAGTGCCCGTTTACGTACTTTAGCGACATGATCATCGGCGAGACCACCTGCGACGGCAAGAAGAAGATGTACGAGCTACTCAACGAGCTCAAGCGCACGCACATCCTGCATCTTCCGCAGGGTCGCGATCGTGCCTACGAGCGTGAAGGCTGGTACGAGGAGTGCCGCCTGCTCAAGGAGGAGCTCGAGGGCTTCTACGGCATCACGATTACCGACGATGACCTGCGCGCTGCCGTCCGTCGTCGCAACCGCTTGCGTGCGGCCCAGCTCGAGATGTTTGCACTGCAGGCTAACCAGCCGGCTGTCATGAGCGGCGTCGACCTGATGAGCACCATGTTTGCCGGTACGTTCAGCTTTGATATCGAGGCCTATACGCAGCAGCTGGAGCAAAAGGTTGCCAAGCTGCGCGAGGCCTACGACGCGGGCGAGCGCCCGGTTGCGGCGGATGCCAAGCGCATTCTGATCACTGGCTGCCCGGTGGGCGGCGTGATCAACAAGATCGGCCGTACTATCGAGTCCAACGGCGGTGTGGTCGTGTGCATGGACGACTGCTCGGGCGAGCGCACGGCGGCCATGATGATCGACCCGGAGGCTCCCGATATCCTGCGCGCCATCGCCGACCGCTACCTGGACATCAACTGCTCGGTCATGACGCCCAACGACGGTCGTATGGAAAACACGCTGGCCATGTGCGAGAAGTATCATGTCGATGGCGTGGTAGAGAGCGTGCTACAGGCCTGCCACACCTTTAACGTGGAGAGTGCGCGCATGCAGGAGGCTGTCGAGGGTGCGGGTATTCCGTATATGAAGATCGAGACCGACTACAGCAACGGTGACATGGGCCAGATCGAGACGCGCATCGCTGCCTTTATCGAGACCCTGTAGGACAAATGCGGCAAAGGGATAGCTGCTTTGCCGCATAGAAGGAGGATGCCGTGGTTGGCATTGGTATCGACATAGGCTCGACGGCCGCGAAGGCTGCGGTGGTGGAGACGGACAACGCCATTGCGTGGACCTGCGTCATGCCGACGGGGTATTCGTCGGTCGATGCGGCCGAGCGCCTACGCGGTGAGCTCGCCGCAGCCGGCTATGACGTGACGGGCGACGATGTTCGCGTGATCGCGACTGGCTACGGCCGTGTCGCGGTGCCCTATGCCAACAAGGTGGTGACCGAGATCACCTGCCATGGTGCCGGCGCGGTCCGCCTGTTTGGCGAGCAGGGCACGGTGATCGACGTGGGCGGCCAGGATACCAAGGTCATCCAACTCAAGGGCGGCCGCGTGGCCAAGTTCGCCATGAACGACAAGTGTGCCGCCGGCACGGGGCGCTTTCTGGAGATCATGGCCGACCGCCTAGGCATTTCCCAGCAGCAGATGGCCGACCTGGCGCGTTCCGGCGAGCCCACCAAGATCAGCAGCATGTGCACGGTGTTTGCCGAAAGCGAGGTCATCAGCCTGATCGGTCGCGGTGAGCCGCGCGAGAACATTGCGCGTGGCGTGATCGACAGCGTGGTCTCGCGCGTGGCGACCATGGCCGGGCAGGCCGCGGGCGCCCCGTACTACCTGACCGGTGGCCTGTGCGAGAACGCCTTCGTGGTGGAGCGGTTGGGCGAGCTACTGGGGTCGCCGGTGACCACCTCGCCCCAGGCTCGCTTTGCCGGAGCGATCGGCGCGGCTGTCCGCGCCGCCGCCTTGGCCTAGGGGTGTACCGCGACATGCGCATCCTCAATATCTCGGCACAAAAACCAGATAGCACTGGCAGCGGCACCTACCTTGCCGCGCTCGTACGCGAGCAGATCGAGACGGGGCATCGCGCCGCCGTGCTTTGCGGCGCGGCACCGGGTGATACCCAAGGCAAGCTGGACCGGCGTGCTGCCGTGTTTGCCGTACCGTTCGAGTCGCCCGAGCTGCCGTTTCCCATCTGCGGTATGTCCGATGTCATGCCCTATCCCTCCACACGCTACCGTGACCTGACGCCTTCGATGCTCAAGGCATTTGAGCGGTCATTTGCTGCTGCAATCGATCGGGCGGTGGCTGAGTTTCGGCCCGATCTGGTGCTCTGCCATCACCTGTATCTGGTGACCGCATTGGCGCGCGAGCGCGTCCGGGGCGTGCCGGTTGTTGCCGTATGCCATTCGACCGACCTGCGCCAGCTGCGTTCGCATGCGCTCGAGCGCGATCGCATCGTAAGCGCGGTTCGTCGGCTCGATGCCGTCTTTGCGCTCCATGCTGAGCAGGCTGAGCAGATTGGCCTGGTGTGCGGCGTCGATGCCGATCGCATCCACGTGATTGGGACGGGCTACGACCATCGCGTCTTCTGCCGTGATGCAAGCGTGGCGAGGCAGCCGGGATCGCTTGTGTACGTGGGTAAGATTTGCTTTAAAAAGGGCGTCGAGTCGCTGGTTCGAGCTGTGTCATTGCCGATTGACGATGACGTCCGCCCATCTGGCTTGGTACTTGTGGGCGGCCGCGGGGACGATGCCGAGTACGCGCGTATTGAGCGCTTGACCGCGGCCTCGGATGTGCCGGTGACGCTGGCGGGGCGCCTGGATAGCGATGGGCTCGTGCGTGCCTACCGCAGTTCCGACGTCTTTGTGCTGCCTTCGTTTTACGAGGGTCTGCCGCTCGTGACGATCGAGGCCCTCGCGTGCGGCTGCAAAGTTGTGGCGACCGATTTGCCCGGCGTTCGTCCCTGGATGGAGGCGATGCTTCCCGGTGCTCCCGTGACGTGGGTGGCGTCGCCGCGTATGACGGATGTCGACACGCCCGTGGCGGCCGACCTTCCGTTGTTTGAGCGCGCACTGGCAGATGCTATCGCGCAGGCGCTTGCGGCTCCGCCTTCGACGTTCGAGCCGTCGGCGGTCTCTTGGGAAGCGTGCCTGGCGCGTATACTTAAAGTCGTTGATTTGTTGGAAGGGGGTTCGTATGGCTAAGGACACCATGAGGCTCACGTCTATGACGGCCGCGAGCGGTTGAGCCGCTAAGTTGGCTCCCGGAGCCCTCGCCCAGGTCCTGGGCGACTTGCCAAATGTGCATAACGACAACTTGCTCGTGGGGTTCGATACCTCCGACGATGCGAGCGTCTTCCGCGTAGGGGAGAACCTGGGGCTCGTGCAGTCCATCGACTTCTTCCCACCGATGGTCGATGACCCGTTCCTGTTTGGCCAGATCGCTGCGGCCAACTCGCTGTCGGACATCTACGCCATGGGCGGGCGGCCGAGCCATGCCATGAACCTGCTTTGCATACCCAGTTGCCTGGGCGTTGAAGTTGCCGGTCAGATTCTGGCGGGCGGCGCCGATAAGTGCGTCGAGGCGGGTTGCTCCATCGCGGGCGGCCACACCATCAACGACGACGAGCCCAAGTACGGTCTGTCCGTGAGCGGTTTTGTGCCACTCGACCACATGCTCGCCAACAGCGGCGCACGCGTGGGCGATGTTCTGCTGCTGACCAAGGCGATCGGCTCGGGCATCATCACCACGGCCATTAAGGGCGAGCTCATCGAGCAGGACGAGGCCGCAGCCATGTTTGACTCGATGCGTACCCTCAACGAGGCCCCGATTCGCCTGGCCGAGGGACTCGAGCTTCACGGCTGCACCGACATCACGGGCTTTGGCCTGATCGGGCATGCGTGCGAGATGGCCGAGGGCTCGGGCGTGCAGATTGAACTTGCGTCGGGGGCGGTGCCGCTCTTTGACCAGGTGCTCGATATGGCGCGTCTGGGCATTATTCCTGCCGGTGCCTACCGCAACCAGGACTTCTTTGGCCCGCTCGTGGCTGCCGACGAGGACCTGGAGCCGGGCATGTTGGATGCACTGTACGATCCGCAGACCTCGGGTGGTTTGCTCATCGCGGCGCCTGCTGCCGATGTGGATGAGCTTGCGCGCCGTCTACATGCCGAGGGACGTATCGCCGCCGTCGTCGGGCGCGTGTGCGAGGCGGAGCCGGGCGGTCCTGCCGTCCGCGTTGTTCGCTAGCCCGCACGTTTATGTAACTGTTTGCCGTTCTCTAGAACGGCTCTTTCGAAAGGAATTTGCTATGTCTACCAAGATTGAAGTCAATGCCATGGGCGATGCCTGCCCGCTGCCCGTCGTCAAGACGCTCAAAGCTCTGAAGCAGCTCGATGGCGAGGGCGCCGTCGTAACCTCGGTCGACAACGAGACCGCCGTCAAGAACATCTCCAAGATGGCGCAGGAAAAGGGCTGCACGGCCTCGGTCGAGAAGGTTTCTGACACCGAGTGGCACGTGACCGTGACGACCTCTGGCGCCGTTGCCGTGGCCGATCCAGAGCAGGATGGCGCTGCCTTCTGTGATGCCAGCGCCGGCAAGGGCAAGCTCGTCATTTCCGTCTACACCGACTGCATGGGCCGCGGCGACGACGAGCTGGGCCACAAGCTCATGAAGGCCTTCATCTTTGCCGTGACGCAGCAGGAGGAGCTGCCCGCGACCATGCTGTTCTATAACGGCGGCGCCAAGCTCACCGTTGAGGGCTCGCCGGTGCTCGACGACCTGAAGGGCCTGGCCGAGCAGGGCGTTGAGATCCTTACCTGTGGCACCTGCCTCGATCACTTTGGCATTAAGGACCAGCTTGCCGTGGGCGAGGTCACGAACATGTATGTGATCGTGGAGAAGATGGAGCAGGCCGTGCGCGTCGTGCGCCCGTAGCGTATTGGTTGGAGTTGCCATGAGGGAGAAGCGCCCGGCGCTTGTCATCACGTTTCCCACCACGGCGGCCGCCATGGGCTGCGAGTCCCTGTGCATCGAGCGCGGCCTTCCCGGGCGAACGATTCCCGTGCCCGGGGAGGTCGCTGCCGGCTGTGGTCTGGCGTGGAAAGCGTTGCCTGCCGATGAGGAGCTGCTGCGCGGCGAACTCGCCGCGGCGGGCGTTCCCACCGAGGGCTATACCGTGATTGATATGTGGGAGGTCGTGCGATGATCTACCTGGATAACGCGGCGACGACCATGCACAAGCCGCAGACGGTCATCGATGCCGTGACGCAGGCGATGTGTTCGCTCGGCAATGCCGGGCGCGGTGCCACGTCGGGCGCGCTCGACGCGGCGCGCACGATTCACGGCTGCCGCGCCAAGCTTGCGCGCTTGCTGGGCTGCCCGAGGGCGGACCATGTGTGCCTTACGCCTAATTCCACGGCCGCGCTCAACACCGCCATCAATGGCGTGGTGCGCCGCGGCGACCGCGTGGTCACGACGGTGCTCGAGCACAACTCCGTGTTGCGTCCGCTCAACCGCCTGGCGGCAGAGCAGGGCGTGACCGTTGAGCATGCGGGCTGTGACGTAAGCGGCGTGCTCGACTATGACGAGCTCGAGCGGCTGGTCACGCCCGGTACGCGTGCCGTGGTGGTGACGCATGCCTCTAATGTGACCGGCAACGCGGTCGACATTGCGCGCGTGGCGGCCTTGGCACATGCCGCGGGCGCGCTTGTGATCGTCGATGCCTCGCAGTCTGCCGGTACGGCGCATATCGATATGCAGGCCATGGGGCTCGACGTGGTGTGCTTTACCGGCCACAAGGGGCTCATGGGCCCGCAGGGCACCGGCGGCCTGGCCGTGGCGGAGGGCGTCGACGTGGCGCCCTGGGCCATGGGCGGCACGGGCGTGCACAGCTTCGATGCGTTACAGCCCATGGAGTGGCCCACGCGGCTCGAGGCGGGCACGCTCAACGGCCACGGTGTCGCCGGCCTTTCTGTCGGCCTCGACTTTATCGAGGCCCAAGGTGGGGTCGAGGCGATTGCGGCGCATGAGCGAGCACTGGCGGATCGCTTTCTCGCTGGCGTGCGCGAAATCCCGGAGATCAAGCTCTACGGTGCCTTTGACCAGCCCGTGCGCTCGGCGATCGTTTCACTCAACGTGGGCGATATCGATTCGGCCGAGATTTCGGACGCGCTCATGCAAGGGTGGGGGATTGCGACGCGCCCCGGCGCCCACTGCGCTCCGCTCATGCACCGCGCGTTGGGGACCGAGCGCCAGGGTGTCGTTCGCTTCTCGTTTGGGTATTTCAACACGGACGAGGAAGTTGACGCCGCGATTGAAGCTTTGCGCGATTTAGCTTGCTAAAGCGTATATACTTGCGGGATGGGCCTTTTGCCCGTCCCGTTTTTGTTTCGACCCGAAAGGTGGTCCCATGGCCTCATCCGCGCCGCGCGGCCTGCGCTCCGACCATGTCGTTACCGTCGGTATCGCCCTGTTCTCGATGCTCTTTGGCGCCGGCAACCTTATTATTCCGCCGCTGCTGGCGCTGCAGGCAGGTTCTGCCACGCCGGTCGCCATGCTCGGCTTTCTCATTGCCGCCATCGGCCTGCCCGTCATGGGCTTTATCGCCGTGGCACTTGCCGGAACGGCGCGCGAGCTTGCCGGCCGTGTGCATCCCAAGTTCGGCGAGTTCTTTGTCGCGGCGGTGTATCTGGCTATCGGCCCGTGCCTGGCCATTCCGCGCACGAGCTCCACGGCCTTCGAGATGCTGGTGCCGCTGTTGCCCGAGGGCGTCTCGCTCGGCACGGCGCGCCTGGTGTTTGCCGTCGGCTTCTTTGTCGTCGCGTTTGCGCTCACGCTGCGCCCGGGCGTCATCACACGCGTGCTCGGCCGCATTACGGGCCCCGCGCTCATTGCGCTCATCGTGCTGGTCGTTGGTGCTGCCGTGATCTCGCCGCTGGGTCCCGCTGCCGCGCCGCAGGCCCCCTACGATGCTGGCGCTGCCGTGCAGGGCTTTCTGACTGGCTATCAGACCATGGACCTGCTCGCGTCGCTCGCCTTTGGCATCATCATCGCCGAGACCATCCACGAGTTGGGTGTTACCGATGACAAGCGCGTGGCCTTCGAGATTTCGCGTTCCGGTGTGATCGCCGGCGTACTCATGGCCATCATCTACTGCGGCTTGGGCCTTGCCGGTATGCAGCTCGGCACCGTGATGCCCGACGCTACCAACGGCGCCGCCATCCTCGCCCGTTCGGCCTCCATGCATTTTGGGCTTGCCGGCACGGTCGTGGTCTTTGCGATCTTTTTCCTCGCCTGCATGAACGTGTGCATCGGCCTCATCAGCTGCTGCTCGCGTTACTTCTGCGAGACGTATGTGGTCGAAGGGGGAGCGGAGGCCTCTGAGGAGGCCATGCGCCGCCCCTTTGCGGTTCTCGCCTTTGTGTTCGCAGCGTTTTCGTGCGTGCTCTCCAACGTGGGCCTCGACGTGATTCTTATGTTCTCGGTGCCCATGCTCAATGCCTTGTATCCCGTTGCCATTGTGCTGGTGCTTGTGGGCCTGGTGCACGGTTTTTGCGACGCGCATCCGCAGGTATGGGTCTGGGTCGGCGGCGTCGTCGCGGTGCAGAGCGTGATCACCTCGGTCCGCGACGCGTTCTTTGCTGGCGCGTGGCTACCGTTCGATGCGCTGCCGCTGGCGGATATCGGTGCCGCGTGGGCGCCGGTCGCCGTGGTGGCGTTTGTGATAGGCCTGCTCCACAGCCGGTTTGTCGCACATTCGAGGAGCTAGAATATCGCCGCTTGCACAGGCGGGAAGTCTCCCCTATAATTTCCTTCGCTTTGGGACACGCAAGGTTTAGACCTTAGCTGCTCAACACCTTCGGGACGTGGCGCAGTTTGGTAGCGCGCCTGCTTTGGGAGCAGGATGTCGCAGGTTCAAATCCTGTCGTCCCGACCATATCTTGCGGGCGTAGTTCAATGGTAGAACCCCAGCCTTCCAAGCTGATGACGCGGGTTCGATTCCCGTCGCCCGCTCCATAAGAATTGTTTTAACGGCTTTGGTTTCCTTTGGGAATCAGAGCTGTTTTCGTTTACGCGCCGGGCGACGGGAATCGAACCCGTCAGGGTGCGGAGCTGAGAAAATGCGTGAGCATTTTCCAGCGCAGCACGCAAGGGCCGAAGGCCCGCAGCGAAACAAGGATTTGCGAAGCAAATCCTTGGACTTCCCGTCGCCCGCTCCAAGCTATATAATCGCAGGCCAATATGCTAATTTGGCTCGCGTTTATTTTTATACCGTCCGACCTCGCGGGGCAAATGAACCAAGAGCGTTTGTCCCACATCGTAAGAAAGTAGTGATTGCCATGGCACAGAGTAAGGCAGAATACCCCACCCCCGACTGCCTGGCGCCCGCCGCGATCGAGGCTAAGTCCGAGGCCGCCGGCGTTACCAAGGCCAACCTGCCGGTCTCGAAGGCCTTTTTGCTCGCCATGTTCGCCGGAGCGTTTATCGCCTTCGGCGGCCTGTTCTTCACGGTCTTTCTGAGCGATCCCACGCTTGGCTGGGGCGCCCAGCGCTTCGTGGGCGGTCTTGCTTTTTGCCTGGGACTGGTGCTCGTGCTCATTTGCGGCGCGGAGCTGTTTACCGGTAACTCGCTTATGGTATGCGCGCTTAAGAGCAAAAAGATTACGCTCGTCCAGATGTTCAAGGCTTGGGCTGTTGTGTGGATCGGCAACTTTGCCGGCGCCCTGTTCGTTGTCTTTTTGATTTACATGGCAGCTATTTATAAGCTCAACGGCGAGGCCGTCGCCAATACCATGGTGAGCGTCGCCGCCGGTAAGGTTGCGATCGACGCCGTTACCATCTTCTTCCGCGGCATTTTGTGCAACATCTTTGTCTGCCTGGCCGTATGGATCGGCACTGCCGGCAAGACCGTGGTCGACAAGGTCGTGGGCATTTTGCTGCCCATCGCTGCCTTTGTGGCCTGCGGTTTTGAGCACTGCGTCGCCAACATGTACTTTTTGCCCATGGGTATTTTGATGCACTCCTGCGGCTATGGAGCCGATGTCGCTGGCGCCGATGCCCTCAACGCTGCCGGGTTGGCGCTCAACCTTACGGTCGCCACGCTGGGCAATATCGTGGGTGGCGCCCTGATCGTGGCGCTGGGCTACTGGTTTATCTACGCCAACAAAGAGTCCTAAAGGACCCAACCCATAACCGACCAAAAAGGGACAGGTTTATTTTGGCAGGTTTTGAGCGAGGCGCTGCGCCGTCTTGTCACGAGCTGCCATAATGGACCTGTCCCTTTTTGCATGTGCGTTGCCGCATTTTGCTGCTGACGACAAAGGGGACCCGCTTTTTATTGAACATGTCGAAAGGCTTTCCATGAGCGACTGCGAATCCATGCCTGCCGAGGTGCGCGACCGCCTGCGCTCCATTCCCGCCGTTCACGAGCTGCTGGCCGAGTGGCCGGTCATGAAGGCTGCCGGCGATGCGGGCGACATGATTGTGCGCGAGGCGATTGATGCCGAGCTCGATGCCGAGCGCGAGGCGATTCGCTCTGGCGTCCCCGCTAGGAATAAGCGCGAGCTCGCCTTGGCCATCGAGCAGCGGTGCCACCGACTGTCGCTGCCGACCCTGCGCCCTGCCGTCAACGCGTCGGGCGTTGTGATTCACACCAATCTGGGCCGTGCTCCGCTTGCTCCCGCAGCGGTGCAGGCGGTGGCCGATGTCGCCCGCGGCTACAGCACGCTTGAGTATGACGTCGCGACCTGTGCCCGTGGGGGCCGCAAAGAGCATGCCGCGCGTCTGCTGCGCACGCTCACGGGGGCGCAGGACGCCCTGGTTGTCAACAACAACGCCGCGGCGGTGCTGCTGGTGCTTGCCGCGCATGCAAGCGGCAAAGAGGTCATCGTGAGCCGTGGCGAGCTTGTCGAGGTGGGCGGCAGCTTCCGCATTCCCGATATCATGGCGGCTTCGGGTGCCAAGCTTGTCGAGGTGGGCTCCACCAACCGCACGCATCTGGATGATTACCGAAGCGCCATTACGCCCAATACGGCGATGATCTTGAAAGTTCATCCTTCTAACTACCGTATCGAGGGTTTCCACGAGGAGGTTTCCGCGGCGGAGCTTTCTGCGCTGGCGCATGAGCACGGGCTGTTACTGTACGAGGACCAGGGCTCGGGCGCTTTGCTTACAGATGAGGTGCTCGTCGATGCTGGGGAGAAGCCCACGTCCGCCTCGCTTTGCGCCGGCGTTGACGTCGTCTCGTGCTCGGGCGACAAGCTGCTCGGCGCCTCGCAAGCGGGCATTATTCTCGGTAGCGCCCAGGTAATCGCCGCCTGTGCCTCGCATCCGCTTATGCGCGCGCTTCGCCCCGGCAAGCTCACGCTCGCGGCGCTCGAGGCCACTTTGCGCCTGTATGTGACCGGATCCGATACAGCGCATCGGGAGATCCCGGTGCTCAACATGCTTTCCGGCGCGCCGGCTCCGCTCGAGCGTCAGGCCAAGCGCCTGCATGACCGCATGCTGCGCAAGCTTCGCGAGTCTCAGTGTGAGGAGGCGGTGGAGCTGCAGGTTGTCGAGGGCGTGTCTGCTCCGGGCGGCGGTTCGCTGCCGACCGTCGAGCTCCCAACTTTTTGCGTTGCCGTCTGTCCCGTCGATGGGCGTCTATCCGCCGATGGCCTAAAGCGCGCTATGGTACAGGAGCCCGATACGCCGGTTGTGACGCGCGTGCGGCACGACCAGGTGCTTTTTGACGTTCGCACGCTTTTGCGCGACACCGACCTTGACCTGTGTGCGTCTGCGTTGGCGGATGCCGTGCGGGCAGGTTTGCGTCGATGACCGCGCGCGAGCTTGTCGAATGTCCCGTTATCGTCGGAACGGCAGGACACGTCGACCACGGAAAGTCGGCCCTTATCGAGGCGCTGACCGGCAAAAATCCCGACCGTCTGGAGGTCGAACGGCGCCGAGGCATGACCACTGAGCTCGGCTTTGGCGAGCTCGAGCTTCCCAGCGGCAAGCTTGTCGGCTTGGTCGACGTACCCGGGCATGCGCACTATCTGCGCGCCATGGTACAGGGCGCCACCGGCGTGGACGTTGCGTTGCTGGCGGTTTCGGCCGTTGAGGGCGTGATGCCGCAGACCCGCGAGCACGTTCGGGTTCTGGAGCTGTTGGGTGTGACGCGCATGGTCGTCGCACTCACGATGCGCGATTTGGCCGACCACGAGATTGCCGCGCTGGCGGAGCTCGATGTCGAGGCGTTTCTGGACGGGACCGTGTTTGCGGGTGCCTCTATAGTGCCGGTGTCCTCCAAGACGGGCGAGGGCCTGGACGAGCTGCTTACGACGCTCGATAACACGGTTTGTTCGTGCTGGTCGGAGCATCTGGAGGCGACCGCTGGCTCGGGCGCCGCGCCCCGTCTTCCCATCGACCGTTGCTTTAGCATCCGCGGCACCGGAACCGTCGTGACGGGTACGCTGCACGACGGTCCCGTTTCGGTTGGCGATGAGCTCGTTGCGCTGCCGTCGCAAACGCGCTGTCGCGTGCGCGGGGTGCAGGTTCACGGGGATACCCAGTGCGCGGTTCCCGGCCAGCGCGTCGCCCTGAACCTGGTGGGCGATGGCGTGGCGGGCCTCAAGCGCGGCGAGATGCTCGGCGTCGAGGGTCGCGTGGGCCAGACGCTGCGCTTTTTGATGCAACTGACATATGTGGGGCGCGATGGCGTGCGAGCCGGCGTTCTTGCTTCGGGTACACGCGTGCACGTTATGGCGGGCACGGCTGAGGTGCTCGGCCGCATTATGCTTTTAGACGACGAGCCGCCTATTGCGGTCGGCGAGACGCGTGTGGTGCAGGTGCGCCTGGAACGGCCGCTGCCGTTGCGCGCCGGCGATCATGCCGTCATTCTGTCGTATTCGCCGATTTCGCTGCTTGGCGGCGGACGCGTCCTGCTATCGCGCTGTCGCCGCGCGCGGGTCCTGTCGGCGGGGGAGCGCGCGTTGTATGCGGCGCTTGAGTCCGGAGATGTCGCGGACGGCGTACACGCGTGGCTGGCGCTGCAAACGCTGCCTGTTGCTGCTGCCGGTGTTGCCGCAGCGCTCGATCTTGTTACCGGCGAGGTCGAGATCGTTTTGCGTGGGCTTGTGGACCAGGCTGCCGTGTGCGAGCTTGCTGCGGGCGGTGCGGTGCTCTACGCAGATGCCTCGGCTCTCGATGCTGCAATGGATGTGCTGGCTGCGGCCTTGTCCTCCATGCACGCGGCGGCTCCCAAGGAGATCGGCTTTACGTCCGGTGCGGTCGCGCACGCGGCTTGGCCGGGCGCCGGTAACGATGTCGCGATGGCACTTATTGCCGAGGGCTGTGCACGTGGCGTGTGCGCCGTCGACGGTGCCGAGGTGTTCGACCCGCATTCCGCCGCCGCGGCGATACGCGTGGTGCGCGAGGCTGGCCAGCGTATCGTGGCCCTGCTGGATGAGGCCGGTCTTAATGCGCCGACGCTTCCCGAGGTGAGCGAACAGTTGCAGCTCGATCGCGACACCATGACGCGTGCACTGCGCGAGCTTTCGCTCAACCACTCGATCGTTAAGGTCGAGCGCGACGTTGCCTTGTCCGCCGCTGCCGAGGCCCATGCGCGTGAGGTTGTTGCGACGGCTATCGAGGCTGCTGGCGGCGCCGCCACCACGAGTGTGCTGCGCGAAGCCCTGGGCGTGTCGCGCAAACGAACCATTAGCATCTTGGAGCACCTGGATGCCGTGCGCTTTACAGTACTCGACAAGGAGTCCGGCGGTCTGAGATCGCTGCGTTAGCGGTTTCCGCATCGCTCTTTTCGGTTGTGGTCTGTTGGGTTTGGTAAAATACCGCCACGTTTGGGAGCGGATGGGCTCCGGTGGGCCCCGCGGTCTTCAAAACCGTTGTGAGGCGTGCAAAACGTCTTGGATGTGTTCGATTCACATCCGTTCCCGCCAACGCATCTCGCCAAAACCACCACAAAGGTGCCTGTCCCCTTTGTGGTGGTTTCGAAACGTGCGGGAAACAGCTTCGAAACACGCGATTTGCTCGTCAGGCGGTCAAAAAGCTATCTACCTGCATCGTAATCAAAATGAAACATCCGCTCGTTGCCTTATTCGTAACTTTGTAGCAACAGTGCGATATTATCCATACTCGATAAAGCTCACGGCGCATGGGGCGCCGCGAACGACACCTTTCTTTTCCATCAATTGGAGGAAGCATGAGCTACACGCAGAAAGTTCTCGACGAGCTCAAGGCCCGCTATCCCGAGCAGCCTGAGTTCATCCAGGCCGCGACCGAGATCCTCGGCACCATCCAGCCGGCGCTCGACGCCCATCCCGAGTACGAGGAGGCCGCCCTGCTGGAGCGCCTCGTCGAGCCCGAGCGCATCGTTATGTTCCGTGTCCCCTGGGTCGACGACCAGGGCAAGGTCCAGGTCAACCGCGGCTACCGCGTCGAGTTCAACTCTGCCATTGGACCCTACAAGGGCGGCCTGCGCTTTAACCCGACGGTCACCCTGGGCATGCTCAAGTTCCTGGGCCTGGAGCAGATCCTCAAGAACAGCCTGACCACCCTTCCCATGGGCGGCGGCAAGGGCGGTTCCGACTTTGACCCCAAGGGCAAGTCCAACAACGAGATCATGCACTTCTGCCAGTCCTTCATGACCGAGCTCTATCGCCACATCGGTCCCAACACCGACGTTCCCGCCGGCGACCTGGGCGTTGGCGGCCGCGAGGTTGCCTACCTGTTCGGTCAGTACAAGCGCCTGACCAACGAGTGGACCGGCGTCCTCACCGGCAAGGGCCTCTCCTTTGGCGGCTCGCTCGCCCGTACCGAGGCCACCGGTTACGGCCTGGTCTACTTTGCGGACGAGTACCTCAAGAGCCGCGGCGACTCCTTCGAGGGCAAGAACGTCGTCGTTCACGGCTCCGGTAACGTTGCCATCTACGCCGTCCAGAAGGTTTCCCAGCTCGGCGGCAAGGTGCTGGCCTGCTCCGATACCCACGGCTGGGTCGAGGATCCCGACGGCATCGACTACTCCGTGCTCGAGCACGTCTACAACCAGAAGCGCTCTGGCCACGACAAGGGCGTCACGCTCGCCATGTACGTTGACGAGAAGCCCAATGCCACGTGGCACGAGGGCGACGGCCGTGGCGTGTGGCAGCTGCCCTGCGACATCGCGCTGCCCTGCGCTCGCGAGAACACGCTGCTGTTCGAGGACGCCCAGGCGCTCGTCGCCAACGGCTGCAAGGTGGTCGGCGAGGGCGCAAACATGCCCACGACCATCGAGGCCACGACCTACTTCCAGGAGAACGGCGTCGCCTTTATGCCCGGTAAGGCTGCCAACGCCGGCGGCGTGCTCGTGTCCGGCCTGGAGATGAGCCAGAACGCCGAGCACCTGTCCTGGACCTTCGAGGAGGTCGACGGCAAGCTCGAGCAGCTCATGCGCGGCATGTTCCACAACGTGGACGACACCGCCAAGGAGTATGGCCAGGAGGGCAACTTTGTCATGGGCGCCAACATCGCCGGCTTCCTGAAGGTCGCCGACGCCATGATGGCCCAGGGCGTCTGCTAAATCCAGCTTGACATAGCTCCGCACAGCACCAGCTGATGCGCCTAAGGCTCCCGGCAATTCCTGCCGGGAGCCTTTTTCTATGGTGGTGAGGGTCGTGCGCCCTCGTTTGGTACACTTAGGGGTACTGGACAAGTAAAGAGATGGGGGAGAACGTGCTCAAGTTCGGTACCTACGTCCGTGTTGGAAACGCGGCCGAAGCCTATGAGCTCTTACAGAAGAACCGCAACAACAAGATTGTGGGCGGCGGCATCTGGATGCGCCTGGGTTCGCGTCGCGTGGCGACGGCGATTGACCTTTCGGCCTGCGGACTCGATCAGATCGAGGAGACCGAGACCGAGTTTCGCATCGGTGCCATGTGCACCCTGCGCCAGCTCGAGCGCGATGCCGGGCTCAACGCGCTCGTCAACAACGTATTCGAGTTTGCCGTCCACGACATTGTGGGCGTGCAGCTGCGCAATACCGCCACGGTGGGTGGCAGCATCTACGGCCGCTTTGGTTTTTCGGACGTGCTCTCGGCCTTTTTGGCGCTCGACTCGTACGTTGAGCTGACGGGTGCCGGCCGCGTGCCGCTTGCCGAGTTTGTGAACATGGGCTATGTGCGCGACGTGATCGAGCACGTCGTGGTCGTTAAGCACGACTACCGCGCGAGCTACGAGGCCGTACGCAAGGCCGCGACCGACTTCCCCTCCCTAAACGTTACCGCCGCCTGGTGGGATAACAGCTGGCATGTCACCGTGGGCGCCCGCCCGCTGCGTGCGACCCTGCTGCAGGGCGAGGCATGCGGCCTCACCAGCGAGCAGCCTTCCGAGGACGAGCTGCGCGCCCTGGCCGCATCCGTTCGCGCGCTGAGTTACGGCACCAACCTGTGGGGCTCGGCCGACTACCGCCGCCGCATCTCGGCACCGTTGGCGATTCAGGCCGTGCGCCGCGCCGCCGGCATCGAGCTTTCGGCCGCGCTTGCCCGCGAGCTCGAGACCGTGCAGATCCCTAAGTTCGCCACGGACGAGTATTCCTGCCGCCGCGTGCCCGGCGTCGATTCTAGCGAGGTGCGCTAATGGCTGCCAAACTCATCGATCTTTCCTTTACGCTCAACGGCCGCAAGGTCAAGGTTCAGATTGCCCCCGACACCATGCTCTTTGCGCTGCTGCGCGAGCAGGGCTGCGCGTCGGTGCGCTGCGCCTGCGAGACCACCAACTGCGGCCTGTGCACGGTGTGGCTCGACGGCGACCCGGTGCTGAGCTGCTCGGTTCCTGCCGCCCGTGTTGAGGGCCATACCATCACCACGCTTGAGGGCCTTAAGGCCGAGTCCGAGGCGCTCGCCCGCGCCATGGCCGCCGAAGGTGCCGAGCAGTGCGGTTTTTGCGCCCCCGGCCTCATCATGAACGTGCTGGCGCTCGCCCGCGCCGCCAAGGAGGACCCGAGCCTCGTCGCCACACGCGAGGAGCTCTCGCGCCAGCTCGCAGGCAACCTCTGCCGCTGCAGCGGCTACGAGAGCCAGCTGCGCGCCATCGTCCGCTTCCTTAACGAGTCTGGCGTGCAGGTGGGCTTCGAGATGCCCGAGCTGCCGGTCAATAACACCAGCTCTGACGGCGTCACCTACAAGCAGATCACCCACAAGCAGCCCAAGAAGGACTCGAAGGCCCTGCTCGAGGGTCGTCCGGTCTACACCGGCGATATGGTGCCCGCCGGCGCGCTCATCGTTAAGCTCAAGCGCAGCCCGTACGCCCGCGCCAAGATCCGCTCCATCGATACGTCGCGCGCCCTGAAGGTGCCCGGCGTGGTGGGCGTCTACACCTACGAGGACGTGCCCAAGCGCCGCTTTACCATCGCCGGCCAGAGCTATCCGCAGCCGAGTCCCTACGACCGCCTGATTCTCGAGAACCTCGTCCGTTACCAAAACGAGGAGGTGGCAATCGTTGCCGCCGAGACCGAGGAGGCTGCTGACAAGGCGCTCAAGCTCATCAAGGTCGACTATGAGGTGCTCGAGCCGCTGCTCGACTTTACCCAGGCGCTCGATAACGACATCGTGGTCCACCCCGAGGGCGACGTGACCTTTATGTTCCCGCAGGGCGGGGATGTCTCGCGCAACTTGGTATGCAGCGGCACGAGCGACTTTGGCGACTTGGACGAGGCCTTCGCCCAGAGCGACATCGTCTTCACCCGCACCTACACCAGCCAGGCCACGCAGACCGCGCCCATGGAAACCTTCCGCGCCTTCGCGACGACCGACGTGTTCGGGCGCATTTCGGTGACCACCTCCACGCAGGTGCCCTTCCACGTGCGCCGCATGGTCGCGCAGTCGCTCGACATTCCGCAGTCGCAGGTGCAGGTTATTAAGCCGCGCATCGGTGGCGGCTTTGGCTCCAAGCAGACGGGCTGCTGCGAGATCTTCGTGGCGTTCGTGACCCAGCAGACCGGCCGTCCGAGCTATTGCTGCTACACCCGCGAGGAGACCATCACCGCGGGCAACTCGCGCCATCAGATGCAGATGACCGTTAAGCTGGGCGCCATGAACGACGGCACCATCACGGCCATCGACTTACATACGCTGTCCAACGCCGGCGCGTACGGCGAACACGCCACCACGACGATCGGCCTTTCGGGCCACAAGAGTCTGCCCATCTACAACCACGTGAAGGCGAGCCGCTTTAGCTGGGACGCCGTCTACACCAACACCAACCGCGGCGGAGCGTATCGCGGCTACGGTGCCACCCAGGGCCAGTTTGCCGTGGAGAGTGCCGTCAACGAGCTTGCCGACATGCTGCACATGGACCCCGCCGACCTGCGCCTTAAGAACATCGTGCGCGAGGGCGAGATCATGCCGCAGTACTACAACGAGAAGCTCAACGCCTGCGCACTCGACCGCTGCCTGCTGCGTGCGATGGACATGATCGGTTGGCGCGACAAGCCGCTGGCCGTGGACCTGGGCGACCGCGTGCGCGCCCTGGGCTGTGCGCTCACCATGCAGGGCTCGGGCATTTCCAACGTGGATATCGCCGGCATTGACATGCGCCTGGAAGAGGACGGCTTTATCACGCTTTCGACCGGCGCCACCGACAACGGCATGGGCGTCGACACGATCCTGGCGCAGATTGCCGCCGAGGAGCTGGGCGTGGAGAGCTCTCTCATTGTGGTTCGTGGCGTGGATACCGATGTATCGCCCTTCGACGCCGGCTCGTACGCGAGCTCGGGTACGTACGTGACGGGCCTGGCCGCCAAGAATGCCGCGACCGAGCTGCGCAAGAAGATTTGCGCCAAGGCCGCCCAGATGTGGGACGTGGATGCCGCCGATGTGGTCTTTGATGGCCAGTACGTGCGCCTGTCCGACGAGCGCGCCGCCCGCGAGCGCGGTCGCTACCTCACGCTGCGCGACTTTGCCAACCTGTGCGTTAAGAACATCGAGGGCGGCGACGCGCTGACCTCGCATGCCTCTGCCAGCCTGCCCGTTTCGCCCCCGCCGTTTATGGCCGGCATTGCCGAGGTCGAGGTCGACAAGGCAACCGGCAAGGTGACCGTGGTGGATTACGCCGCGGCCGTCGACTGCGGCACCGTGATCAACGAGGCGCTCGCGCGCGTCCAGGCCGAGGGCGGCATTGCCCAGGGTATCGGTCACGCGCTCTACGAGATTGTCGAGCACGACGACCGCGGCCGTCTGCGTACCGGCAACTTTATGAGCTACAAGCTGCCCGCGCGCCTGGATATCGGCAGCATCCGCGTGGCCTTTGAGCCGAGCTATGAGCCGACGGGCCCGTTTGGCGCCAAATCGATCGGCGAGGTCGTCATCAACACGCCGCTCGCCGCCGTGGCCTCGGCCGTCGCACACGCCACGGGCCACCAGGTCCGCTCGCTGCCCATCACGCCGGAGAAAGCGCTGCTGGGGGAGTAGCGGGTCGGCGAACAAGTCGTAATTGGCGGGGCGGGGCAACTCGACCCGCCTTTTGCACTCGTGGTGAGGTCGTGAGCCTGTAAAACGTGTGCGTGCGCTTGGCGCTCGTATCTGCTATCATTCCTAGTCTGTGCGCTCATGCGGGCGTGGCGGAATTGGTAGACGCGCCAGATTTAGGTTCTGGTGGGATTCCCGTGAAGGTTCGAGTCCTTTCGCCCGCACCATCGCACCTGCGTCGGCTCCCGCCGTCGCGACTCTTTGTTGCATAAAGGTACCAGCACCTCAGATAAGCTGGGCAGTATGAGGAGGAACGTGTTGAACATCACCGCTTCTGACGTCAAGGACGCCAAGCTCACCGCTACGGTCACCATCCCGGCCGCCGACGTCGACGCCGCGATCAAGAAGGCCTACAAGGACACCGCCAAGAAGTACCGCTTCCCGGGCTTCCGCGCCGGCAAGGCTCCCCGTCCGGTCATCGACTCCGCCCTGGGCGCCGAGGCTACCCTCGCTCAGGCGACCAACGACTTGATCGCCGCCAACGAGCCCGCCGTCCTCAACGAGCTGGACATCGTCCCCACCAAGAACGGTGACTACAAGGAGCTCGACCTCGCCAAGGATCACGAGGACTACACCTATACCGTCGAGTTCTCCCTGCGTCCCGCCGCTGAGCTCTCCTCCTACGACGCCGTCGAGATCGAGATGCCTCCCGCTGAGGTCACCGAGTCCGAGATCAACAACCAGGTTGAGATGCTCCTCAACTACCGCGCTACCTTCGAGGACGTCGAGGGCCGCGCTGTCGAGGCTGACGACTACGTGACCGTCGACCTCAAGGCCGTCGAGAACGCCGACAACTTCGCCGCCGAGGGCCGCATGCTCATCGCCGGCAGCGACAGCAACCCCGCCGAGCTCAACGAGGCCCTGATCGGTGCCAACGTTGACGACGTCAAGACCGTCACCTGGACCGACGAGGCTGAGGAGGGCGAGGAGGCCGAGACCCATACCGTCGAGGTCACCGTCAAGGGCATCAAGGTCCGCAACACCCCCGAGCTCACCGACGAGCTCGTCAAGTCCGACTTTGGCTTCGACAGCATCGACGCCATGCGCGACGCCATCAAGCTCGAGATCGAGCAGGACAAGGCTTCCCGCCTGCCAGCCGAGAAGGAGAACCGTTGCGTCTCCGCTCTCGCCGAGCGTCTGCAGCTCGACGAGATGGACGCCGACTACGAGCAGTCCGTCTTTGAGGAGCTCGGCCAGAACTTCCTGTCTAACCTCGCTGCCCGCGGCATGACGCTGGACACCTGGTTGCCCGCATCCGGCCTGACCATGGAGCAGTTCGTCGGCGATCTGCACAAGCAGGCCAACGACGTTGCCCGTGAGTCCCTGGCGCTCGACGCTCTCGCCCGTGAGCTCAAGATCGAGGTCACCGAGGACGACATCAACGCCGAGTTCGAGAAGGCCGGCGTCAAGGACGTCGAGGCTTCCAAGGCCGAGTTCATTGCCGATGGCCGCATGCCTGCCGTCCGTGAGTCCATCCGTCGCTCCAAGGCCGTCGATCACCTGGTCGAGAACGCCAAGGTGACCGAGGTCGACGAGACCGCCAAGGACGCCGAGTAATTCTCGCCACCTTTCCCGCGAGCGCATGGATGCGCCCGTGATGGGGTAAAGTTATAAGCCGGTTATCCGGTTGCTTCGTACGGTGCCAGCCAATGCATAGCATGCGGGCACCGTACGTTTGTCTAGAACCATTATTGGTCCGTAAGAGAAATGGAGATGCGTATGATCGCTAAGTTCGATTCCGCCCTTGTGCCATACGTTATCGAGCAGACGCCGCGCGGTGAGCGTAGCTACGATATATATTCGCGCCTGCTCAACGACCGCATCATCTTCTTGGGCGAGGAGATCAACTCCGTCAGCGCCAACCTGGTCGTTGCCCAGCTGCTGCATCTTGAGAGCCAGGATGCCGAGAAGGATATCTCGCTCTACATCAATTCGCCCGGTGGCGAGGTCTACTCCGGTCTGGCGATTCTGGATACCATGAACTTTATTAAGCCGCAGGTTTCCACCATCTGCGTCGGTATGGCCGCGTCTATGGCCGCCGTGCTGCTTTCGGCCGGCGCCAAGGGCAAGCGCTTCTGCCTGCCGCACTCCAAGGTCATGATTCACCAGCCCAGCGGCGGTGCCCAGGGCCAGCAGACCGAGATCGAGATCGTGGCCGAGGAGATCAAGAAGACCCGTCGCGAGCTCAACCAGATCCTGTCCGACGCCTCGGGCCAGCCCATCGAGAAAGTCCAGGCCGATACCGAGCGCGACAACTACCTGACCGCTGCCGAGGCCCTCGACTACGGCCTGATCGATCGTATCGTCACCTCGCGCGATCTCGCCGCGAAGGACGCCTAGGATGGCAGGTAACATGCAGGATAACTTTAACGAGAACGGCAACCCCATCCGTTGCTCCTTTTGCGGAAAAGAGCAGGGCCAGGTCCGTCGCCTCGTAAAGGGTCCGACCAACATCTTTATCTGCGACGAGTGCGTCGCCGCCTGTTCCGAGATTCTTGAGGAGTCGCTGGCTTCGGACTTTATGGACGCCGCCCGCAACGGCAAACTGCCGGGTTTCCTCAGCGACCACGGCCAGGCTGCGTCCCAGCCCGCCGTTGACCCCGAGGCCGAGGGCTTTGAGCTCGAGGACGACCGTCAGGTCATCACGCACGTGCCGACGCCGCACGAGATCTATGACGAGCTTTCGGCCTATGTTATGGGCCAGGAGGACGCCAAGCGCGCCATGTCGGTGGCCGTGTACAACCACTACCGTCGCGTGATCGAGGGCGGTGCCGCGGTATCCGCCTTAGACGAGGCATCGGGCATAGACGCCCAGTTTGATGACGATATGGACGAGGTGGAGCTCGCCAAGTCCAATATTTTGCTGCTCGGCCCCACCGGTACCGGTAAGACGCTGCTGGCCCAGACGCTCGCGCGCATCCTCGAGGTGCCGTTTGCCATCGCCGACGCCACCGCGCTCACCGAGGCTGGCTACGTTGGCGAGGATGTTGAGAACATCCTGCTCAAGCTCATCAACGCTGCCGATGGCGACATTGAGCGCGCGCAGGTGGGCATCATCTACGTGGACGAGATCGACAAGATCGCCCGCAAGGCCGAGAACCTCTCCATCACCCGCGATGTCTCGGGCGAGGGCGTTCAGCAGGCACTGCTTAAGATTCTTGAGGGCACGGTGGCCAGCGTTCCGCCCACAGGCGGCCGCAAGCATCCCCAGCAGGAGCTGCTGCAGATCGACACAACGAACATCCTGTTCATCTGCGGCGGTGCCTTTGTGGGTCTGGATAAGATCATTGCCGATCGCGTGGGCAACAAGGGCGTGGGCTTTAACTCCGAGATCGCCGGCCCCACCTCGGTCGACGAGAACGACCTGCTGCGCCAGGTGCTCCCGCAAGACCTCAACGCCTTTGGCATGATCCCCGAGTTCGTGGGCCGTACGCCCGTCGTGACCCAGACGCAGGCGCTCGACGAGGACGACCTGGTGTCGATCCTGACCGAGCCCAAGAACGCCGTGGTGCGCCAGTACCGCAAGATGTTCCAGCTCGAGGACGTCGATCTTGAGTTTGACGACGCGGCCCTGCACGAGATCGCCCGCATGGCGCTCGCCCGCAAGACCGGCGCCCGCGGCCTGCGCGCCATCTGCGAGGACGTGCTGCAGCAGACGATGTTCGACCTCCCCAGCGAGGAGGGCGTAGCCAAGGTCGTCGTAACCGAAGAGGCGGTTAAGGGCGAAGAACAGCCCCAGCGCATTTACGGGTAAATAGCTTGAATCCAGGTCCCGCGGCAACCACCGCGGGACCTGCCTTTTAGGGACAGGTTTATTTTGGTCGGTTTTTATATGGGCAAACGTCATTTTCCCTGATAAAACCTGCCAAAATAAACCTGTCCCTTTTTGGTAGGTATGCCTGTGCTATTCTGTGAGATTGTTTAGCTAGTACCTTCAGACTGAAGTAAACGATACCTAAGGCGTGTCCGCCTGCTTGGTTTTCGTAGATTCCGCACGAGCCGAAGAGCACTAAATGTGCTCTTCGTGCGAGTCAGGACTTGACCGAGCGAAAACCAAGCAGGCGGACACGCCGACGGGCAAGGGAGAGATATATGGAAGAAATGCCCAAGAACTACGATCCGTCGACCAACGAGCCGGCGATCCTGCAGAAGTGGCTTGACGGCGGCTACTACAAGCGCCGTGAGGGCGTGGGCGACTGCACCGTCACCATTCCGCCTCCCAACGTGACCGGCAAGCTCCACATGGGTCATGCCACCGACGACTCCATCCAGGACGCCATCATCCGTATGGCCCGCATGCGCGGCAAGTCCACGCGCTGGGTGCTCGGTACCGACCACGCCGGTATCGCCACGCAGACCAAGGTCGACAAGAAGCTCAAGAGCGAGGGCATCAGCCGCCTGGAGATTGGCCGCGACAAGTTTGTCGACGCCTGCTGGGACTGGACCCACGAGTACGGCGGCATCATCGTCGAGCAGATCAAGCGCATGGGCTGCTCCGTCGACTTCGACAACGAGCGCTTCACCATGGACGAGGACTATGCCCAGGCCGTGCGTAAGGTCTTCTGCGACTGGTACCACGACGGCCTGATCTATCGTGGCAAGCGCATCGTCAACTGGTGCCCCAACTGCACCACCGCTATCTCGGACGACGAGGCCGAGTACAAGGACGAGAAGGGCCACCTGTGGCACCTGCGCTACCCGCTGACCGAGCCGGTCAACGGCCAGGACTACATCGTCGTCGCCACCACGCGCCCTGAGACCATGCTTGGTGACACGGGCGTCGCCGTCTCCCCGAAGGATCCCGAGAAGGCCGCCTTCGTGGGTAAGACCGTTAAGCTCCCCATCGTCGACCGTGAGATTCCTATCTTTGAGGATTGGCATGTCGACGCCAACTTTGGCTCCGGCTTCGTCAAGGTCACCCCTGCCCACGACCCCAACGACTACGCCATGGGTCAGGCTCACGACCTGCCGCAGATCAACATCTTCGACGAGCACGCGGTGGTCGTCGAGGGCTACGGCGAGTTTACCGGCATGAACCGCGACGAGTGCCGCGAGGCCGTCATCAAGTGGTTCGACGAGCACGGCCTGCTCGATCACGTCGAGGACCACGACCACTCCGTCATGCACTGCTACCGTTGCGACGCCGCGCTTGAGCCGTGGCTGTCCGAGCAGTGGTTTGTGGCCGTCGATAAGCTCAAGGGGCCGGCGCTGGACGCCGTCAACTCGGGCAAGGTCACCTTCCATCCCGCGCGCTGGACGCAGACCTACACCACCTGGATGGAGAACCTCAAGGACTGGTGCATCAGCCGCCAGCTGTGGTGGGGCCACCGCATCCCCGTGTTCTATTGCGAGGACTGTGGCTGGGAGGACGCCCTCACCGAGGACACCGATGTGTGCCCCAAGTGTGGCGGCCATCACGTGCATCAGGACGAGAACGTGCTGGACACCTGGTTCAGCTCGCAGCTGTGGACCTTCGCCACGCAGGGCTGGCCGCAAAAGCCGGAGCTGCTCGAGGGCCATCACCCCACGACGGCGCTGGTCACCGCACGCGACATCATCGCGCTGTGGGTCGCCCGCATGGTCATGAGCTCGCTGTACTTCCTGGACGAAGTGCCGTTTAAGGACGTCGTCATCTACCCGACGATCCTGGCCAAGGACGGCAGCCGCATGTCCAAGTCTAAGGGCAACGGCGTTGACCCCATGGACCTCATTGGCATGTACGGCGCCGACGCCATGCGCTTCAACTTGCTCACGCTGTGCACCAACAACCAGGATGTCAAGTTCGACGCGAACATCGACAAGAAGACCAAGAAGCTCATCGACAGCCCGCGCACCGAGCAGGCCAAGAGCTTTGTGACCAAGATCTGGAACGCCAGCCGCTTCCTGCTTATGAACATGGAAGGCTACACGCCCGGCGAACCCGTCGTGGAGACGCCGGCCGACGCCTGGATGTTCAGCCGCCTTGCCAAGGCCGTGAAGATGGTCACCGAGGGTATTGAGAACTACACCTTTGGCGACATGGCCCGCGGCGTGCAGCAGTTCTTCTGGAACGAGGTCTGCGACTGGTATGTCGAGGTCACCAAGGCTCGCCTGAAGGGCGAGGGCCGTTTGCAGGCGCAGCGCAACCTGATCTTTGTGCTCGACACCTCCATTCGTCTGATGCACCCGCTCATGCCGTTCGTGACCGAGGAGATCTGGGACAACATGCCGGCGAGCGTGCTCGATCTGGACGCCGAGGGCAACGTGGACCGCGCCGAGGCGCTCATGATCGCCAAGTGGCCCGAGCCCGCCGACTATGCCAAGTATGTCGACGAGGACGCCGAGCGCGCGTTTGAGCTGTGCCGCGCCGTCGTTTCCGCCGCCCGCGCCACCCGTTCGCGTTATCGCTTGAGCCCCAAGGCCGAGCTCGACGTGGTCGTGCGCGCCGGCGCCGAGGACATCGAGAAGCTCGAGAGCCTGCGTTCGACCATTGAGCCGCTGGCCAACACCGCTTCGCTGGTCATGGGTACCGACGTTGAGAAGCCGGCCGCGAGCATCGCCGTGGTCGACAGCGGCGTTGAGGTCTTTGTGGTGCTCGAGGGCAAGGTTGACCTTTCGGCCGAGAAGGCACGCCTGGAGAAGGAGATCGCCGCGGCCCAGAAGGAGCTCGCCGGCTGCGAGAAGACGCTCGCCAACGAGGGCTTTGTGGCCAAGGCCGCGCCCGCGGTGGTCCAGAAGAAGAGGGACCGTGCAGCTGAGCTCAAGGAGATCCTGGCGGCGCTGACTGCTCAGGTTGCTGACTTCTCGTAGGCGTTACTGGGGGACGCGGTTTGGGGCATTGCTCGCTACTGCGGACAGTCCTGCTCGCACGAAGGCCACATTAAGTGGCCTTCGGCTCGTGCGGAACTTGTATCGAGCAATGCCCCAAACCGCTCCCATGGCGGTTACGTGGTCGTCCGCTGCCTGGCAGGGCCACTGGGTTGTGCTCTTGATTTTGCTGCAAGCGGATAAAGGCTGATATTGTCAACGCGAGGGGCTCATTCTTTTTGGTGGGCCTCTTTTTCTGTAATTGGAGACTTGGGTTATGGCTAAGCGTTCTGGGTCGTATTCTGTGCCGTTCTCGTTTGAGTTGCTTTCGTTTGGTGAGGCTGTGGGGCTGGCTGCTGATACGGGGCGGATTTCTGGGGATGCTGGGCCTCTGCTTGAGACGGTTGTCGATATGCTCGATGAGCTGGGACGTCCGGACGAGTATTTCGATTGCATTCAGGTTGCCGGTACCAATGGAAAGACTTCGACCACGCGTTTTTCGGCTGCCATCCTTCGTGGTGAGGGATTAAAGACCGCGCTGTATACGTCGCCGCAGCTGGTGCGCTATCCCGAGCGCATGGAGGTCGATGGGCGCGTTGTGAGCGACGAGGCCTTTGCCCGTGGCGTTTCTGCCGCCGTCGAGGCGGGGCATCGCGTGAATGCCCGTCGTGTGGCGGCGGGGGAGCGCGCCTATACCATCACGCCGTTTGATCTGCTGACGGCTGCCGCGCTGGTGGTGTTTGCCGAGGCCGCGGTGGACGTTGCCGTGCTCGAGGTTGGCATGGGCGGCCGTTGGGACGCCACGAGTGCGACCGATCCCGTCGCCGTTGCCATTACGGGCATCGGGCTTGATCACACACGTATTTTGGGCGACACGCTCGAGGCCATTGCGGGGGAGAAGGCTGCGGTTATCAAACCCGGGCGCCTGGTTGTTTTAGGCGAGGGCACGCACGAGTCGAGCGTTCAGCGCGTGATGGATGCCCGTTGCCGCGAGTGCGGCGTCG
This sequence comes from uncultured Collinsella sp., assembly GCA_958350755.1. Classification (GTDB taxonomy): domain Bacteria; phylum Actinomycetota; class Coriobacteriia; order Coriobacteriales; family Coriobacteriaceae; genus Collinsella. Next base: position 66,617 of record CATWID010000007.1, read on the forward strand.
TGCCGCTCGTGGTGTGCCACGCCACGACCAAGGTGCCGGCGCATGTGGGCGATACGGTTGAGTTTAGCTGCACCACGCCGCGCGCGATCTATACGTCGAGTATGGTGAAGCCGGCGTATCAGCCGCAGAATGCCGCGTGCGCGATTATGATGTGCGAGGGGTATCTGGATCGCGAGCTCGACCATGAGGCGCTCGACGTTTCGCTTATGGGCTGCCCCACGCCGGGCCGCTTTGATGTGTTGGGAACCGATCCGCTCAAGCTGATCGACGCCTGCCATAACCCTCAGAGCTGCGAGAACTTTGTGAGCGCACTGGACGAGATCGATCCGTGCGTAGAGAATCGCCCCACGCTGCTGTGCGCCGCGCTGGCCGACAAGGATGTGGCGGGTATCGTCGACGTGCTAATTCCTGCCTTCCCGCGTGTAGTCGTAACCCAGACCGATTCCGATCGCGCCCTGCCGGCAGAGGAGCTCGCTGCCCTGGTGGACGCCGATAAGCTCGCGGGTGTGTATCCCAGCGTATCCGAGGCCCTCGCAGCCCTCGATGCCGCGGGCGAGCCTTTCGTAGCAGCCGGCACCATCACCCTGGCCGGCGAAGTAGCGGGCCTGCTCCGCTAACCCATTCCCTCATCAGTTGCGGTGAAATAGTTCCTGTTTTTGGGTTCTAGCAGCCCATCCAGGAACTATTCCACCGCAACTTAGTTTGGGGGCTTGGGGACCAGGCTAGTCTAGGCTGACTGGGTCGTGGGGGTAGGCGTTGAGGATCTCGACGCCGGACTCGGTAACCAGGCACAGGTCCTCGATGCGGACGCCGGTGCGGCCGGGGAGGTAGATGCCCGGCTCGATAGAGAACGTCATGCCCGGCTCTACGACCTGCTCGTTGACAAGGGAAACGTCGCCCGGCTCGTGGTCCTGCAGGCCGA